>JAEZCN010000253.1 GCA_023433515.1 Pseudomonadota bacterium
AATCAATCGTTTTTTGCGCCGGTCTGAATCTCGTCAACGGGCGCAATGAGAAGGGGGATTTCATGATTGTTAGTTTCAAGAAAAGACTCATGCTTGCGGCACTGGTCGGCGGCGCCGGCCTGTTCGCATCGCAGGCGAACGCGCAATGTCTCACGAACAACGCGACCGGCACCCACGACGGCTACTACTTCTCCTTCTGGAAGGACAGTGGCAACGTCACCTTCTGCAACCAGTCGGGCGGTCGGTACACATCGCAGTGGAGCAACATCAACAACTGGGTCGGCGGCAAGGGCTGGAACCCGGGCGGCCGGCGCACGGTAAACTACTCCGGTTCGTTCAACCCGAACGGTAACTCGTACCTGACCCTGTACGGCTGGACCACCAATCCACTCGTCGAGTACTACATCGTCGACAGCTGGGGCTCCTGGCGTCCGCCGGGCGGCCAAGGCTACATGGGCACGGTGACGAGCGACGGCGGCACGTACGACATCTACCGCACGCAGCGCGTGAACCAGCCGTCCATCATCGGCACGGCGACGTTCTACCAGTACTGGAGCGTGCGGCAGAGCAAGCGCGTGGGCGGCACGATCACGACGGGCAATCACTTCGACGCGTGGGCGTCTCGCGGCATGAACCTCGGCACGCATAACTACATGGTCATGGCGACCGAGGGATATCAGAGCAGCGGCAGCTCCGACATCACGGTGGGCGGCACGAGCAGCAGTTCTTCGTCCTCGAGCTCGAGCAGCTCTTCGTCCTCGAGCAGCAGCGGCGGCGGCACGAAGAGCTTCACGGTGCGTGCACGTGGCAGCACGGGCGGCGAGTCGATCACGCTGCGCGTGAACAACCAGAACGTGCAGACGTGGACGCTCGGCACCGGCATGCAGAACTACACGGCGTCGACTTCACTGAGTGGCGGCATCACGGTGGCGTTCACCAACGACAGCGGCAATCGCGACGTCCAGGTGGATTACATCGTCGTGAACGGGCAGACGCGGCAGTCCGAGCAGCAGAGCTACAACACCGGCCTCTATGCCAACGGCAGCTGCGGCGGCGGTGGC
The DNA here is from genome assembly GCA_023433515.1 of Pseudomonadota bacterium. Taxonomy (GTDB): domain Bacteria; phylum Pseudomonadota; class Gammaproteobacteria; order Steroidobacterales; family Steroidobacteraceae; genus CADEED01. The sequence goes on from JAEZCN010000253.1 coordinate 1,062, forward strand.
TACAGCGAGTGGATGCACTGCAACGGCGCGATCGGATACGGAAACACTCCGTAACTCTCCCCTTGGGGGGTGGACTACGAGTCCACCCCCTTTTTTGGCCGCACGGCCAACGTGTAATCTCGCTGTTCCCACAGCGGGTGACACATGGCCAAGAAGAACATCCTCGTCCCGGTCGACGGATCCTCCAGCTCCCTGCGAGCGCTCGAGATCGCCGCGGACCGATATCGGCGCGGTGACTACGACGAGCTGTTCGTGCTCAACGTGCAGCCCACCCTGCCGCCCAGCCGGTTCGTCACGCGGTCGATGATCGCGGAATTCACCGAGCGCCAGGCGGGAGAGGCACTCGAGCCCGCGCGCAAGGCGGCGAAGCGTCACGGCGTGAAGCCGCGGTTCCACCTCGAGAAAGGCGAGCCGGCCGAGACCATCGTGAAGTTCGCGCGGCGCCACGATTGCGACGAGATCGTCATGGGCACGCGCGGCCAGGGTCGAGTCAAGGGAATGCTGATGGGCTCCGTCGCGCTCAAGGTCGTGCACCTTTCGCGCGGGCCCGTCACGCTCGTGAAGTAGTCAGTCCGGGTATCGCGGGCGCGCGGCCGGCGCGTTATTTCTTCTCTTCGTGACCGCCGAACTGCTTGCGCATGGCCGACAACACGCGGCCTGCGAAGACGGCGTTGCCGCGCGACTCGAAGCGGCTGAACAACGCGGCGCTGATCACGGGCGCGGGAACCGCTTCCTCGATCGCGGCCTCGACCGTCCACCGTCCCTCGCCCGAATCCTCGACATGACCCGAGAACTGCCCGAGGTCCGCGTCCTCGCGCAATGCCTTCGCGGTCAGATCGAGCAGCCAAGAAGTGATGACACTGCCGTGCCGCCAGAGCTCCGTGATCCGCGGCAGGTCGTACTCGTGACCGGGGGCCTGGTGCAGGATGTTGAGACCCTCGGCATACGCGGCCATGAGACCGTATTCGATGCCGTTGTGGACCATCTTCACGAAATGCCCGGCGCCGTGCGGGCCGCAGTGCAGGTAACCCCCCGACGCGGTTCCGCCTTCCGGTTGCGCATCGCCGCCGGGCGCGAGCGCGCCGAAGATGGGATCCAGCTGCCGCACGGGAACTTCCGGACCGCCGATCATCAGGCAGTAGCCGCGCTCGAGACCGGCGACCCCGCCGCTCGTCCCGACGTCCACGTATTCGATGCCGGACTTCGCGAGCGTCGCGCCACGGCGCGCGTCGTCGCGGTAGTAGGAGTTGCCGCCGTCGATCACGATGTCGCCGGCCTGCAGCAGGGGTGCAAGTTCATCGATGACGGAATCGACGACGTTCGCCGGCACCATGATCCAGATCGCGCGCGGCGGAGCGAGGGCCGCCACGAGCTCGCGCAGCGAGCCGGCGCCCTCGATGCCCGGCGCGGTCAGCGCCTTCACGGCCTCGGGCTTCGAATCGTGGACGACGCAGCGGATGCCGGCGCGCGCCAGGCGGCGCGACATGTTCGAACCCATGCGGCCGAGGCCGATCACTCCGAGCGCTTTCATCTATAAGCCTCCACCATGGCCGCGAGCACGCGCAGGAAATCCTTCGACTGCGACAAGCCCGGTTTCGCGGATGCGAACGGCTCACGGTACCACGGCCAGCGGTACACGACGCTGCGCTGCGGGCGATCTCCGCGCGACAGGATGAACTCGCGCGTGCTGAAGCCGCGGCGAATCGCGGTCGTGACCTTCTCGGACGCCACGGCATACACCGCCCCGTCGACCAGCACGAACAGTCCCTGCCGGTAGTTAGGCTGCAGGTCGAAGCGCTCGCGCGTCGCGGCGAAATATGCCGCGAACACCGGACCCTTGGCGGAATCGATCTCCGCGCCGACGCCGAGCACGTGCGCGGGATTACGCGGCTCCGCCATCGGTTCGACCGTCGCGCGGGCGGCGACGATGGTGAGGCTGTAGAAGCCGCCGGAGCCCAATTTAGAACCACTGAAACCCTGGACGCACACACGCCCCGATTCGGGAAGTCGGCTGGTGTCGTTTACGAACATGGCCCGTGCATTCATCGGAATGAGGAGTAGTCAGGGTATCGGCGCGAATGGTTCCGCGGTGCGGCAGACTTTTCGCCCGGGTGCGGCCGACCGGGCGTGCTATTTTAACTTCCTGCCACGCCGAGGGGACGTCCGAACCCGAACACTTCCGTTAACTCGTGCGTGAGACCTTCGATTCCGGCACGCACGATGTCGCCCGCGAACACGGCATACGTGATGACGTTGCCACCATGACAAAGCGCGTATGACACGCGGCTATCCCCCGTCGGCGATACCCCGATGTACGGCAAGCCATCCCGCGTCCGCGCGAACTGCCGGCCCATGCATGGGCAATGGGCGGCGCCTCCCGGTCGAACGGCCCGCGGTGCTTCGCGGCCAGTCTCGCCGCATGGCGCGGCAGCAGGACGTCGCGCGCGGCCGTGCTCGAAAACGGGACGTCTTCTCCACCGACGATCAATCTCCGGTCGGACGTGGTGCGCGGATATAGATAGGGCCGCGACTCCAGTTGCAGCGGATTCACCCGCGCGCCGGGCGCCGAGAGGAGGCACGGTACGCGAGCAGCAATCGCTCGCGGCCGTGTAGGCACTTTGCCGACGCGGTCGGTATCCCCCTTCCGCTGCTAACTACTTTGGCGAACCGCGGAGCGTGCGGCGTGCGCGAGCACCGGTCCGGAGCACGTCCGGCGATGTCGGATCATTCCGACAACGCGATGGCGCCTGCTGGCATGGCGTCAGCGGCGAAGGTTTCGCGTAATGCGGGTTCTCCACTTACTTGGCGGACGGCGTTTTGCACCCAGATGTACGCGGCCTGGTCAATCGGCTTTCGTTCGGTCATCGCTGGAACGACGAGCACATCCTGCGCGAGGAAATCTTCAGCATCGAGCGGCTGGAGGAGCATGCGCGCAGTCTCGCCGCGGCCCAGAAGATCACCCGGCAACCCGGACTCGGCCGCTCGCTCGGCGCGCGACTGCGCAACAACGAAAAAGTGCTGCTCGCCGCATATCGCTCCACCGCCAAGTCGGTGGACGAAGGCCGCAGCATCACGCCCGCCGCCGAGTGGGTGCTCGACAACTACCACGTCGTCGAGGAGCAGATCCGCGAGATCCGCGAGGATCTGCCCCCCGGCTTCTACCGGCAGCTGCCGAAGCTCGCCAACGGGCCGTTCGCGGGATTTCCGCGCGTTTTCGGACTGGCGTGGGCGTACATCGCGCACACCGACAGCCGTTTCGACCCGGAGACGCTGCGTCGTTTCGTGCGCGCCTACCAGGAAGTCGATCCGCTCACCATCGGCGAGTTGTGGGCGGTCGCCATCACGCTGCGCATCGTGCTGGTCGAAAACCTGCGGCGCGTCGCGCAGCGCATCAGCACGAGCCGCGCCGCGCGCGAGGAAGCGGACGCGATCGCCGATCGGCTGCTGGGCGTCAACGGGCGACCCGTCGATCCAAACGCGCTGAATTCCTGGAAGAAGCGTGGCGCCCCGCTCGCGCCGGCCTTCGCCGTGCAACTGGTGCACCGGCTGCGCGACCAGGATCCGGCCGTGACGCCCGCGCTGGTCTGGCTCGAAGAACACCTGCAGCGACAGTCGCTCACACCCGAGCAGCTCGTCGCCGAGGAGCACCAGCGCCAGGGCGCATCGAACGTCACCGTCCGCAACATCATCACGAGCATGCGGCTCATGTCCGACGTGGACTGGGCCGAATTCTTCGAGAGCGTCAGCCTGGTCGACGACACGCTGGGCACCGCGAGCAATTTCGCCGATATGGACTTCGCGACCCGCAACCTCTATCGCGACGCGATCGAGGTGATGGGACGCGGATCGAGCTACTCGGAACTGCAGATCGCGCACCAGGTGCTCGAGCTCGCGCGCAACGGCAGCGGCGAACGCGAACGCGACCCCGGCTTCTACCTGATCGGCGAAGGGCGCGAGACCCTCGAACGTACGATCGGTTTTCGCGCGCGAATCCGGGACTGGCCGAGCCGCATCGCCTTCACGGCGGGCGCCGCGGACTACGTCGCGGCGATCTGCTTCGTGAGCGCGCTGATCCTCGTGAGCGCGCTCGCGATCATGCAGCGGCTCGGCGTCGAAGGTCCCGTGCTGGCACTGCTCGGCGTGTTTGGAGCGATACCGGCGGTCGACATCGCGGTGGCGCTGGTGAATCGCGCGGTGACGCGCGGAGTCGGCGCGAGCCGCCTGCCCGGCCTCGCGCTGCGCGACGGCATTCCGGAAGAGCTGCGCACGCTGGTCGCGATGCCGGTGATGTTGTCGTCGCCCCGGTCGGTCGAAGAACACCTGCATCGTCTCGAGATCCACTACCTCGCCTCGCCGGACGACCAGCTGCATTTCGCCCTGCTCTCGGACTGGGTCGACGCGGACACCGAACATCTGGCGAACGACGACGCCCTGCTGGACATCGCGGTGCTCGGCATCGCGAGGCTCAATCGCCGATACGGCATGGCCGCCGGCGGTGAACGTTTCCTTCTATTGCATCGCAAGCGGGTGTGGTGCGAGAGCGAGCAGCGCTGGATGGGTTGGGAACGCAAGCGCGGCAAACTACAGGAGCTCAACCGGCTGCTGCGCGGCGCGACCGACACCACGTACGTCACGAGCACGGGCAAGTCGCCCTGGGTACCGCAGGGCGTGCGCTACGTGCTCACGCTCGACGCCGACACGCGCGTGCCGCGCGAGGCGCCGCGCCGGCTCATCGGCAAGATGGCGCATCCACTCAATCGGCCGCGCTTCGACGCGCGGGCGGGCCGGGTGCTCGAAGGCTATGGGATCCTGCAGCCGCGCGTCGCGTTTTCGCTGCCGGTCAACGTCGAGGCGACACTCTTCCAGCGTGCCTTTTCGGGCGCGGCGGGTGTCGATCCGTACGCCGCCGCGGTCTCCGACGTCTACCAGGACCTCCTCGGCGAAGGCTCGTTCGCGGGCAAGGGCATCTACGACGTCGACGCGTTCGAGGCCGCGCTCGCCGACCGCGTGCCGTCGAGCACGCTGCTCTCGCACGATCTGTTCGAAGGCGTGTTCGCGCGTGCGGGTCTCGCCTCGGACGTCGAGGTCGTCGAGGAATTTCCCGCGCGTTTCGACGTCGCTTCGCTGCGCCAGCACCGTTGGGTGCGGGGCGACTGGCAGCTCCTGCCGTGGATATTCGGAAGGCGCGACATGGGCGCCGAAAAACATGCCCGCGGCGACCCGCGGCTGCCGTTGATCGGGTTGTGGAAAATGCTCGATAACCTGCGACGTTCGTTGTCGCCGCCGTCATGTGTTGCCGCGCTGCTCGTGGCGTGGACGTTGCCGGCGAACGCGGCGCTCGCATGGTGCGGCTTCATCGTGCTCGCGCTCGCGACGCCGACGTTGTTGCCCGTGTTCGCCGCGATCATCCCGCGCCGCTCGACGGTGACCTGGCTGAGTCACCTGCGCGCCCTCGCGCTCGATCTCGGACTCGCCATCGCGCAGACGGCCCTGCTCGTCACGACGCTCGCCTACCAGGCCTGGCTCATGTCCGACGCGATCCTGCGGACGTTGTGGCGCATGTTCGTGAGCAAGCGCCACCTGCTCGAGTGGATACCGGCAGACCTGCTGTCGGGCGCCAGGGCCGACTTCGGCAGTTTTTACGTGCGCATGGGCCGTGGCGTCGTGCTGGCGGTCGTTCTGGCGGTGCTCACGATCGCGCTCAACGGCGGCAAACTACCCACCCTCGCGCTGCCCTTCCTGCTCGCGTGGCTCGCGGCCCCGTGGGTCGCGTGGCGCATCAGCCAGGTGCCGACGCATGCCGCGCGGAAGGAACTCTCGGCGCAGGAACAGCTCGAGCTGCGCCTCATCGCCCGGCGCACCTGGCGGTTCTTCGAGACCTTCGTGACGCTCGAGGATCACCACCTGCCACCCGACAACTTCCAGGAGGATCCGCACGCGGTGGTCGCGCACCGCACCTCGCCCACGAACATCGGGCTCTATCTTCTATCGACCGTCTCGGCCCACGACTTCGGCTGGTGCGGCCTGCGCGACGCGCTCGACCGCATCGAGGCGACGCTCGGCACGCTCGGGCGCATGCAGAAGCATCGCGGCCATTTGTACAACTGGTACGACACGCGCGACCTGCGCCCGCTCGATCCCGCGTACGTCTCGTCGGTCGACTCGGGCAATCTCGCCGCCCACCTGATCACGCTCGCCGGCGCGTTCCGCGAGTGGCAGAACCAGAAGCGGCCCGACGCCGCGAAGATCGCCGGACTGACCGATGCGCTCGACCTCGCCCGCCTCGCGTTGCGGGATTTTCGTTTCGTGCCCGGGCTGACGATCTCGCGCGGGCTGCTCGAAACCGCGTTCGCCGACGTCGAATCCGCGCTGCGTGGCGACTCGAGCATGGTCGATCCGACGCTCGACGACCTCGCGGCCGCCGCCGAGCGCGCCTCGACGCTGGTCGACATGGTGCGCACGCTCGCGCACGACGCGCATCTCGATCGCGACCACGACCTCGTCTACTGGGTGGAAGCCATCCGCCGCACCATCGACAGCCGGCGCAGCGACCTGCTCGCGCGCGATCCGGCCGGGTACATCGTCGAACATCTCGAGGAACTCGCGAACAGGGCGCTCGAACTCGCGTTCGCGATGGAGTTCGACTTCCTGCTCGACCGACAGCGCAAGCTGCTGTCGATCGGCTACCGGGCGACCGACGGCACGCTCGACGAGAGCTGCTACGACCTGCTCGCATCCGAGGCGCGCCTTGCAAGTTTCGTCGCGATCGCCAAGGGCGACATTCCGGCGCGGCACTGGTTCCGGCTCGGGCGCACCGTGACCCCGATCGGCGCCGGCGCGGCGCTCGTTTCCTGGTCGGGCTCGATGTTCGAGTACCTGATGCCGGACCTGGTGCTGCGGGCACCGGTCGGTAGTTTGCTGTGGCAGACCAGCCGGCTCGTCGTGAAGCGGCAGATCCGGTACGGCGCCGAACTCGAGCTGCCCTGGGGCATCTCCGAATCGGCGTACAACGCGCGCGATCTCGAGCTCACCTACCAGTACTCGAACTTCGGCGTGCCGGGGCTGGGCCTGAAGCGTGGCCTGTCGGAAAACAAGGTGATCGCGCCGTACGCGACCGGACTCGCGGCAATGATCGATGCCGGCGCGGCGCTCGAGAACTATCTCGATCTCGCCGGGATCGGCGCGCAAGGCGCCTATGGCTACTACGAGGCGCTGGACTTCACCCCGAGCCGCGTGCCCGAGGGTCAGACCTGCGCGCGCGTGCGCGCGTACATGGCGCATCACCAGGGCATGAGCATCGTGGCCATCGCGAACGCGTTGCTCGACGGGCGCATGCGCGAGCGCTTTCATTCCGACGTCGCCGTGCAGGCCACCGAACTACTGCTCCAGGAGCGCACGCCGCGCGACGTCTCCGTGGCGCACCCGCGCGCCGAGGAAGTCGGCACGGCGGCGCGTGTCGCGGATCTGCAGATGCCCGAGGTACGCCGCATCCGCACCCCGCACGAATCCGCGCCGCAGACTCACCTGCTGTCGAACGGCCGCTACTCGGTGATGATCACGGCCGCGGGCTCGGGATACAGCCGCTGGAACGACATTGCGGTAACGCGCTGGCGCGAGGACGCGACCCGCGACGACACGGGCAGCTACTTCCTGCTGCGCGACGTCGAGTCCGGCCGCGTGTGGTCCGCGGGTTTCCAGCCGCTCGCGACGCCACCGGACTCCTACGACGTGAGTTTCACGGAGGACCGCGCCGAGATCATCCGCGGCGACGGAGACCTCGTGACTACGCTCGAGGTCCGTGTCTCGTCCGAGGACGACGCCGAAGTGCGGCGCGTTTCGATCAGCAACGCCTCCGGCCGCGCGCGCGACGTGGAGATCACGTCTTGTTCGGAGATCGTGCTCGCCGCACAGGCGTCGGACGTCGCCCACCCGGCGTTCTCCAAACTATTCGTGCGTACGGAATTCGCCCCGCGGCATGGCGCACTCATCGCGACACGGCGGCGGCGCGCGCCGGACGAGCCGGAAGTGTGGGCTTCGCACCACGCGGTGGCCGAAGGCGCCGTGATCGCGGGACCGGAGTACGAGACCGACCGGGCACGCTTCATCGGCCGCGGACGCGAGCTGCGCGATCCGCTCGCGATCCTCGAGGGCCGCGCCCTTTCGGGCACGGTCGGCACCGTGCTCGACGCGGTGTTCGCGATGCGCTACCGGATCCGCGTGCCGGCCGGTGGCAGCGCGCGCATCAGCTTCTGGACCTGCATCTCGAACAGCCGCGCTCACCTGATCGACCTGCTCGACAAACACCGCGACCCGAGCGCGCACGTGCGCGCCGCGACGCTGGCCTGGACGCAGGCACAGGTGCAGTTGCGCCACCTCGGCATCGTTGCCTCGCAGGCGAACCTGTTCCAGCAACTCGCGGGCCGGATCCTGTACGCCGATCCGATCGCGCGGCCGACGAGCGACCACATCCGGCGCGGCGCCGGCGGGCCGCACGGCCTGTGGGCGCAGGGCATTTCGGGCGATCTGCCCATCGTGCTGCTGCGGATCGAGGAAGCCGACGACCTGACCATCGTGCGCCAGCTCCTGCAGGCACACGAATACTGGTCGCTCAAGCGTCTCGCGGTCGACCTCGTGATCTTCAACGACCGCGCCGCCTCGTACGCGCAGGACCTGCAGGTGTCGCTGGAAACCCTGGTGCGCGTGTGCCAGGGCCATCCGCGCATCGCCGGCTCCGACACACTCGGCAAGATCTTCGTGCTTCGCAACGACCTCATCTCGCCCGAGACGCGCGCGCTGCTCATGGCCACCGCGCGCGTCGTGCTCACCGGCCGGCGCGGCAGTCTCGCCGACCAGGTCGAACGCATGGCGCCGACACCCGTGCTGGCGCCGCGCACGCCTCCGCGCACGCCGGCCTCCGCGGGCGCCGTGCCCGCGGAAACGCCGGCAGGTGAACTGGAATTCTTCAATGGACTCGGCGGATTCTCCGCGGACGGCGCCGAGTACGTGATCGCGCCCGCCGCGGGTCAGCGCACACCAGCGCCATGGATCAACGTCGTCGCCAACCGCGACTTCGGGTTCCACGTGTCCGCCGACGGCGGCGGCTACACCTGGGCGCGCAACAGCCGCGAGAACGCCCTCACGCCCTGGGTCAACGATCCGGTCACCGACCGGCCCGGCGAGGCTATCTACCTGCGCGACGACGACACGGGCGAGATCTGGAGCCCGACACCCGCGCCGATCCGTCACGAAGATGCTTACTACTCGTGCGCGCACGGCCACGGCTACAGCCGCTTCGAGCAGCGCTCGCACGGCTTCCAGCTCGGCCTCACGATGTGGGTGCCGCTCGAGGATCCGGTCAGGATCTGCCGGCTGACCATCCGCAACACGGGCACGCGCAAGCGCATGATTTCCGTGGTGGCGTACGTCGAGTGGGTACTGGGACCGTCGCGCGCCGTCGGCGCGCCACACGTGCTGACCGAGGTCGATTCGGCCACGCAGGCGCTGTTCGCGCGCAATCCCTGGAACTTCGCCTTCGAGGGGATCGCGTTCGCGGATCTCGCGGGCAAACAAACCGAGTTCACCGCGGACCGCCGCGAATTCCTCGGGCGTCACGGGGCGCTCGACTCCCCTGCCGCGCTGGTCGGCGGCGCACCGCTGTCGGGCCGCACGGGTGCGGCGCTCGATGCCTGCGCGGCGCTGCGCACGCGCATCGAGATCGAGCCGGGCGCGAGCGCCGAGGTGGTTTTCTTCCTGGGCCAGGCGACCGAAAAATCCGAGGCGCGCTCGCTGATCGCGAAGTATCGCGAGGCGGATCTCGATGCCTCGCTCGGCGCCGTGCGCGGCTTCTGGAAGGATCTGAACGGTCACGTGCAGGTGAAGACGCCCGATCGCGCGTTCGACATCATGATGAACGGCTGGCTGCTGTACCAGACGCTCGCGTGCCGCACCTGGGCGCGCGCCGCGTTCTACCAGGCGAGCGGTGCGTACGGATTCCGCGATCAACTTCAGGACGCGATGGCGCTCGGTCTCGTTCACCCCGAACTACTGCGCGCGCAGATCCTGCGCGCCGCGTCGCGCCAGTTCCCGGAGGGCGACGTGCAGCACTGGTGGCTGCCGCACAACGGCAGCGGCGTGCGCACGCACATCAGCGACGACCGTGTCTGGCTCGCATTCGTCACGGCGCACTACATCGCGCTCACCGGCGACCGCGCGATCCTCGACGTCGAGATTCCCTTCATCGAGGGCGCACCCCTGCCGCGCGACCGGCACGACGCGTTCTTCGAACCCTCGGTGAGCGAGGAGAGCGCGCCACTGTTCGAGCATTGCCGGCGGGGCCTGGAGGGCTCGCTGTACATGGGACCGCACGGACTGCCGCTCATCGGCACCGGCGACTGGAACGACGGCATGAACCGCGTCGGCGAGCATGGCCGCGGCGAGAGCGTGTGGCTCGGCTGGTTCCTGCACGCCACGCTGACCGCGTTCGCACCGCTCGCGCAGTCGCGCGGCGAACTTGCACTGGCTACCAACTGGCTCAACCAGGCCTCGAAGCTGCGCGTCGCGCTCGAGCAGCACGCCTGGGACGGCGAATGGTACCGGCGCGGATTCTTCGACGACGGCACGCCGCTCGGCTCCGCCGGCAACGACGAATGCCGCGTCGACGCGATCGCGCAGTCGTGGGCCGTGATCTCCGGCGCGGCGAACCCCGCACGCGCCGCGCGCGCGATGGCCGCGGTCGAAGCGCAGCTCATCCGCCGCGACCCGCCGCTCGCGTTGCTGTTCACGCCGCCCTTCGACAAGTCGACGCAGGAGCCGGGCTACGTGAAGGCCTATCCACGCGGCATCCGCGAGAACGGTGGCCAGTACACACACGCGGCGATCTGGACCGTCATCGCCCTCGCGCTGCAGGGCAAGGCGGATCTCGCGATGGAAGTGTTCTCGATGCTGAACCCGATCCGGCGCGCGGCCTCACGCGCCGACGTGCAGCGTTACAAGGTCGAGCCTTACGCCGTCGCCGCCGACGTGTACTCCGAAGCACCGCACGCCGGGCGCGGCGGCTGGACCTGGTACACGGGCTCGGCTGGCTGGCTCTATCGCGCGGGCCTCGAGTGGATCCTGGGATTCCGGCTGCGCGAGAACCGCCTGACGCTCGCGCCCTGCGTTCCGTCGTCCTGGCCGCGATTCACGATCAACTACAAGTACCGCGGAACGCCGTACGAAATCACCGTGGATCAGCAGCCCGGCGCGGATGCGCTCGCGCAGCTCACGGTGGATGGAAAGGTGATGAGCCCCGGACGGAACACGATCGAACTGATCGATGACGGCTCACCGCATACGGTGCACGTGGCATGGCTCCCCGCGACCGCGGGCGCCGATTCGGCGGCGGTCGGCTCGGATCCGATCGCCTAGGACTTTTCCCTTCAACCGCCCTTGCGACGTGACGCCGGCCGATCCGCTTCGGGCGTCCAGGGTTTGCCGGTGCGCGACTCGATATAGTTCCGCAAGAGTCGGCGCACGACCTGCGAAGGAGTCGCATCCTCCTCCGCACAGAGGCGTTCGAAGACGGCCTTCTTGCGCGGATCGATGAGGATCGTGAGTCGCGCGGTGCGCTCTTCCAGTGCCAAAACAGAACCCCCAGTCGGATCCATGTGCATCAGATGTTAATAGTATTCACATCGGACGCGCATCCTGCAACACTAGGGGCGGTCTATCGTCAGTGGGCATGCGGTGGCACCCGGCTCGACATCTGCGCTGAATGTTTTGGTCTGGCTGCTCGCCGCCTGGGCATGCATCGGCGTGCTCGGCCTGGCCCGGCCGTCGAGCGTGGCGTTCGTGCGTCGCATCCTTTTTCCACTCGGCGCCGCGATCGGCCTGGCGATCGCGATCGTCGCGATCGTCGGTCTCGGTGGCCCGGTGGAGCAACGGACCTTGCCGCTCGGCCTGCCGGACCTTCCCGTTCATCTGAGAGCGGATGCGCTCACCAACGTGTTCCTGCTGCTGCTCGGCGGCGCATCGGCGGGAATCTCGCTGTTCGGCGCCGGATATTTCAGGGCCGGCGAAGGCACCGCGCCCGGGCTGCTGTGCCTGCAGTTCCACGTCTTCCTCGCCAGCATGGGCTTCGTGCTGCTGGCCGACGACGCGTACGTGTTCATGGTGGCCTGGGAAACCATGGCGCTGTCGTCGTACTTCCTGGTCACGACCCAGCACCGCATCCCCGAGATCCGCAGCGCGGGCTTCATCTATCTACTGATCGCGCACATCGGCGCGATCTCGATCCTGCTGTCCTTCGGCGTGTTGCAGGGCGGGAGCTGGCAGTTCACTTTCGATGCGATGCGCGGCGCGGAGTTGTCGCCGACGTGGGCGACCACGGCGTTCTGCCTCGCGCTGTTCGGTTTCGGCGCGAAAGCCGGGCTCGTGCCGCTGCACGTGTGGTTGCCGGAAGCCCACCCGGCCGCGCCCTCACCCGTCTCCGCGCTCATGAGCGGCGTCATGCTCAAGACCGCGCTCTACGGCGTGTTGCGCGTGACGTTCGACCTGCTCGCCGACGCCACGTGGTGGTGGGGATTGATTCCGCTGGCCCTCGGTCTGTTCACCGCGCTCTACGGCGTGATCTTCGCCGCGGCGCAGACGGACATGAAACGCCTGCTCGCGTATTCGTCCATCGAGAACATCGGCGTGATGTTCTCCGGCGTCGGCCTGGCCATCGTGTTCCGCGGCGTCGGCATGAACGGGCTCGCGGCGCTCGCATTGATCGCGGTGCTCTATCACGCGGTCAATCACGCGTTCATCAAGAGCCTGCTGTTCCTCGGCACCGGCTCGGTGCTGCACGCCACCGGCCAGCGCAATCTCGGAAGGCTGGGTGGTCTCATCCACCGCATGCCGTGGGTGGCCTGGCTCACGTTGATCGGCGCGCTGTCGCTCGCGGGGCTGCCGCCGCTGAACGGCTTCGTCTCGGAATGGCTGCTGCTGCAATCCTTCCTGTCGGCCAACGAAGTGCCGCAGCCGTTCGTCAGCATGCTGCTGCCGCTCGGCACGGCCGTGATCGCGCTGGCCGCGGCGCTCGCCGCCTACGTGATGGTCAAATTCTTCGGCGTGGTTTTCCTCGGCCAGCCCCGCGAAGCCAGACTCGCCGACGCGCATGACGCGGGATGGCTCGAACGCGTCGGCCTCGCATGGCTCGCGCTCGGCTGTCTCGCACTCGGCTTCCTGCCGACGCACGTGTTCGAGTTGCTGGCCCACGTGCCGGAAGAGCTGGGCTTCGCCGCCGAGATCTCCCCGGAAAGCTGGTGGAACTTCGCACCGGTTCCCGGAAGACTGGCCTCCTACTCGCCGCTCGTCTTCCTGCTCGCGATCCTGGGGACTGTCTTCGCCACGCTCTGGCTGGTCAGCTCGCTGTATCACCGGGGCGTCGGCCGCGGAGCCCCGTGGGACTGCGGTTTCGCGCGCCTCGATCCCCGCATGCAGGATACGGCGGAAGGATTCGGGCAGCCGATCCGCCACATCTTCAATTCGTTCTTCGACATGGAGCGCGAACTGCCGACGCCGTTCGACCGCGCGCCGCGCTACCGGGTCACGGTCGGGGACCGCCTGTGGCGCGTTCTCTATCTACCGCTCGGCCGCGTCGTGCAGCGGGTCGCCGAGGCGCTCGCCTGGCTGCAGCAGGGGCGCATCTCGACCTATCTTCTCTACAGCTTCGCGACGCTGATCCTGTTGCTGGTGTTCGTGTTGTGAGCGTGCCGTACGCCATGCAGTTCTTCGAGGCGCTGGCCGCGCTGCTGGTCGCGCCGCTGTTCGTCGGCTGGGTCAACAAGTGCCGCGCCTGGCTGCAGAACCGCTCGGCGGCGAGCGTGCTGCAGCCCTATCGCACGATCCGCAAGCTCTTCCACAAGGACGCGGTGCTCGCGACCAATGCCTCCCCGCTGTTTCGCGCCGCGCCGTACGTGGTCTTCGGCACGATGGTGTGCGCCGCTGCGATCATTCCCTCTCTCGGCACGCGCCTGCCGTTCTCGAACGCGGCCGACGCGATCGCACTCGTGGGCCTGTTCGCCACCGCGCGCGTGTTCATGTCGCTTGCCGCGATGGACGTGGGCACGGCTTTCGGAACGCTCGGCGCCCGGCGCGAGATGCTGGTGGGATTCCTCGCGGAGCCGGCACTGCTGATGGTGATCTTCCTCGCCTCGCTGATCTCGATGAGTACGGCGCTGCCCGCCATCTCCGAGAACATCGCGACCCGCACGCTGGGCCTGTATCCCAGTCTCGCGTTCACGGCGGTGGCCTTCGTGCTCGTGTTGCTGGCGGAGAACGCGCGCATCCCCGTCGACAATCCCGCTACGCACCTCGAGCTGACGATGATCCACGAGGCGATGCTGCTCGAATATTCGGCGCGGCACCTCGCGCTGATGGAATGGTCCGCGGCGTTGAAGCTCATGAACTACGCGTGCATCGGCTTCGCGTTGTTCCTGCCCTGGGGCGTCGCGACCGGCGACGCCCCCGGACCGCTCGTGTTGCTCGCGGCGCTTCCGATCCTCGCGATCAAACTATTGGCGGCCGGTCTCGCGCTGGCGGTCATCGAGACCGTCTCCGCCAAGCTGCGGATCTTCCGCGCTCCCGAATTCCTCGCGACGGCCTTCCTGTTCGCGACGCTGGGGCTTCTCGTCTACCTGCTGCTGGGATCCTGACCGTGAGCGGACTTGCCTTCGACCTGCAGTTGCTGAACATGTTCGCCGCGTTGCTGCTGCTGTCGTCCTTCGCGATGTTGTCGCAGCGGCGCGTGGTGACGATGGTCAACCTGCTCGCGATGCAGGGCCTGCTGCTCGGACTCGCGACCGTGCTGCTCGCATGGCGCACGGGCAAGGGACACCTGTATGTGTCGGCAGCGATCACTCTCACACTGAAGGCGACCTTCCTGCCCTGGCTGCTGCATCGACTGATCCGCAGGCTGGGCGTGTACTGGGACAGCGAACCGCTCCTCAACATCACCGGCACCATGCTCGTGGGCCTGCTGCTCGTGATCTTCGCGTTCGGCCTGGCGCAGCCGATCGCCGCGCTCGCCACGACCACGACGCGCAGTTCGCTCGGCATCGCCATCGCCGTGGTGCTGCTCGCGTTCCTCACGATGATCACGCGCCGCAAGGCCATGTCGCAGGTGGTCGGCTTCCTGTCGATGGAGAACGGCCTGTTCTTCGGCGCGATGAGCGCGACCTACGGAATGCCGATGGTGATCGAGCTGGGTGTCGCGCTCGACATCCTGGTCGCCATGCTCGTGCTCGGGGTGTTCTTCTTCCAGATTCGCGAGCAGTTCGACAGCCTGGACCTGCACCATCTCGAGAACTTGCGGGAGGACAAGTAGCATGGAGATCCTGGTGCTGCTCGCCGTCCCCGCCCTGGGTGCGCTGCTGCTCGCCTTCTTCGGCGCGCGCGCCTGGGCGCCCGAAGCCAATGTCTTCGTGAGCCTCGCCACGTTCGCAGCGGCCTGCGCATTGACCGCGCGGGTAATCGACGAGGGAACGCTGACGGCCGCCGGCGCGCAGTTCTTCATCGACCCGTTCAACGTCTTCCTGGTCGCGCTCACGTCGTTCGTGAGCCTCACTACTTCGCTGTTTTCGCGCCCTTACATGCGCATCGAGCGCGAGCACGGGCGCGTCGGCACGGTGCAGTTACGCCTGTACCACAGCATGTACCAGCTGTTCATCGCGGCGATGCTGATCACGCTCACCACCAACAACATGGGCCTGATGTGGGTGGCGATGGAGGCGGCGACCCTTTCTACCGTGCTGCTGGTCACCCTGTATCGCACACCGGCGAGCCTCGAGGCCGGCTGGAAGTACTTCATCCTGTGCGGTGTCGGCATCGCCCAGGCGCTGTTCGGCACCATCCTGCTGTACTTCGCGTCCGAGAAGATCCTCGGCGCCGAGGGCATGGGCGCGCTGCTCTGGACCAATCTCGACGCGGTGAAGGATCAGCTCGAACCGACGGTGTTGAGCCTGGCATTCGTGTTCCTGCTGGTCGGCTACGGCACCAAGGCCGGACTCGCGCCGCTGCACAACTGGCTGCCCGACGCCCATGCGGAAGGTCCGACGCCGATCTCCGCGGTGTTGTCCGGCCTGCTGCTCAATGTCGCGATCTACGCGGTAGTTCGCTGCAAGATTCTGGTCGAAGGCGCGCTGGATTCCTCGCTGCCTTCGCAGATGTTGATGGCCTTCGGCATCGTATCGGTGGTGCTCGCGGCGTTTTTCCTGTGGCGGCAACGGGACATCAAGCGCCTGTTCGCCTACTCGTCCATCGAGCACATGGGAATCATCACGTTCGCGTTCGGCATGGGCGGTCCGGTCGCGAATTTCGCCGCGCTGCTGCACATGACCGTGCACTCGCTCACCAAGTCCGCGATCTTCTTCGCAGTCGGCCACGCCGCGCAGAAGGCGGGCACGCAGATCATGGACGACATCCGCGGACTGGTGACGCTCAGCCCGACGGTCGGCTGGGGTCTCATGATCGGCTCGCTGGCGATTCTCGGGATGCCACCGTTCGGCGTGTTCGCGAGCGAATTCCTGATCCTGACGACGGCGATGCGCGAGCAACCGTGGGCTACGCCCATACTGCTCCTGGCCCTCGGCGTCGCATTCGCCGCGATATTCCGCCGGGTCCAACCCATGGTCTTCGGCGAGACGAGCGCGAAACGCCTGCCGCATCCGCCCGCGTTGCTGCCGGTATTCACGCATCTCGGGCTGGTGCTCGTGCTCGGATTGTTCATTCCGCCCTACCTGGCCGACTGGTTCCAGCTGGCGGCCAGCCTGATCGGCGGGCGCTGACATGCCGCTGCGCCGCTGGGTCGAACAGTCCACGCCATTGCCGGGAACGCCGGACATGCGGCGTGTCGTGCTCTCGCCCGAAACCTGGCTGGAATGCGCCGGCGACGTCGCCGCGGCCGGCGGCCGACTGCTGGCGCTGTGGGCCGACGGCGGGCCGCGTGTCGCGGTCCATGCGGCGTCGATCGCCGGACCGACGGTGCTGCTGCTCTCGCTCGAACTCGCGGACAAGTCCGCCACCTACCCGAGCCTCGCCGAGCTGTTTCCCGCCGCGGCACGCATGCAGCGCGCCGCGGCGGATCTCGCCGGCGTGCGCGCCCGCGATTTCGATCAGCGCCCCTGGCTGCGCCACGCGGCCTGGCCCGCCGACTATCTACCGCTCGCGCCCTCGGCCGAAGCCCCCTCCCCCGGCAACGGCGTGGACGCGTACGCGTTCGTGCGCGTGGGAGGTGAAGGCGTGCACGAGATCCCGGTGGGCCCCGTGCATGCGGGCATCATCGAGCCCGGGCATTTCCGCTTTTCCGTCGTCGGCGAGAAAGTCCTCAAGCTCGAAGAGCGGCTGGGATACACGCACAAGGGAATCGAGCAGCGCTTCACCACGCTGCGCGCCGGCGACGGCCACCGGCTCGCGGCGCGCATCTCGGGCGATTCCGCGGTGGCGTATTCGTGGGCGTACTGCCAGGCATACGAGGCGATCGCGGGCGCGGCCGTTCCCGCGCGCTCGGCCTGGCTGCGTGCGCTCGCGCTCGAATGCGAGCGCATCGCGAACCATCTCGGCGATCTCGGCGCGCTCGGCAATGACGCCGGCTTCGCGTTCGGACTCACGCAGTTCTCGAGGCTCAAGGAATCCTGGCTGCGCGCGACCGAGGGAGCGCTCGGGCGGCGTTATCTGTTCGATTTCGTCGTGCCCGGCGGCGTGTCCGTGAACGCCGGGAACGAATCGCTGGCGCGGCTCGCGCGCAGCGCAACCGGCATCGCGCGCGAGGCACAGCAGATCCGCGGCATCTACGACGAACACGCCGGCGTCCGGGACCGTTTCGCCAACGCCGGCACGGTGACGCCAGAGCTCGCGGCGCGCCTCGGCCTGTGCGGCCTCGCCGGCCGCGCGAGCGGCCAGGCGCACGATCTGCGCGCCGACCTGTCCACGACGCCCTACGACGAGTTACAGGTGCGCAAGATGTCGAGCCGCGATGGCGACGTCCTGGCGCGCGTCGCGGTGCGCTTCGACGAATTGCTCGAGTCGCTGCGGCTGGTCGAGGAGATCGCCCAGCGCATCCCCGCGGGCGCGTATTGCTCGGCCTTCGCGCCGCCCGCCCGCGAGGACGCGGCGCTCGGTCTCGTCGAGGGTTGGCGCGGCCCGGTGCTGATCGCCCTTTCCACCACCGCCGACGGCGGAATCCGCCGCTGCCATCCGCACGACCCGTCCTGGCAGAACTGGCCGGTGCTCGAGCACGCGATCATCGGCAACATCGTTCCGGATTTCCCACTCATCAACAAGTCGTTCAATCTTTCGTACAGCGGACACGACCTCTAGCAACATGCTGAAGACCCTGCACAAGATCTGCCGCGCGGGCATCGTCACCGAGCCTGCGCCCTCGCCTGACGAAGCGCTGCGACTGCACGAATCGTTGCAGGCAAAGATCCGCGACATCCTCGGACGCGCGTTGTGCATCCGGCAGATAGACGCCGGTTCGTGCAACGGCTGCGAGCTCGAGATCCACGCGCTCAACAATCCCGTCTACAACATCGAAGGGCTCGGAGTGAAGTTCGTCGCGAGCCCGCGCCACGCGGACCTGCTGCTGGTCACGGGTCCCGTTTCCCGCCACATGGAGACGGCCCTGCGCCGCACCTACGATGCGACGCCCGACCCGAAACTCGTGGTCGCCGTCGGCGACTGCGGCTGCGACGGCGGGATATTCGGCGAGAGTTACGCCAGCGCCGGACGCGTCTCCAACGTGATCCCGGTCGACGTCGCCGTGCCCGGATGTCCGCCGCATCCGAACCGCATCCTTGCGGCCATCCTCACCGCGATCAGCGCGTCGGCGGGAAAATGAAAGCGGAAGGACTCCCGGATTTTCTCGAGGTCGAGAGCCCCTGGTGCTGCCAGCCGGGCGTCGTGCGCGTGCCGGTGCGGCCGGGTGAGAATCCCGGCGCGGCGCTCGAAGTGCTCGCGGATCGCGAAGGCATGTCGAGGCCCTACATCTTCGAGACGCCGTACGAGCGCCGACTGCACTTCACGCAGGACGCCACGCAGAGCGCGATGTCGTTGCTCGAGCCCGACTCGCTCATCGCGCCCTACACGCGCAAGATGATGGCGTTCCTGCTCCTGAATCCGAATCCGCGCCACGTCGTCATGGTGGGACTCGGCGGCGGCTCGCTCGCGAAATTCTGCTACCGGCACCTGCCGAAGACGCGCATCACGGTGGTCGAGATCGACGAGCACGTCATCGCGATGCGCGACGAATTCCTGATACCGCGCGACGACGAACGCTTCCGCGTGGTGCACGACGACGGCGCGCGTTATCTCGAAGCGGGCGACGAGCCGTTCGACGTGTTGCTGGTCGACGCGTTCGACGCCGACGGCGTCGCGTTGTCGCTGGTCGACGAGCGCTTCCACCGGGCGGCGGCCCGCCGCCTCGCCGAGGGCGGTGTCATCGTGACGAACCTGTGGGGCAAGACCGAACGCTACAGCGCGTTGTTGAAGCAGGCCGCGCGGATATACGGATCGAACGCGACACTCGTGCCGGTGAGCGGCGAGCTCAACCTGCTGCTGTTCGCGTCGCGGCGCCCGCCGCCCACCCGCATCACGGACGACCTGGAGACGATCGCGAACTGGCTGCAACGCCGACTCGAACTCGACTTCCCCCGCTACCTGCGGGTCATCTGCCAGGGGCACGCGCTGGTCGAGTCCTGACGGCGGGAGATTTCCGGGTGCCCGCATGAAACGAATCTTCCTGTCGATAATCCTGCTGATCGCCCATGCGGTCCACGCGGCCTCGCCCGCGCCCGTCGCGGCGCGCAACGGCATGGTGGTCACCGCGCAGCAGCACGCGACGCGCATCGGTGTCGACGTGCTGCGCAACGGCGGCAATGCGATCGATGCCGCGGTCGCGGTGGGCTACGCGCTCGCCGTCGTCTATCCGGCCGCGGGAAATCTCGGCGGCGGCGGGTTCATGACGCTGCAGTTCGCCGATGGGCGGCGCACGTTCATCGACTTCCGCGAGACCGCGCCGCTCGCGGCCACGCCGGACATGTACCTCGACGCGAACGGCGACGTGATTCCGAACGCGACCCTGCGCGGACATCTCGCGGTCGCCGTGCCAGGTACCGTCGCCGGACTCGAATACGTTCGCGAGAAATACGGCACTCTGCCGCGCGCACGTCTCGTCGCACCCGCGATCAGGCTTGCCGAACGCGGCTTCGTGCTCGGACAGGGCGACGTCGACATGCTCCACGAAGCGACCGAAGACTTTCGCAAGGACGCGCCGTCGGCCGCGATATTCCTGAAGGACGGCCAGCCCTTGGACGTGGGCGATACGCTCGTGCAGAAGGATCTCGCGCGCACGTTGCGCAACATTTCCCGCCGTGGCGCCGCGGGCTTCTACCAGGGCGAAATTGCCGCCGCGCTGGTGACGGCGAGTCGCTCCGGCGGCGGCATCCTCGCGCAGGCGGATTTCGACGCGTACCGTGTGCGGGAGCTCGCGCCGGTCGAGTGCGACTATCGCGGGTTGCGCATCGTCTCCGCGCCGCCACCCAGCTCCGGCGGCGTGGTGCTGTGCGAAATGCTCAACATCCTCGAGGGTTATCCACTCGGCGACGAGCAGGAAGGTTTCGGCTATGGCTCCGCGCGCGCCGTACACGTGCAGATCGAAGCGATGCGCCGCGCCTACTCCGACCGCAACCAGCTACTGGGCGACGCCGGATTCGCGAGCAACCCCGTCGAACTCCTCACGAGCAAGGAATACGCGGAACAGATCCGCGCGACGATCGATCTCACGCGGGCCGGCAGGTCAGGCCCGCCGCCGGCCGTCGTGCCGCGCGAAGGCACACACACGACTCACTACTCCATCGCGGACAGATACGGCAACGCGGTGTCCGTCACCTACACGCTCAACGACTGGTTCGGCGCGCGCGTAACGGCCGGCGGCACCGGCGTGCTGCTCAACAACGAGATGGACGACTTCACCGCGAAGGTCGGCGTGCCGAATCTGTATGGTCTCGTGCAGGGCGCTGCCAACAGGATCGAACCCGGCAAGCGGCCGCTGAGCTCGATGACGCCCACGATCGTTCTTCGCGACGGCAAGCCCTGGATGATCCTCGGCACCCCCGGCGGCAGCCGCATCATCACGGCCGTCATGCTCACGATGATCAACGTGATCGACTACGGCATGGACCTGCAGGAAGCGGTCGATGCGCCGCGCATCCACCAGCAATGGCTGCCGGAGTCCACGTACGTCGAGACGCGCGCGCTGAGTCCGGACACGCGGCGGATACTCGAAGGCATGGGCCATCAGCTCACCGTGCCGCAGCCCGAGAATCACGTCGCCGCGATCCTGATCGGCGCGCCGGGGCTGAACGCCCCGGCCGTCGGTTCCAACAAGTTCTACGGTGCGATCGATCCGCGCCGCGCTACGGGTCTCGCGCTCGGTTACTAGTCAGAGCCCGAGGTTCTTGCGCAGGAACTCCTCCGACTTGCGCAGCATGTCCGCGCGTGCGTCGCCATCGCGCAGACTGTGCTCGAGCTTCGGGTACTCGATGAGCTGGGTCGTCTTCCCCGCGCCGCGCAGTTCCTTCTGCATGAGGCGCGACTGGCCGATGTCGACGTTCAGGTCGTTGTCGCCATGGAACATGAGCACCGGCGCCTTGAAGACCGGCGCGTTCTGCGCGGGCGAGCCTTCCTTGACGTGCGGGCCGCTACCGATGAAGTCCGCGGTCAGGAATCCGTCCGCGTACATCATGTTCCGGCTCTTGAGCAGGCCGAGGTCCGTCACGGGCGCCACGGCGACGACCGCCTTGAACAGGTCCGGGTCGAGCACGTTGGACTGCAACGCGGCGTATCCGCCGTACGACCAGCCGAACACGGCGAGCTTCGCGGGATCCGCCATGCCCTGCGACACCATCCAGCGGCCGGCGTCGGCGATGTCGCCCACCGAGGTCTTCCAGCCCCGGAAGCCGTTGTTCGCGAACCAGTCCGAACCGTAACCGTCCGAGCCGCGGAAGTTAGGCTGCAATACGACGAACCCGCGCTGCGCGAAGTACTGCGCGAGCCAGTCGAATCCCCACTCGTCGCGTGCGCCGGGACCGCCGTGCGGCATGACGATGGCGGGCAGGTTCTTCGCCTCGGTGACGCCGGGGGGCAACGTCAGGTATCCCGGGATTTCCGTGCCGTCCGCCGCCGGGTACGTCATCGCCTTGACCGGCGACAGCGTCTTTCCCTTGAGCGGCGGGCGCGCGGAGATGAGCGGCGAAAGCGCCTTCTTGTCGCGGTAGTAGATGTACCAGGCGCCCGGATCGATGTCGCCGCTGGCATGCACCACCAGCACCTGCTCGTCCGCGCTCGCGCTCATGAAGCCGATCAGCGGCTGCTTCGGCAGCGCCTTCGAGAGCATGTCGTGCAGCGTCTTGTAGTCCGCGTCGAAATACGCGGTCTGGCGGCGCTCGGTCGCATACGACGCGCCGATCACGCGACCGCTGCGCCCGATCGTGATCACGCCGTCGATGTCGACGCGCTTCGACGAGGCGACGAGCTCGCGCTCGAGCGATTCGTCGAGCGTGATGCGATACAGGGCGCGCCGTCCTTCGAGCGGTTCGATCACGTAGGCGGCGTTGATGGACGGATCGACGGCCAGCGGGATCATGCCCGTGCCGCGTCCGCCGCTGCCGCGATCGAGGGTCCACTTGCCGAGCGGTCGCCATGCCCGGTCGTTCGGCAATCTGTACGAGTGGGTGTCGACGCCGGTCATCATGCCCGACGTCTCGGCGACTCCCGTCGTCGTCATGATGCGGATGTTGCCGCGACCGTCGGAGATGTAGTTGGTCGCGTCGTCACCGGGGCGTTCGACCTGCGTGGACTTACCCGTACGCGTATCGATGCGATCGACTCCAAGGCCCTCCCCCTTGCGCGCGAGCAGCCGGCCGGTGCTCGCCTCGGGAACGTAGCTGCGCGACATCAGCACGGTGCCGTCCGTACCGCTCATCCAGTCGACGACCCAGCCGTCACCGAAGCGCTTGCCGATCTGCTCGAGCGTGTCCTTCTGTCCGAGGAACCGCTGATTCTTTCCGTCCGCGTCCATCGCGAGCGTGCGCGAGAGCGTCACGAGCACGCCCTGGACACGTTGCAGGCCGTAGAGCTGACACACCAGCCGGTCCGACGCCGTCCATTCGCACGATTCGAGGTTGACCGGATTGCCGTCGGCGCGCGCCACCTGCGAGGCCGTGCCGCTCACGAGGTCGACGACCACCGCGACGGTGCTCGCCTCCGTGCCGGCGCCCACGTAGACGAGTTTCTTGCCGTCGGCGGACAGGGCCGCGTTGTTGATCGTTTCGCGCGCGCCGAAGGCCGCGGCTTCGTCGTTGGCCGCGGGAGGGGCTGCGAGAGAAACGGAAGCGAGAGAAGCAGCGAGCAAGGCGAGACTTATGGCTTTCATGAACGGGGAGTCTGCCCTAACCCGGATCGGCGTTATAGCGCGGGCGTCAAACTGGAACTGGTCTCGTTGCCCGCCCTCGGGTTTCCCTGACTACTCCTTCCAGCCGCCGCCCAGCGTCTGGTAGAGCTGGACGATATTGGCCGCACCTGCGAGACGCGTCACGATGAGCTGGCGCTGGGCGGTGTAGAGGTCGCGCTGCGCGATCAGCGCGCCTAGATAGCTGTCGACACCTCCGCGGTAGCGGACGTCGGCGAGCCGGTAGCTTGCCTCGGCCGCGCGCGTCAGCGCTTCCTGGGCCCGCAGCTGCTCTTCGAAGGTGCTGCGCGCGATCAACGCGTCGGCGACTTCGCGGAAAGCCACCTGGATGGACTGCTCGTAGCGCGCGATCTCGGTGCGCTTGCGCACATTGGCGAGGTCGAGCCCCGCCATGTTGGCGCCGCCGCTGAAGATCGGCAGCCGCACCACGGGCGTGAAGCTCCAGCTCGTGGTTCCCGATCTGAACAAATCGGAAAGATCGTCGCTCGCGCTGCCGTAGAAACCGGTGAGTCCGATGCTCGGGAAGAACGCGGCGCGTGCCGCGCCGATGTTCGCGTTCGCGGCCTTGAGCGCGTGTTCGGCCGCGCGGATGTCCGGCCGGCGCGTGAGCAGCTCGGCGGGAATGCCCGCGGGCAACTCCTGCGCGAAGGTCTGCTGTTCGATGGGTTGGCCGTTCGCGCCGACGTTCGGCGGCAGCGGCTCGCCGACCAGTAACGCGAGCGCGTTGCGGTCCTGCTCGACGCGGCGTTTCTGCTGCGCGATGTCGACCTCGGCTGCGCGCCACGCGGACTCCGAGCGGTGCAGTTCGACTTCGCTCGACACGCCCGAATCGAAGCGCAGCCTGGTGAGCTCGTACGACTTGTGCTGGCTCGCGCGCGTCTCCTCGGCGAGCGCGAGCAGCTCGCGATCGGCGATCAACGTCAGCCACGCGGTCGCGACCTCGGACACGAGCACGAGCTGCGCCGCGATGCGCGTTTCCTCGAGGGCGAAATACTGCTCGAGCGCCTGGCGCCGCAGGCTGCGCACGCGGCCGAACAGATCGAGCTCGAACGCGGTCGTGCCGAGCCCGGCCGAATACGTGCGCTGGAGAGTGTTGTCTCCCGTGGGCGAAACCGGACCCGGCGTCCGCTGATTGCTCGCCGTACCCACCGCATCGATGGACGGCACGAGATCGGCCCGGCGGATGCGGTACTGCGCACGCGCGGCTTCCACGTTCAGGGTCGCGATGCGCAGGTCGCGATTGTTGGTCAACGCCCGCCGGATCAGGTCCTTGAGCTCCGGATCCGGGAAGAACTCGCTCCACGCGATGTCGGCCGCGGCGACGGGCGCCGTGGTGGAATCCACTCCTTCATAAGCGGCCGGTGCGGGCGAGGCCGGCTGTTCGTAACGGGGCGCCAGCGTGCAGGCGGCCAGCGTGACGGCCATGGTGGCTGCCACGGTCAGCACGCCGATGGAACGTAGATAACTCATGTGGTGCTCGCGTACGGCTCGTCAGCCGGCGTCTCGTCCACTTTCATCGCCACCGGTTTCACCTTGAAGTAACCGAGGATCACGACGAAGAACACGGGCACGAAGAATATGGCGAGGAACGTCGACGTCAGCATGCCGCCGATCACGCCGGTGCCGACCGCGTGCTGCGCGCCCGAGCCCGCGCCGGACGCCATGGCCAGCGGCAACACGCCCGACATGAACGCGAGCGACGTCATGAGGATGGGACGCAGGCGCTGTTTGGTCGCGTGCATCACCGCCTCCACGAGGCCCATGCCGCGATCGAAGTTCTCTTTCGCGAATTCGACGATGAGGATGGCGCTCTTGGCCGCGAGGCCGATCGTGACCAGCAGGCCGACCTGGAAGTACGCGTCGTTCGTGAGGCCGCGCCCGAGTGTCGCGAGCACGGCGCCGAGCACGCCGAGCGGCACGACGAGCAGCACGGTGGCCGGGATCGACCAGCTCTCGTAGAGCGCCGCGAGGCACAGGAATACGATCGCGAGCGACAGCGCGTAAAGAATCGGCGCCTGCGAACCCGAAGACTTCTCCTCGTACGAGAGGCCGTTCCATTCGAGGCCGACGCCCGCGGGCAGGCTGGCGACGAGCTCTTCCATCGCCTCCATCGCCTCGCCCGAGCTGCGGCTCGGCGCCGGCGCGCCCTGGATCTGGTACGCGGGCACGCCGTTGAAACGCACGAGCTTCTGCGGACCGTAGGTCCACTCGCCGCGCGCGATCGCCGAGAACGGCACCATGCCGCCCTCCTTGTTACGCACGTACCAGCGGCTGAGGTCCTCGGGCTGCATGCGCGATTCGGGAATTCCCTGCACGTAGACGCGTTTGACGCGGCCGCGGTCGATGAAGTCGTTCACGTAGGTAGACGCCCAACCGGTCTGCAGCGTCTGGTTGATATCCGAGATCGAGACGCCGAGCGCACTCGCCTTCTCACGATCGATGTCGAGCTTGAATTGCGGCGCGTCCTCGACGCCGTTCGGCCGCACGTTCGCGAGCCGCGGGTCCTGCGCGGCCATGCCGAGCAACTGGTTGCGCGCGGCGAGGAACGCGTCGTGACTCAGGCCGCCGCGATTCTGCAGCATGAGATCGAAGCCCGCCGTGTTGCCGAGCTCGAGCACGGCAGGCGGCGGGATCGCGATGACGTTCGCGTCCTTGATCGACGAGAAGAACTGGTTCGCGCGCCCGAGAACGGCGGCGACCGAGAGCTCACTCTTCTTGCGTTCGCTCCAATCACGCAGCTTGATGAAGATCAGGCCCGAGTTCTGTCCCGGTCCCGCGAAGTTGAAGCCGTTGACCGTGAGCACTCCCTCTACCGCATCACTCTCCTGTTCGTTCAGATACTGCTGCGCGGCATCGAGCACCGCCCAGGTGCGCTCCTTCGACGCGCCGGGCGGGGTCTGCACCTGGCCGTACGCAAAGCCGGGATCCTCGGCCGGGAGGAACGACGACGGGATCCGGGTGAACAGCGCTGCCACCAGGGCGACGATGCCGAGGTACACGAGCATCGTGCGGCGCGGCCGCGCGAGCATCGCGGTCAGGCCGCGCTCGTGGCGATCCCGGCCCTGGTCGAACTTCTTGTTGAACCATTTGAAGAAGCCCTTGTGTTCGACGTGCCCGGACTTCGGAAGAGGCTTCAGGATCGTCGCGCACAGCGCGGGCGTGAGGATGAGCGCGACGAGCACCGACAACCCCATCGCCGAGACGAGCGTGATCGAGAACTGGCGGTAGATGACGCCGATCGAGCCGCCGAAGAACGCCATCGGCACGAACACCGCGCCGAGCACCAGCGCGATCGCGACCAGCGCGCCCGTGATCTGGTCCATCGACTTGCGCGTGGCCTCGCGCGGCGACAGCCCTTCCTCGGCCATGACCCGCTCGACGTTTTCGACGACCACGATCGCGTCGTCGACGAGCAATCCGATGGCGAGCGCCATGCCGAACATCGTGAGCGTGTTGATCGAGAACCCGAATGCCGCGAGCACGCCGAACGTTCCGAGCAGCACGATGGGCACGGCGATCGTCGGGATCAGCGTCGCGCGTGCGTTCTGCAGGAAGAGGAACATGACGAGGAACACGAGCACGACGGCTTCGACGAGTGTCTTCACGACCTCGAAGATCGAGGTCTTCACGAACGGCGTCGTGTCGAGTGGATAGACGACCTCGAGCCCGCGCGGGAAGAAGGGCCGCAGGCGATCGATCGTCGCGTGGATCGCGTCGACGGTATCGAGCGCGTTCTGGCCCGCCGCGAGCCGGATCGCGACACCGGCCGCGGGCTTGCCGTTGTACTTCGTGTCGCGCGTGTAGCTCTCGGAGTTGAGGGACACCGTTGCGACGTCGCCGATGCGCACCTGCGAGCCGTCCGGGTTGACGCGCAGCAGGATGTCCTTGAACTGGTCGGCCGTCGAGAATCGCGTGGGCCCGATGATGCTGGCCGTGATCGCCTGGCCCGGCGCCGCCGGCAGGCCGCCGATCTGCCCGACGGACACCTGCACGTTCTGCGCGCGGATCGCCGCGACGACGTCACCTGTCGTGAGCCCGTAGTTGTTGAGCTTCGCCGGATCGAGCCAGATGCGCATCGCGTACTGCGAGCCGAACATCGTGACGTCACCGACGCCCGGCGTGCGGTTGAGCGGATCGAGGATGTTCGTCGCGACGTAGTCGGTGAGGTCCTCGCTGCTCATGCTGCCGTCGGCGGAGATGACGCCCATGACGACGAGGAAATTGCGCGCGGGTTTGTTGACCCTTATCCCCGACTGCTGGACTTCCTGCGGCAGCAAGGGCATCGCGGTCTGCAGCTTGTTCTGCACCTGCACCTGCGCCGTGTCGGGGTTGGTGCCCTGCGCGAAGGTCAGCGTGATCGACGCGCTGCCGTCCGAATTCGCCTCGGACGTGATGTACGTGAGGTTGTCGATGCCGTTGAGTGATTGCTCGATGACCTGGATCACCGTGTCCTGCAACGTCTGCGCCGAGGAGCCCGGGTAGTTCGTGCTGATGCCGACGGTCGGCGGCGCGATCGCGGGGTACTGGCGGATGGGCAGGTTGAGCACCGAAACGGTGCCCGCGATCATCGTGATGATCGCGATGACCCACGCGAAGATGGGGCGGTCGATGAAGAAGCGCGAAAGCATGACTAGCTATTCACCCGGAAGTTCGTGGTTCGTGCGGATCAGCGTCTGGCGACTTCGGGCCGGCCTTCCGCACGTCGCTCCACGTTGCCTGGTTCGGCCGCGGGGATCGGACGCACGACGGCGCCCGGCCTGATCTTCTGCAGTCCGTCGAGCACCACGCGCTCGCCGGGCTCGAGTCCGGCGGTGATGAGCCACTCGCCGTCGATCGCGCGGTCGGCGGTCACGACGCGTTCGCTGACCTTGTCGTCCGGCCCCACCACCATGACGGTGGCCTCGCCGCGGGGGGTGTGCGACACACCGCGTTGCGGCACGAGCAGCGCCGCGGCGCGTGTTCCACGCGTCAACGTCGCGCGCACGAACATGCCCGGCAGCAGCTCGCGCTTCGGATTCGGGAACACGGCGCGCAGCACCACCGAACCGGTGGACGGATCCACCGACACCTCGGACACCTTGAGACGGCCGCGCTCGGCAAACAGGCTGCCGTCCTCGAGTGTCAGGCCGACCTCGGCCTCGTTGTCGTCGGTCTTCACGAGCTCACCGCTCGCGAGCTGGCGCTGCAGGCGCAGCAGTTCGGTCGACGACTGCGTGATGTCGACATAGATCGGATCGAGTTGCTGGACGGTCGCGAGCGCGGATTGCTGTCCCGACGTGACCAGCGCACCCTCGGTGACGAGCGCGCGTCCGATCCGCCCGTTGATGGGCGACAACACCTGCGTGTAGACGAGATTGATGCGCGCGCTTTCGACCTGCGCGCGGGCCGCGGCGATGTCGGCTTCCGCGCGGGCGCGCGCCGCGATCGCTTCGTCGTTCTCCTGCTTCGAAACCGCGTTCGCCGCGATCAGCGGCGCGTATCTTTCCTCGAGCAGCTTCGCGGTGACGGCCTGGGCTTCGGCGCGCTTGAGCGCGGCCTCGGCCTGCGACAGCGTGGCGCGGTAGCTGCTCGCATCGATCTGGAACAACTGCTGGCCGGCCTTCACTTCCGTGCCCTCGGCGAACAGCCGTTTCTGCACGATGCCCGTGACCTGCGGGCGCACTTCCGCGACGCGGAACGCCGTGGTGCGACCCGGCAACTGATCGGTGATCGCGATCGCACGCGGCGCGAGTGTGACGACGCCCACTTCGGGCGGCGGCGGCGGACCGGCGTCTTCCTTGCCGCAGGCGGCGAGCGTCAGCGCGGCGAGCGCCAGCAATCCGGCGCGAAGGAGATCAATGCGAATCATCACGGGCTCCGTTCGCGAGCATGCGGCTCAGCAAGCCATTGAACTGCGCGAGTTCTTCCTTCCTGAATCCATCGAGGTGCACGTGCATTCCTTCGACGACGATCGGCCAGATCTTGTTGGCCACCTTCTTGCCCTTCGCCGTCAGGTGCAGGTTGACGACGCGGCGATCGGTCTCGCTGCGCTCGCGGCGCAGCAGGTCCTTCTCTTCGAGGCGGTCGAGCATGCGGCTCATGGAGGCAAGCCCGACGCCGGTCATCCGCGCGAGTCCCGCGACGGTGTCGGCGCGCTTGAGCCACAGCATGAGCACCGGCTCCCACTGCATGCCGGTCAATTCGAGTGGCTGCATGTGCCGGTCGACACGGCGCACGAGCGAGTTCATCACCAGCTTCAGCTGCCGGCAGATCATGCGATGCGGATCGTCCTCCGGGAGCGGAACGATCTCGGGGGATTCGCGCGATCGTTCGCGTACGGATCGGGCGGCGGCGGCGGTCATGGAAGCTCGCGGTGGGATTCAGGGGGCGCGCAGGATCGCGTGCCGGTGCAATAGTTGTCAAGGCAACTATTTCACAGGAAAGCGTTTCGTGCGCCGTACCCGGGATGCGCCCCGCCCGGCCAGGGCACAAGCCACTGACGAATCGAGGAAATTTCGTCGCGCGGCCCGCGGCGCGGCCGGAACGCCCCGCTCGAGTACAGAACAGGAATTCGCGAGCGACTGGCCCTTGGCGCGAATGTGTGCGCAACGGAAGATGAGGCCATGAACGGAATCGACAAACGCCTGCTCGGCGTCATGATCGCGGCGGGCTCGATCCTCATGATCACGATGGGCCTGCGCCAGTCGCTGGGCCTGTACATCGCGCCCATCATCGACAGCACGCACGTCGGTTACGCCGCGATGAGTTTCGCGATGGCCATCGGCCAGCTCATGTGGGGCGTCGCGCAGCCCGCGTTCGGCGCGCTCGCCGACCGTCACGGCGCGCGCCCCGTGCTGCTCGTAGGCGCATTGATGCTCGCGGCGGGCGTCGCGCTCACGCCGTTCGCGTCGAGCGAGTTCGCGTTCGTCGCGACACTCGGCGTGCTGGTCGCGGCCGGCGCGGGCGCGGGCAGCTTCGGCGTGTTGTTCGGCGTGGTTGCTCAGCGGGTACCGATTCAGTCGCGCTCGTTCGCTTCCGGGTTCATCAATGCCGGCGGCAGCCTCGGCCAATTCGTGTTCGCGAATCTCAACCAGGCGCTGATCAGCGCATTCGGCTGGGTGGCCGGCATGTGGGCGATGGCCATCGCCGCGCTCGCGACCATCCCGCTGATGCGGCCGCTGCTACGGAAGCCGGAGCCGAAAGACCCGCGCGACGCGCGCGCCGAAGCGGCGGCCGCGATACACGCCGTTCCCGCCGAGTCGGCGCTCACGATGCGCGAGCAGCTGCGCATCGCCGCGCGAGACCGCAGCTACTGGTGCCTGCACCTCGGGTTCTTCACCTGCGGATTCCACATCGCGTTCCTCGTCACCCATCTCCCGGGCGAGGTGCAGCTGTGCATGCTGCCGGCCTCGGTCGCCTCGATGTCGCTGGCCATCATCGGCCTCGCGAACGTCGCGGGTAGTTTGTGGGCCGGCTGGGCCGGCGGCGTGATGCGCATGAAGTACCTGCTGTTCGCGATGTACGCGAGCCGCGCGGTGGCCGTACTCGTCTATCTCGCCGCGCCCAAGACACCGACGACGTTCTACGTGTTCGCCGCGGTGCTCGGCTTCACCTGGCTCGCGACCGTGCCGCCGACCGCGGGATTGATCGGCAAACTATTCGGCATCCGTTATCTCGCGACCCTGTTCGGCCTCGCCACGTTCACGCACCAGATCGGCGGCTTCTTCGGCGCCTCGCTGGGCGGCTGGGCGATGACCCGCTTCGGCGATTTCTCGTGGATGTGGTACGCGGACGCCGCGCTCGCGCTGCTCGCGGCGCTCGTGAACCTGCCGATCCGCGAAGCCAAGCTCAAGCCCGTCCCCGCGTAATGGGGACATTCCCCGTTTCCTGGCAAACGGGGACAGACCTGCCGGCGGCTAGTCTTTCGCCTTGCGCAACAGGCCTTCCGTCCAGCGAGCGAGTTGTGGGCCCACCGTCGCGGCTTCCAGCTCGTCGCGCGCACCGCCGCGCTTCGTTCCGAGCAGCCGCCCGTCCGCGTCGAACAGCGCCATCATCGGGTAACTCTTCACGCGCACCTGGTCGATCAGATCGCGCGCGTCCGGCACGACCCGCCACTTGAACTTGTAACGATCCACGAAACCACGTGCTTCGTCGGGCTCGTCGAACGTGATGGCCAGGAAATTCATGTGCGGCCGCGCGGCCGCGAACTCGTTCAATGGCCCGACTTCGAGAATGCAAGGCTTGCAGGTCGCGAAGTAGAAGTTCACCAGCGTGGGTTTGCCTTTCAAACTCTCGGCCGTGATGCGTTTGCCGTTGAGATCGCGCAGATCGAACGCCGGCATTTCCGAGATGGGTGGATAGGGCGCGGAGCACGCGGACGCACCGCGACCGCGGATGGTCAGCGTGATCGCCATGCCGTCCACCGAACGATCGGTATCGGTACGCATGCCTTCCTGCGACATCTGCCGCGAGAACTCGTCGAACCCGACGGGCTGGCAGGCGAGGTCACGGTAGGAAATGCGCAACGTGGGCGCGAAACCCATGCTCGCCCTGAAACTTTCTTCGGTGAGTTTCGCGGGGCCGGGAGCAGCCGGCTCCGCGGCGTGGGCCAGGGGAACTGCAAACGCAAGAACGGCGACCGATCGCAACATGCCGCGCATTATGGCCGAACGCTCACGAAAGGACTGTCGCGTTCGAGGAACCTCAGACGCCGGTGCTGATCGCGCGACAGGCCGATACGCGTGGACACCTGGATGTCGACCGCGCGACCGGGCGCGCGCTCCAGCCACAGGACCCGGCTCTCCGTGAGATCCACACCCGAAAGCTCGAGCCCGATGCCGAGCGCGGCGCAGACACGCCCCGGTCCGCGCGCGAGATCGCGCAACCGCGACGCGGGCCGCCTGCGCACCATGAGCTCGATGCCCTCGGTGGGCTCGAGCGCGCGGATCAACACGGCCGCGCCCGTGCCCTCTTCTTCCGCGGCGAGATTGAGCGTGAGGCACGAACCATAGACCATGCGCACGTAGCCGTGACCCCGCGCCGCGAACAGCGGCGCGTTGCTCACCGTGCGTCCCGGGCGGGCATAACCGGTCGGATCGCCCGGTGGATAGGCTTCGGTCTCGACGATGCGCCCCGCCGTGCGCCCGCTCGGCGTCGAATGGACCAGGGTCTTTCCGATGAGAAAGCGCGCGAGTGCGACCGTCCCGA
Source organism: Pseudomonadota bacterium (assembly GCA_023433515.1). Lineage (GTDB taxonomy): Bacteria > Pseudomonadota > Gammaproteobacteria > Steroidobacterales > Steroidobacteraceae > CADEED01. Next base: position 33,733 of record JAEZCN010000253.1, read on the forward strand.
GCGGCAGCGCTCGGCGGTTCAGGCGCCGCATCGGATTGGGCGAACCTGGATGACCATGATGAACCCTTTCACGATGAATGGATCTCGGCGGCCGCAATGATCCCGATTCCCGGCGTGGAATGGCAATATGCGTGGATGGAGGGGCGACAGATGATCGGAAAGATTTTCCCGAAGCTCGTCGGAATCGCACTCGCCGTGAGTGCCGCGCAGGCCGTCCCCCAGACTCAGGCGCAGACAGCGGCCAAACCTGCCGCCGCGGCCATCGAACCGCCCGACTGGCTGTTCCCGATCGACATCGAGACCCTTCGCGCCGCGGAGCAGAAGGATCCCCCGAAACTCGACGACGTCGAAATTCTGACCGTCCCTGACAGCAAGGAGCAGTTCACTCTTGCCCGCATCAACGACAAGTTCAATCCGCCCGACTGGCGCCCGGCGAGTCACACGCCGATGCCCGACATCGTCGCGAAGGGGCGCAAGCCGAACGTCTGGGCCTGCGCCTACTGCCACACGCCGGGCGGCCAGGGCCGCCCGGAGAATTCCGCGCTCGCCGGATTGCCGGAGAACTACATCCGCCAGCAGCTCATCGATTTCCGCAGCGGCGCGCGCAAGCCCTACGGCCCGGAGAAATACGCGCCGAGCCGCGACATGCACAAGCTCGCGAAATTCCTGACCGACGCCGACATCGACGAAAGCGCGAAGTATTTCTCGCAGCAGAAGCTCAAACGTCGCGTGTACGTGATCGAGAGCCTGCGCATCCCGCGCGCCGAGCCCGCGTTCTGGATCTACAAGGAACGGGGCGGCACCGAGGACCTGGGCGACCGCCTGCTCGAAGTGACGCAGGACATCGAGCGACACGAGCGGCGCGACGATCGCCTCGAGTACATGGCGTACGTTCCGCCCGGCGCCATCTCGCGGGGCAAGAAACTCGCGGTGCAGGCCGAGGGCAAGAAGACGCAGGTGTGTTCCACCTGCCACGGCACGAATCTCAAGGGCATGAACGATGTACCCGCCATCGCGGGACGTCAGCCCAGCTACCTGCTGAGGCAGATGCTCGCGTTCAAGGCGGGCATCCGCACGAACTCGGAGGCCGCGCAGATGACGCCGGTGGTCGAGAACCTCGATCTGAACGAGATGATCGACGTCGTCGCGTACGTCTCTTCGCTTTATCCCTGACGCACGTCCTCGCCGTTCAACGCGCGCGCGAGGTTGTCGATGAGGCCGAGCGTGCCGCGCTCGCGGCTGCCGGCGTCGTCGTAACCGTCGAGGAACGCGCCGTTCTCGGTAACGATGAGCTTCGTGCCCGCGCCCGCCTTCACGAATTCGATCGTGGCGAGCGAAACGGACAGCTTGTTCCCCTTGAAATACATGTCATAGGCGTAGACCAGCCGCCGTTCCGGCACCACGTCGAAGTACAGGGCTTCGAAGCGCGATTCGGAACCGTCCGCGAACTTGCCGGTCAAGCGTTCGCGGCCACCCGGACGAACGTCCATCTCCCTCACCTGCTCCTTCCACTTGTCGTGCGGACCGTTGAACCAGCGCGCCTTGGCGTCGGGCTGGGTCCAGGCCCGGTAGAGGAACGCGGGGTCGAAGTCGAACTTGCGCTCTATGACGAACGTGCCGTGTTTGATGGAACGCGCGCTGGAGCTCATGACATGCTCCGCAGGTAGTTAGCGAGATTCTCGTAGGTCTGCTTGCCGAGCTCGATCGCGCCGCGGGCTTTCGCCGCGTCGCAGGCATCGGTCGTCGGGAACACCATGTGGGCCGCGTAACGCGTCCTGCCCCCGCTCTCCTCGAACGTCACGGTGACCCGGAACCAGGGTTTCTCGAAGTCGCCATGATCGAACACGATGCGCGACGGCTCCTGCACTTCCAGGAACCAGAACTTGTTGGGCCAGTCCTTGCCGTCAGGACCGTGCATCGTGAATTTCGCGGTCCCGCCCGGACGCAGGTCGTAGTGATCGTACGTCGTGCGGAAGCCGTTCGGTCCCCACCAGTTGACGAGGTGTTCCACCTGCGTGAACGCGCGCCACACGAGCTCGCGCGGCGCATCGAAGACACGCTCGAGGATGATTTCGCGATCGGCAAGTTCAGCGTTTGGCGCGGGCACGGCGGTTCCCTTTCTGGGTTGATGTGGTTCGCGAGAGCGTTCGCAGGTAGTCGTCGAGCCGGTCGAGGCGCTGCTCCCAGTGACGCCTGTAAGGCTCCATCCACTGCGCGGCCTCGCGCATCGGTGCGGCTTCGAGACGGCAGGGACGCCACTGCGCCTCCCTGCCCTGTGAGATGAGTCCCGCGCGCTGCAGGACCTTCAGATGCTTGGTGACGGCCGGCAGGCTCATGTCGAACGGCTCGGCCAGCTCGGTGACGGATTTTTCCCCGGAAATCAGCTGGGCGAGGATCGCGCGGCGCGTCGGATCGGCAAGCGCGGCGAACGTGGTGCTCAGCGTATCGGCGGACATGCGAAACCCATCAGTTAATTAACCTTACGGTAAAGTACAACGCGACCCGGTCCGGAGTCAATCGCGGCGGAACGGCGGAAGCACTCGAAGCATTGTCGTGGGTGGATGTGCGAATCACGCGCCAACCTGGTTGGCGATGGGGGATATATGAAGCATCGGATGCTCGCGGCCATAGTCGGTTCGATGGTCGCATTACCCGCCGCGGCGGGCGGACCTGACGGACCTGGGCACGACTCGCCTTCCCTGTCGGCGCAGCTGCGCGAGGGACGCGAGGCGTTCCGCTTCGCAACGTTCGGCGACGAGACGTTCTGGGGCGACGGACTCGGACTACATCTCGCGATCGCGGGCGCCGATAACGGTGGCGTGGGCCCCGGCGTTTCGCCCAGGACCGCGCTCGAAGTCGGACTCAAGGTGGATGTCACGGCGCTGCCGCGGTCCGTGCAGCGCGCGGTGGCGCGCGGCGAGGTCGACCTCGACGATCCGGCCACGACACTCGAACTACTCAAGCTCAACGCCGTCGTCGGAGTCACGGGATTCTTCGATCGCGAAGGCAACATCACGTCGATGGGAATCCAGTGCGCGTTGTGTCATTCGACCGTCGACGATTCCTTCGCGAAGGGCATCGGCCGGCGTCTCGACGGATGGGCCAACCGCGACCTGGACGTCGGCGCGATCGTCGCGCTCGCGCCGCGGCTCGAACCGTTCTCCGAAGTGCTCGGCGTCGACGTCGATACGGTGCGCACGGTGCTGAACTCGTGGGGCCCCGGACGGTTCGATGCACTGCTGATACTCGACGGCAAGGCGTTTCGGCCCGACGGCAAATCCGCGTCGGTGCTGATCCCACCGGCGTTCGGACTCGCCGGGGTCAACCTGCACACCTCGACCGGTTGGGGCAGCGTGCCGTACTGGAATGCGTTCGTGGCCACGCTCGAGATGCACGGTCAGGGAACGTTCTCCGATCCGCGGCTCGCGGACGAGGAGAAATTCCCGGTCGCCGCGCGCAACGGCTTCGACGACGTGCGCGCCGAGGAGGACATGATCACGCCGCTGCTGCCCGCACTGCATCTCTATCAGCTCTCGTTGCGAGCCCCGCCCGCGCCCCGTCGCAGCTATGACCGCGACGCCGCGCGGCGCGGCGAGGAACTGTTCAACGGCAAGGCGGACTGCGGACGTTGTCACGTGCCACCGCTTTACACCGAGCCGGGCTGGAACATGCACACCGCGGAGGAGATCGGCATCGACGACTTCCAGGCGAACCGTTCGCCCGACGAGGCCTATCGCACGGCGCCTCTCAAGGGCTTGTGGACCCACGCCAAGGGCGGCTACTACCACGACGGGCGATTCCCGACGCTGGCGGCGGTCGTCGATCACTACGACTCCCATTTCTCGCTCGGCCTCTCCTCCGGCGAGAAACGCGATCTCGCGCAATTCCTGAAGTCGCTGTGAAGACGGTGCCTGGCACGGAAAAGCCGGGAGAAGCACGGCGCCCGGAATGATGGCGCTTCTCCCGGCTTTTCCGTGCCAGGCACCTTCGCCCGCTTGCGAGGGGACGGCCTGTTAGGGTAAACGCTGGTCGATGGATGTCATCGACCAGCGTCGCCGGGATCTCGGCGGATTCGAAGTAGGACGTGTGCTGCCGTACACGCGGCGGCACATGGTCGGGCCCTTCATCTTCTTCGATCACATCGGGCCCGTGCACTTCCAGGCGGGCATTCCGAAAACGGTCGACGTGCGCCCCCATCCGCACATCGGCCTCGCGACGGTCACCTATCTATTCGCGGGCGAGATCATGCACCGCGACAGCGTCGGCGTGCAGCAGGCCATCGAACCCGGCGAGGTCAACTGGATGATCGCGGGTCGCGGCATCACGCACTCGGAGCGGTTCGAAAAGGCGCGCGCCGAGGGCGGACCGATGCACGGCATCCAGGCGTGGGTCGCGCTGCCGCGCGAGCACGAGGAGACCGATCCCGCGTTCTTCCACTACGGCGCCGCGGACCTGCCGGTGCACGAGCACGACGGCCTGAACCTGCGATTGCTCGCGGGCTCGGCATTCGGGCTGAACGCGGGCGTGAAGACGCACTCTCCCCTCTTCTACGCGCACTGGCGGCTCGCGGCCGGCGCGCGCACGTCGCTGCCGGACGAATATTCCGAGCGCGCGATGTACGTCGCCGCCGGCGAGCTCGAGGTCCGGGGCCAGCGCTACGGCGTCGGCAAGATGCTGGTGTTCGCGGCCGGCGAGGACTCCACGGTCACCGCGACACAGCCATCCATCGTCATGGCGCTCGGCGGCGAGCCGGTCGGCGAACGATTCATCGAATGGAACTTCGTATCGTCATCGAAGGCCCGCATCGAGCAGGCCAAGGCCGACTGGCGCGCGCACCGCATGAAACTGCCCGACTTCGACAACCAGGAATTCATCCCGCTCACATGAAAAACCCGCTGTTCCTCGCGCTGCTCGCGCTCGGGCTGGCCGGCTGCGCGGTGCAGGCGCCCGCCCTGCGTCATTCATTCAGCGTGCGACAGATTCCGTACACGCCCGACAGCGGGTCGCTGGCCATCCGCTGCGGCCGGCTCATCGACGGCATGCTCGTGCACGATCGCCGCAACATGCTGATCGTCGTGCGCGACGGCAAGGTTGCCGAAGTGCTCGATTCCGGCAACACCCGCGCGGCAGCCGCGACTCATCTGCCGGTGCTCGACCTATCCGGGTTCACGTGCCTGCCCGGGCTCATCGACATGCACACGCACCTGACGGATCGGCCCGAGGATACGGCGGACCTGCGCGTGTATTTCACACGCACGCCGGATGAGACCCTGCGGATCGGTCTCGAGAATGCTTCCGCGACGTTGCTCGCCGGATTCACGACCGTGCGCAACGTCGGCACCTACGCGATGCACACGGATACCGCGTTGCGCGACACGATAGACGCGGGGCGCGCGGCGGGGCCGCGCATGCAGGTCAGCGGGCCCTACCTGACGGTGCCGCATGGCGGCGGCGACCTGTACGTGCCTGACTACAAGGAACCCGAGGACAATGCGCGCTTTCATGCCGGCGTTTCGCGCGGTCCGGGTGAGTTCCGCATGAAGGCGCGCGATCTGTTGAACAACGGCTCCGATCTGCTCAAGGTCATCGCCTCGGGCGCGGTGCTCGCGCACGGCAGCGTGCCCGGAGAGCCGGAGATGGACGAAGAGGAAATCACCGCCGTGGTCGAAGTCGCGCACTCGGCCGACCGCAAGGTCGCCGCGCACGCGCACGGCGCGGAGTCGATCAAGATGGCGATGCGCGCCGGCGCGGACACGATCGAACACGCCTCATATCTCGACGACGAAGGCATCGAGATGGCGCGCGATCTCGATGTCGCGCTGGCGATGGACGTCTACAACGGCTCGTACATCGACACCGAGGGCCGTCGCATGAACTGGCCCGAGGATTTCCTGCGCAAGAACCTGGAGACCACCGAGATCCAGCGGCAGGCCTTCACGAAGGCGGTGCGCGCCGGCGCGCCGATCGTGTTTGCGACCGATGCCGCGGTGTATCCGCACGGCCTCAACGCGCGGCAGTTTCCGATCATGGTCGAGCGCGGCATGACGCCGATGCAGGCGATCCTCTCCGCGACCTCCGTCGCGGCGAAATTCATGGGCTGGAGCGACCGCGTCGGAATGCTGGCGCCCGGCATGCTCGCCGACATCATCGCGGTGCGCGGCGATCCGCTCGAGGACATCACGGTGCTGCAGAAGGTCGACGCCGTCATCAAGGGCGGCGTGATCTTCAAGCTACCGGATTGAAGATGGTGCCTGGCACCGTCTTCATTCGAAGTACCGGGCGTACTTCGCCGGCATCTCCGTGATCGACCGGATCGCGATGTCGCGATAGAACACTTCGGCCGCCTCACTCTGGATCTGCAGCTTGCCGCCGGTCATCGGCACGACTTCGTCGCCCCGCCGAAACCGCGCATTGGCTAGCGCCATGACGACCTTGTCGTTGACGATGTGCACGCAGTCGTCCTGGAAACACACGAGTTCGAGCAGGTTCCATTCACCCGGCCGGTCTTCGTCCGTTCCCGCGAGCGCGTGATTGTTGGCCGAGCCGAACGCCATCCACGGCGCCTCGGGATTCCAGCGCGGAGCTTCCTCGCCGTCCTTCTTGGGGTACGCGCGGATGTCGAATCCAGACGTCGCCTGGCTCCAGTACTCGCCCATGCCGTGCTCGATGACCTGGAATTCCTGCGACAACGCCCAGGACTTCCAGTAATCGACGCCGAACGGCCCCTGGCTGTGATACAGGATGCCGGAGTCCTTCGGTTCATCGAGTCGCGGCTCCCATTTCCTGTCGCCCCACTTCACGCGCGCGCTGAAGTGGTAGTTCGAATAGTCCTGCTTCGTGACGAGGCAGCCGTACCATTCACCCGTGATGCGCAACACAGGCTCGCCATCGAGCGTCACGACGGAGAAGACGTTCTGCGTTGGAGGGTTGAGCCCGACGGGTTTGAGCGTTTCCGGCGCCGTTCCGCGGACGACCCCGAGGATGTCCTTGCCGTGATGACTCAGGTAGATGTCGAACTTCGACAATTGCGAATCGAGCAGTGCCTGCCATTCGCCGGCGGCCGCCGTGGCGGACAGGAACAGCGTCGCCCACGCGACTCCGAGGATGTTTTTCATGCGCGCGCGAGTACACGCGACGGCCGTCGCGTGGTCAAGACGCGCGTGCGCCATTCAGTCGCGGTCGCCCCGCGAACATCATCAGTGCTTTCGGGCCAGCGCCGACGCCACCCAGTTCTCGATGTGAGCGAGTCCGGTCGCAGGATCCTTCATCGCTTCGACGTCCAGTCCCGAGTTTCGCGCCAGGATTCGGCCATCGGCCGCGACGAGCATGTAGGTGGGGTAACCTTTGACTCCCGCGGCATCGACGAACTTCCTTGCGTCGGCCACGATCGGCCACTCGAAGTTGCGCTGCGCGGCGAAGTCGCGCGCTTCCGGAACGGGATCGAAAGTCACCGCCACGTAGTTGTATTCGGCGTGCTTGCGCCGGAACTCATTGAGGAAGGGCACTTCCTTGATGCAGGGCACGCAGGTCGAGAAGAAGAAATTGAACAGCGTCGCCCTGCCCTTCAGATCCGCGCCGCGTACGGGCTGGCCGGCAAGATTCGTGGCGTCCAATTCGGGCAGAAACGCGGGAACAGCGTTCGCATCGGCTCTTGCCTTGGCCAGTCGAAGCGTGAACTTCTTTCCGGTGGGATCCTTTTCGACGGCAGCCGACACGTCCTGCTTCATCATGGCGCGCGCGAACTCGTCACTCGTGAAAAGCGTACCGTCTTCGCCGATGAACACGATCGTTGCATCGGAAGGAAGATCCATCGACTCGCGAAATTGCTTTTCCAGCGCAGCGCCGGAGACCGGGGCCGGAGCCGGATCAGCCGAGTGAGCGAACGGCGAGAGTGACAGGGCGATCAGGCAGGCGCGCGGCAGTATCCGGACCATTCTTCATCTCCCTGAAGCTCGCGACCCGCGGGCGGAACTAACTATAGCCCCGCAAGCTGAACGTCCACTGAATTCGCGAGGAAAAGACGGTGCCAGGCACCGTCTTCTACGCTGCTTCGTCGTGCGGATCCTGCGAGCGCGCCTCGAGATTCGAGACAAGCCACTTGCGCGCTTCGGCCTGCGACCAGCCCTTGCGCGCGGCGTAGTGCTGAACCTGTTCGAGATCGATCGGGCCGACGGCGAAATATTTCGCATCGGGATGCGCGAAGTACCAACCGCTGACCGCGGCGGTGGGATACATCGCGTAGCTCTCCGTGATCTTGAGGTCGATCGCGCGCTCGACGTCGAGCATCTGCCACAACGTACCCTTCTCGGTGTGATCCGGGCACGCGGGATATCCCGGCGCCGGGCGGATGCCGCGATATTGCTCGGCGATGAGCTGATCGTTCGTGAGCCGCTCTTCGGGCGAATAACCCCACAACTCGCGCCGCACGCGCAGGTGCAGCGCTTCGGCGGACGCTTCCGCCAACCGGTCCGCGAGCGACTTCAGCAGGATGTCGTTGTAGTCGTCGTGCGACTTCAGGAACCGCTCGAGATGCTGCTCGATGCCGATGCCCGCGGTGACCGCGAATGCGCCGATGTAATCGACCTTGCCCGAATCCTTCGGCGCGATGAAATCGCTGAGCGCGTAGTGAGACTGCCCGGCCGGCTTGCCCTTCTGCTGGCGCAGGTGATGCAGCCGGTGCAGGACACGCGTGCGGGTGGTGTCGCTGTAGACCTCGATCTCTTCGTCCACGCTGTTGCATGGGAAGAACCCGACCACGGCGCGCGCCGTGAGCCAATGCTCGCGCAGGATGGTCGCGAGCATGTCCTGCGCGTCCTTGTAGAGCGAACGTGCCGCTTCACCGCGTTTCGGATCATCGAGCACCGCGGGAAACGTGCCGCCGAACTCCCATGCATTGAAGAACGGCATCCAGTCGATGTAAGGCGTCAGTGACGCGAGCGGCACGTCCTCGAACACCTTGCTGCCGAGGAAGCGGGGCACCGGCGGCGAGTAGTTTGCCCAGTCGGTCGTGAATCGGTTGGCGCGCGCCTGGCCGAGCGTCAACTGCGCGCCCTTCACCTTCTTGCCGGCGTGCTGTTCGCGGCGCCGGACGTTCTCGGCCTTCACTTCCGCGACGTATGCCGGTTTCATCTCCGGGGTCACGAGCTGGCGGCACACGCCGACCGCGCGCGACGCGTCCTTGACGTACACGACCGGCCCGTCGTACTGCGGATCGATCTTGACCGCGGTGTGCGCGGGCGAGGTCGTCGCGCCGCCGATGAGCAACGGCACCTTGAAGCCGCGGCGCTGCATTTCGCCCGCGATGTGCGCCATTTCCTCGAGCGACGGCGTGATCAGGCCCGAAAGCCCGATCATGTCGGCGCCTATCTTCTCGGCGGTCTCGAGAATCTTCTCCGCGGGCACCATGACGCCGAGATCGACGATCGCGAAGTTGTTGCACTGGAGAACGACGCCGACGATGTTCTTGCCGATGTCGTGCACGTCGCCCTTCACGGTGGCGAGCACCACGGTGCCATTGGTCTTCTGCACGCCGTCGGCCAGCGCCTCGATGAACGGGATCAGGTGCGCGACGGCTTTCTTCATGACGCGCGCCGACTTCACCACCTGCGGCAGGAACATCTTTCCCGAGCCGAACAGGTCGCCGACCACGTTCATGCCGTCCATGAGCGGACCTTCGATGACGTGCAGCGGATGAGCCGCGGCGAGGCGCGCCTCTTCGGTGTCCTCGATGATGTACTGGTCGTTGCCCGACACGAGCGCGTGGCTCAGGCGCTCCTTCACCGGCAGCTGCCGCCAGGCAAGGTCTTCCTTGCGCTCCCGGCTGCCGCCGTCCTTGTACTGCGTGGCGATCTCGAGCAATCGCTCGGACGCATCGGCACGTCGATTCAGGATCACGTCCTCGACGCGCTCGCGCAATTCGGGCGGAATCTCTTCGTAGATGGCGAGCTGGCCCGCATTCACGATGCCGAAATCCATGCCGGCCTGGATCGCGTGATACAGGAACACGGAGTGCATCGCCTGGCGCACCGGCTCGTTGCCGCGGAACGAGAACGACACGTTGCTCACGCCGCCGGAAATGTGCGCGGCCGGACAACGCTTGCGGATCTCGCGCGTCGCCTCGATGAACGCGAGGCCGTAACCGTTGTGTTCCTCGATGCCGGTCGCGATCGCGAAGATGTTCGGATCGAAGATGATGTCCTCGGGCGGGAAGCCGACCTTCTCGGTCAGCACCTTGTAGCTGCGCTCGCAGATCGAAACCTTGCGTTCGAGCGTGTCGGCCTGGCCCTGCTCGTCGAATGCCATGACGACCACGGCCGCGCCGTAGTTGAGGATCTTGCGGGCATGCTCGATGAACGCATCCTCGCCTTCCTTCAGCGAGATGGAATTCACGACGCCCTTGCCCTGGATGCACTTGAGGCCCGCCTCGATGACCGTCCACTTGGACGAGTCGATCATGACGGGCACGCGAGCGATGTCCGGCTCCGAGGCGATGAGATTCAGGAAGCGCACCATGGCGGCCTCCGAATCGAGCATGCCCTCGTCCATGTTCACGTCGATGATCTGCGCGCCGTCGGTCACCTGCTGGCGCGCGATCGTCAGCGCCGCGGGGTAGTCGTTGGCCTCGATGAGCTTGCGGAACTTGGCCGAGCCCGTGACGTTGGTGCGTTCGCCTACGTTCACGAAGCGGATGTCGTCGGTGAGGTTGAATGCCTCGAGGCCGGATAGCTTCAGGCGCGCTTCCGGCTCTTGCTTCCGGCGCACCGGCTCGCACCGGACACGATCGGCAATGGCCTTGATGTGCTCGGGCGTCGTGCCACAGCAGCCGCCGACGAAGTTCAGGTGCCCGTGATGCGCGAGATCGCCGAGCACCTTCGCGGTGTCCTCGGGCGCCTCGTCGTATTCGCCGAAGGCGTTGGGCAGTCCGGCGTTCGGATACACGCCGACGTTCGTCTCGGCGAGACGCGAGAGCTCCTCGACGTACGGCCGAAGCTGTTTGACGCCGAGCGCGCAGTTCAGGCTGATCGTGATCGGCTTCGCGTGACGCACCGATGCCCAGAACGCCTCGACGGTCTGGCCCGAAAGCGTGCGGCCCGAGGCGTCGGTGATCGTGCCGGAGATGATGATGGGCAGATCGATGCCCGCCGCGTCCAGCGTCGAACGCACGGCGTAGATGGCCGCCTTCGCATTCAACGTGTCGAAGATCGTCTCGATGAGGATCGCGTCGGCGCCGCCGTCGATGAGACCGCGCGTGGCTTCGCTGTACGTCGCGACGAGACCGTCGAAGGTCACCGCGCGGAAACCCGGATCGTTGACGTCGGGCGAAATCGACGCCGTGCGGCTGGTCGGGCCCAGCGCGCCCGCCACGAAACACTCGCGGCCCAGCTTCTCCGACTCCGAATCCGCGGCGCGTCGCGCGAGCTTCACCGCGTCGCGATTGATCTCGTAGACGAACTCCTCGAGGCCGTAATCCGCCAGCGACATCGAGTTCGCGTTGAACGTGTTGGTCGCGACGAGGTCCGCGCCCGCCTGTAGATAGGCACGGTGGATCTCCTCGATCACCTGCGGCTGCGTGATGACGAGCAGGTCGTTGCAGCCTTTGAGGTCGCGCGGCCAGGCCTTGAAGCGCTCGCCGCGGAATGCCGCCTCGTCGAGCTTGCGCCGCTGGATCATCGTGCCCATCGCGCCGTCGAGGATGACGATGCGCTCGCTGAACAGCGCGCGCAGTCGTTGCGCGCGCTGGATCTGCGCTTGATCAGGCATTGGCCACCTTGCGTTCGCTTTGCTTCGGACGCACGCCGAGAGCGTGGCAGATCGCGTAGGTGAGCTCGGAACGGTTCAGCGTGTAGAAATGGAACTGCCCGACACCGTGACGTTGCAGCGTGTGAACCTGCTCGATCGCGACGGCGGCGGAAATCAGCTTGCGCGTCTCGGGATTCTCCTCGAGGCCGTCGAAGCGGTGCTCGAGCCAGTCCGGGATCGAGGCGCCGCAACGCTTCGCGAACCTCGTGATCTGCGGAAAACGCGTGATCGGCAGGATGCCGGGCACGATCGGCGCGCTGATGCCCTTCGCGGCGCACGCGTCGCGGAAGCGCAGGTACTTGTCGTTGTCGTAGAAGAACTGGGTGATTGCACGGGTCGCGCCCGCGTCGATCTTGCGCTTGAGGTTGTCCAGGTCGAATTCCGCGCTCGGCGCTTCCGGATGAGTCTCGGGATACGCGGCGATCGAGATCTCGAAATCACCCACGGACCTGAGTCCCTTCACGAGGTCCGCCGCATAGGCGAACCCATCCGCGCGCGGCTCGTACTTCGTGGTGCCCGCAGGCGGATCGCCGCGCAGCGCGACGATGTGGCGGATGCCCTGGTCCCAGTAGCGGCGCGCGATGTCGAGCACCTCGCCCCGGCTCGCGCCGATGCAGGTCAGGTGCGGCACGCAGTTGAGGCCGGTCTCCTGCTGGACGCGCGACACCACGTTATGGGTGCGCTCACGTGTCGAGCCATCCGCGCCATAGGTCACCGACACGAAGGTCGGGCTCAGCGGCTCGAGATAGCGGATCGAGTCCCACAGGGTGCGCTCCATCGCCTCGTCGCCGGGCGGGAAGAACTCGAAGGAAACGGAAACCGGAGCGTGGCGAGACATCGAATTCCTTATACCAGTCATATGGTTACGTGATGAATCTTAACGCACTACGGGGAGCACAATGAATCCAATTATTGACTAGGAACGTGCGCCAATTAGCATGTTTGCACCACAAATCACGCGAAAATGGGTCATGGCGACTGAAAAGCTCGATAAGGTTGACGCGAAGATCATGGAAATCCTGTCGCGCGAGGGTCGAATCAGCTGGCGCGACCTCGCCGAGCGGATCGGCCTGTCCCTGACCCCCACCCTGCGCCGGATCCGGCGCCTGGAATCCGAGGGGTACATCACCGGCTACAGCGCGCAGTTCGACGAACAGAAACTCGGATTCGGCATCACGATGTACGTGTGGGTTTCCCTCGAACGCCAGGTCGAGGAAACACTCAAGGTCTTCGAGCGGCGCATCGCCGACGTGCCGGAAGTCATGAGCTGCTACCTCATGACCGGCGAGGCCGACTACGTGCTGCGCATCGTCGTGCCCGATCTGCCCAGCTACCAGCGTTTCATGCTCGACGTGCTGACGCGTATTCCCGGCGTGTCGCGCATCCAGTCGGGCCTCGCGATCAAGCCGGTGTTCCACCGCTCGGCGCCGCCGATTCCACGGTAATCAGTCCTTCGATCAGTTCTCGAACCGGTAGCTGAACTTGACCAGCAGCTGCTCGTCGTCGCGCAGGCTGAAGCCGCGATTGATGAGGCTGGGCGTATCGTCGAACACGGACTCCTGCTGGTATCCGCCTCGGCCATAGACGACGTATAGATAGGACAGCGGCTTGAACTCGTAGCGATACCGTAGCTGCAGGCCGAGGTTCTGCACGGCGAAATCGTCGACCGGCTCGGCGGACGCGATCGCACTGCCGTTCTCGACGCGGTACGCCTGGCGCAGTTTCGCGCTGAGCGCGATCACCTGCAGCTTGAGCCGCAGCTCGTGGCGGCTGGCCATGATCCAGTTGAAGCCCGCGTTGAAGTTGGTCTGGCGCTCCTCGAAGCTGCCGATCAGGTTGTCGTGCTGCCAGATGAGCCAGTCGGGCGTGTAGTCGTGCAGCACGCCGACGTACAGATTGAACTCGTCGTTGATGAAGTAGCGCGGCTCGACGCTCAGCGTGTAGCCGATCCTGTCATTGCCCGAGAGGCCGCCGCTGAACAGGTTGGCCTCGACCTCGTATCCCCAGCGGCCGATGCGGGGGCGGTCGTAGTCGAAGTAGCTGTTGAAGTTGGGCGGCAACCAGAGATTGCCGTTGCCGCGCGTCAGCATGTCGTCGTAACCGGCGCTGTTGACGTTTATCTGCCCGTACTCGTAAGCGCCATTGCGCAGGCGGCTCTCGCGGCTGACGCGGAACTGGTGATTCCCGAGTTCGCCGTGATCGTTGTAGAAGCTGCTCACGCGCCAGCGCCAGTCCTTCGAGCTGTAGCGCGAGCTCTCCGGCAGCTCGGTGAACCGCTTGTTCACCTGGTAATGCAGGTAGTTGGTGTTGTTGCGCTGCAGGTAGCCGGCGTCATTGATCTCGAGCTCATCGCCGAAGTGCATCGCGATCACCTGCTGCCGCCAGCCCCGATCCATCTCGTAATCGGCCCAGACCGTGGCGCCCGTATCGCGGCTGTGGGCCCCCGCCTCGTCGATATCGCTCGCGAAGACGCGCGTGCGCACGTTCCAGCGCGACGTCGGACGCCAATTGTGGTCGACGCCGACCACGCTCGCGCGCCGGTCCAGCCACGGCCGGTCGACCCAGGTCGCCATCAGGCCGATGTTCTGTTTGCTGAAGTCGCGCACCAGTCTTCCCGCGGCGAAGGTCCGGCCGGCTTCGTCCGCTTCGTCCGCCCCGAACAGGCCGTACTTGGTATTGCCCATGCTGCCGTTGAGCTTCAGCGCCGCGGTGATGTCGCCAGCGCCCACGCCGTCGTCCGCGGGCCCGCCGACGCGGCGTGTGTACAGCAACTGGCTGAAATCCGACGGCGTGGTGAATTCGAAGATGCCCTGGTTCTCGGTGAAGAACGGGCGCTTGTCGCTGATGAAGGTTTCGGTGGCACTGAAATTCACGACGAGATCGTCGCTCTCCACCTGGCCGAAGTCCGGATTCACGGTCGCGGTGAGCTGCATCTGGCCGTTCGGCTTCCAGAAGAAATCCGCGCCGACGTCGCCATCGCTGCTCGAGCCCACGTTGTCGTACAGCCCGGACACGTAGGGCGTGACCGCGACCAGCGACTGGCTGTAGTTGGCAACATCGATCGGCGTGAAGTCCGAGAGGAACCGCGGCCGCTCGAAGCTCGCCTGCGGCCAGGCGACCCGCTCGCCGGTGGAACCGATGATGCGCGCGACATAGATGCCCAGCCTGCGGTTGCCATTGGCATGGCGCATGGGTGCGATGTACCAGGGAATCAGGACTTCGACGTTCCATCCGTCCGCATCGCGCGAGACCGCGTGCCGCCAGTTTCCGTCCCAGTCCGAGTTGAAATTGTTCTCGTTGGTGATGATCGAGTCGCTGATTCCGCCCGTGCTGCTCACCGTGAAGTCGTAGCCGGTACGGTGGTCGCCGTCGAAATCGACCATCACGTTGATGCGGTCGACCTGGTCCTCGAAGTCGCGCTGCACGCGTTGCAGCGTCATCGGCACCGACGGGGGCTGGATATTGCGGAATGCGACGGCCAGACCCTCGGGGGTGGCGAGAATCCAGGCCTCCGTCGCCAGCGACGCGGGCTCGCCGTTCAGCGGCTGGGTCTTGCGGAAGTCGGTGACGTGTTGCGCATCGCGCCATTCGTCGAGATCGATGCGTCCGTCGATTTCGATTGCGCTGGCAGGCAGCGCGGGGCCGATGAGAAACGCAGCCAGTGCGCATCGGGCCAGGAAGCGGACACGTCCAGGTGACCCGCCCATCACATGTCTCACCACGGTTTCTCCAAGGCCGCGCGGTCGCGCGCGTCAGGTGAGACGATCCGACGCCGTTTCGGGTTGCAACGCCCCGGCGCGCCGTGGCGCGCGCCGGAGCGAGTGCGTATTGCGTATTCGGTCCAGGGCGTCCATGCCCGTCACCTCAGATTTTCGCCAGTGCCTGCTCCAGGTCCGCGATCAGGTCGTCCGCGTTCTCGATGCCCACCGAGATGCGGATCATCGCGTCGGTGATCCCCAGCCGGTCGCGGGTCTCCTTCGGGACACCCGAATGCGTGGTCGATGCCGGATGCGAGATCAATGTCTCGGTGCCGCCGAGGCTGACCGCGAGCTTCATCACCTGCAGTCCATCGAGCATGCGGAAGGCCTCGGCCTCTCCGCCCCGGATCGAAAACGAGAACGTCGACCCGGCGCTCTTGCATTGCCGGTTGAAGACATCGATTCGCGGATCGCCGGGCTTGAGATGTCCGAGAAAATTGACGCTCGCGACCTTCGGATGTTGCGCGAGGAAGCCGGCGACGCGGGCGGCGTTGTCGGAGGCCGCGCGCATGCGCAGGCCCAGCGTTTCCATCGAACGCATGATCATCCACGACGTGTTCGGATCGAGCTGCGTGCCGAGGCTGCTGCGCAGGCTGCGCACCGGCATCACGAGCGGCTTGGGGCCGACGACGCCGCCCGCCACCAGGTCGGAATGGCCACCGACGTACTTGGTCAGCGAATACAGCACGAGGTCCGCGCCATGTTCGAGCGGCTTCTGGAACACCGGGCCGAGGAACGTATTGTCGACGGCGACCGGGGGACGATGCCCGCCCTGCTGACCGGCTATCCACTCGGACGCTTCGCGCCACAGCGTCAGATCGACGAGTCCGTTCGTGGGATTCGCGGGGGTTTCGGTCATCAGCAGCCCCACCTTGCCGCCGCGCGCCTTCGCCTTTTCGAGCGCGGCCTTCGCCCCCGCCATCACCGCGTCGCGGTTGATCGCATCGGACACGGCGACGGCGCCGATTCCGAACGCCGGCAGCGTGCGGTCGATGAGCGTCTCCGTGCCGCCGTACAGCGGCTGGCTCATGAGTAGATAGTCGTTCGGCTTGAGGAACGCCCACAGCGTGGTCGAGATCGCCGACATGCCGCTCGAGAACACGGCGGCGGATTCGGCGCCTTCCCACAGCGCGAGCCGGTCCTCGAGCACTTCGAGGTTGGGATTGTTGAAGCGCGAATAGACCAGGCCCGCTGCCTGGCCCGGAGGCGGCTGCTTCCGGCCCGAGGTGTAATCGAAGAAATCCTTGCCGTCCTGCGCATTGCGGAAGACGAAGGTCGAGGTCAGGAAGATGGGTGGTTTGAGCGCCCCTTCGGAGAGGGCCGGGTCGTATCCGTAGCCCATCATCTGCGTTTCGGGTTGCAGCACGCGGTTCCCAAGCTTTCGCTTGTGGTAACTGTCGACGCCCATGGAAGGCTCCTAAATGTTCAAGATGCCCGATCCTAGCTCGATAACGTTTCCTCCGACGAACACTTCGTTGTCGGTATTGACTTCCAGGTGAAGCGTCGACGGACGACCGACGAACTCACCCTGGCTGATTTCAAAATTCAGCGGCGGACGCCGCCCCATCGCGATGAACCAGGCGCCGAGGTTCGCGCAGGCCGAGCCCGTGGCCGGATCCTCGAGGATCGCGTCGCCGTCCGGGAAGAAGAACCGGCTCAGTATCTTCTTGCCGCCGACCGAGGCGAACACGTACGCCTGGCTGCGACCGTCGACGCTCTTGAGCCTGTCGAAAGCGTCCGGTCGCGGGCGCGCCTTGCGCACCGCCGCCTCGCTCGTCAGCGGGATGACGAGCTGCTCGCGTCCCGCCTTCACCCACAGCGGCTGGAAGCCGATGTCGCCCGCCTCGAGCCCTAACAACCGGGCGATCTCGCCGGGCTGCGCGTCGACGAGACGCGAGCTGCCCGCGACGGCGCGCAACGTCCAGTGATCGCCGCTCGCAGTCACCGGGATGATCCCGGCCCGCATCTCGAGCCCGAGCTGATCGCCGCCCAGCCCGAGCGCGCGACACACGTGGGCGGTGCCGAGCGTGGGATGCCCCGCGAACGGCATTTCGTAAGTCGGAGTGAATATCCGCACCAGCGCGGCGGCGCGCTTCGAGGGCAGGATGAACGTGGTCTCCGACAGGTTGAATTGCCGCGCGATCGCCTGCATCTGCTCGGCGTCGAGATCCTTGCCGTCTTCGACGACGGCGAGTGGATTACCCGAGAGGCGCGCGTCGCCCGCGGTGAATACGTTGAGGATGCGGAACTTGAGCTGCATGCGTTGATTATTTCACACGCCTAGCAGGCCTGTGACGCGGGGAAACTGGTAACTGTCAGGCCAGACGGTGCCTGGCACGGAAGAAGATCGGGGCAGTCACCGATTCGCGCGAGAGCGCGCAAACGGGGGTCAGCCCTCGGAAGGACTGACCCCTTTTGCTAGGAAATGGGGGCTGCCCCCATTCTCGTTTTTCCGTGCCAGGCACCATCTTGGTCAGGCGGTTTGGGCGAGATCACCGAACTGCAGCGACGCGAGCCGCGCGTACAGCGCATTGGTACGCAGCAGGTCGGCATGGCGGCCGATGCCGACGATGCGGCCGCGGTCGATCACGACGATGCGGTCGGAGCCCACGGCCGTCGCGAGCCGGTGCGCGATCACGAGCGTGGTGCGGTTGCGCATGAGCTTCTCGAGCGCGTCCTGCACCAGCCGCTCGCTCTCCGAATCGAGCGAGCTGGTCGCCTCGTCGAGCAGCAGGATGGGCGGATTCTTGAGGATGGCGCGTGCGATCGCGATGCGCTGTTTCTGGCCGCCGGAGAGCCGCGCGCCCTTCTCGCCGAGGAACGTGTCGTAACCGTCCGGTAGTTTGGAGATGAACTCGTCGGCCGCGGCGGCGCGCGCCGCCTCCACGATCTCGGCGTCGCTCGCGTCGGGCCGGCCGTAACGGATGTTCTCGCGCGCGCTCGCGCCGAAGATCATCGTGTCCTGCGGCACGAGTCCTATCCGGGCGCGCACCGCGGACGGATCGGCGCGCGCGATGTCGACGCCGTCGACCAGGATGCGTCCAGACGTCGGGTCCCAGAATCGCAGCAGCAACTGGAATACCGTGCTCTTGCCCGCGCCCGACGGTCCCACGAACGCGACGTTCTCGCCGGGCGCGATGTCGAGGTCGAAGTCGTCGAGCGCACGCGAGTGAGGCCGCGATGGGTAGTTGAACGACAGGTGTTCGAAGCGGATGGCCCCGCGCGGCGCGGCCAGCGGCTGCGGACTCGCGGGCACCTCGATCCTGGGTCGGGATTCCAGCAGTTCGACGGTGCGCTCCATCGCGCCCGCGGCGCGCTGCAGCTCACCCCACATCTCCGAGAGCGCGGCAACCGAGCTCGCCATGAAGATGGCGTAACTCAGGAACTGCGCGAGTTCGCCGCCGGTCATGCTGCCGTCGAGCACGGAGCGCGCGCCGAGCCAGAGCACGAGCGTAACCGACGAGAACATGCAAACTACCGCGGCCCCGAGCATCCAGGCGCGCACGCGCATGCGCCGGATGGCGGTATCGAAACTATCGCGCACCGCGCTGTCGTAGCGCTCACCGTGCAGTGCTTCGAGCGTGTAGGCCTGCACGGTCTGGATGGCGTTCAGGGTTTCGCCCGCGAGGCCGGAAGTGTCCGCCACGCGGTCCTGCGACTCGCGCGACAACTTGCGCACGCGCCGGCCGAAAAGGAGCATCGGCACGAGCACCGTCGGAATGAGCACCAGGATGATGAGCGCGAGTTTCAGGCTCGTGAACAGCAGCAACGCCAGCGAGCCGATGAAAGCGATGGTGTTACGCAGCAGGATCGAGAGCCCCGCGCCCGAAATCGACTGGATCAACGTGGTGTCGGTGGTCAGCCGCGAGAGCACCTCGCCGGTCTTCGTCACCTCGAAGAACGCCGGATCCATGCGGATCACGCGCCGGTAGACCGCGCTGCGGATGTCCGCGACCACGCGCTCGCCTATCCACCCGACCAGGTAGAAACGCAGGCTCGCGAACGCCGCGAATACGCCCGCGGCGACGAGCAGCAGCAGGAAATACCGGTCGATGGCCGCGGCGTTGGACGCGGTGAATCCCTCGTCGATGACGTTGCGCAGCGCCATCGGCAGCGCGAGCATCGCGGCGGCGGCGATCAGCAATGCGAGCAGCGCCAACACCATGCGTCCGCGATACGGCGCGAGGAACGGCAACAGCGCGCGCAGAGGTTTGAGAGACCGGGACTTGGGTCTTTCTGAGGAGTCAGGCTGGGTCACGGAACTTGAGTTTCCCCAGGTTCAGTTCCCACCACATGCGAAAGTCGCCCGCGAGACTGTAGAACGGATGACGGAAGGTCGCCGGCCGGTTGTGCTCGAAGCGGAAGTGACCGACCCACGCGAACGCGTAGCCGCATATGAGCGCCGCGAGCACCCATTCCACCTCGTTGGTCACGATCGCCGCGATCAGGCACAACACCGCGCACCACGTACCAGTGAAATGCAGCGCGCGCGAGGTCGGATGGCGATGCTCGCTCAGGTAAAAGGGATAGAACTCCGCGAAACTGCGGAAGCCCGAGTCCTTCGGTGCGGCCTGGATTCCCATGACTGGACGTCATCATCCGGTACTCTGCAGCCCTTCGGCAATGCCCGCGATGCAGGCGAGCAGCGCCTCGAACAGCTCGCGATCCTGCCGCCCCGTTTCCCTCCATCGCCTTAGTAGATCGACCTGCAGCAGATTGATCGGATCCACGTAGGGGTTGCGCAGCGCGATGGCGCGCTGCAGCGTGGGGTCGCGATCGAGCAACGCCGCGGTCTGCTTCACGAGCAGCACCTGGTCTCGCACCTGCTGGAACTCCTCGCGCACGCGCGCGGCGAAGCGGCCCTGACCCGGGGCCGCCAGTTCCTCGTAGGCGGCCGCGATCTCCAGGTCCGCGCGCGCCAGCGAGGCCTCGAGGTCGTCGATCAACGTGGTGAAGAAGGTCCACTCCGCGTAGGCGGCCCGGGCGGTAGCTAGCCCGAATTCGTCGATCGCCTCCTTGAGCCCCGCGCCCGCGCCGTACCAGGCCGGCAGCATGTGCCGCGACTGTGTCCACGCGAACACCCAGGGAACGGCGCGCAGCGCATCGAACCCGTCCTTGCCCGGCCGCACCGCGGGGCGCGAGCCGATCTGCATGCGCGCGATCACGTCGAACGGCGTGACGGCCTGGAACCATGCGTAGAACCCGGCATCGCCGTGCACGAATCGCCGGTATTGCTGGCGGCTGACCGCGGCGAGCCGCGTCGCGAAGCCGGCCTGCTCCGGCCCGGGTGCCAGGCCCTGCGCGTTGCCGCCCAGGCTGCTCGCGAGCGCGTTGAAGGCCCGCTCGAGCGTCCGCATCGCGATGGGCCTGAGCCCGTAACCCTGGTTGATGACCTCGCCCTGCTCCGTGAGCCGCAGGACGCCGTTGATCGTGCCGGCGGGCGCGGTGCGCACCAGCGAATCGATGCGCGATCCGCCGCGCGCGATGCTGCCGCCGCGCGCATGGAAGATCACGTGGCGTTCGTTAGCGGCGGCGAGCGCCGCGGACAGATCCGCCTGCGCGCGATACGCGGCGAAACGCGCGGCGCAGATGCCGGCCTCCTTGTTGGGGTCGGAGTATCCGATCAGCGCGCACTGCGTATTGCCGCGCGCCTCGAGATGCCGGCGATACAGTGGATCGCCCAGCAGCGTGCGCATGACCTCGCCGCAACGTTCGAGAGACTCGACGGATTCGAACATCGGCGCGATGTCGACGGCGATCTCGCCACTCACGCGATCGTACGCCTCCGCCCAGCGCGCGAGCAGCAGCGGCGCGAGCACGTCGTCGGCGCCATTCGTGCCGCTCACGACGTAGTAGCCGATCGCATCCTTTCCGTAGCGATGCCGCGCCTGGATGATCGCTTCGAAAACGCCGAGCGTGCGGCGCCCGAGCGCATCGAGTTCGACTTTCACGCCCGCGTCGCGCTCGATCGCCTGCACGAGCAGGTCGTGCCGCTCGGCGGCGGAGCGCGTGAGCCATTGCGGATCGTCCAGGCCCTGGCCGATCACGCGGTGATGCACTTCCGCGTGCTGTCGCAAGTCGAGTCCCGCGAGATGAAAACCGAAGGTCTCGACCCGGCGGACCAGTCGCTGGACGTTGCCCCAGCCCGCGTAATAACCGCGATTGGCGCGCAGCGAGGTGGAGATGAGCTTGAGATCGCGCAGGAACTGCTGCGGGCCTTCGTAGCCGTTCGGGCGCTGATCGTAGGTGAGCCGCAGGCGTTCGCCGATCTGACCGAGGAAGACGCGATACGGCATGCGGTCGTGCCGCGCCGGCGTGATGCCGAGCGCGCCCGGAATGAGCGTCGAATACTGGTCGATGCGCTGCGTGAGCTCGGGCGTCACGGCGCTGCGGCTCGCGCTCTGCGACAACAGCTGCGCGAGCGACTGGCACTCCATGAAGTACGCGTTGACGATGACCTGCTGCTGGCGCGCGAGCGTTTCGCGGATGGTCTTCGCATGCACGTCGGGATTGCCGTCCATGTCGCCGCCCACCCACGTGCCGAAGCGGATGATGTTGGGCAGCTCGAGCGATTCGGGCAGGACGCCATACAACTTGCCGATCGCCTCGGCCAGCTCGTCGTAGAACGCCGGCACGATGGGATACAGGATTTCCGCGAGATAGAACACCACGTGCTCGCGCTCGTCGGCGACGGTCAGGCGCTCGCGCGGGTGATCCTCGGTCTGCCAGGCGGTCGTGATCTCCGTGCGCACCCGGCTCCAGTTCTGCCGCAGCTCCTGCGGTGCGAGAGTCGGATCGAGCCGGTCGAGCAGTAGTTCGGCGATGCGCTGGTTCTTGCGCAGCATCGTGCGGCGCGCGCTTTCGGTGGGATGCGCCGTGAACACCGGCTCGATGCTGATCCGGCGCAGCAGGTCCAGCACCTGCGCGAGCGTGAGGCCGCGCGCCTTGAGATCGATCAGCGCCGCTTCGACGCCGCCCGGCTGCGCCCGCTCGCTCGCTTCGAGGAAATATCCGCGGCGTCGCCGGATGCGATGCACCTTCTCGGCGAGATTGACCGCGCGGAACCACATCGAGAATGCGCGCGCCAGGTCGCGGGCGACCTGCGGCGCACGACCGCGCAACTGCACCGATAGTTCGGCCGCCGCTTCCTTGTCGCCGGAGCGCCGGCGGATGGACAGGCGCCGATCCTTTTCGACCAGGTCGAACAACACGTCGCCGCCCTGGTCCTTCAGCACGTCGCCGACCAACGCGCCAAGCACGTGCACGTCGTCGCGCAGCGCGGAATGCTTCGCCGGGAACTGGATGTCGTCGCGCCTCACGAGGCGCGGAATTCTACAGGTAATGCCTGACCTCGCGTATCGTCACGCCCGAGGTATCAGCCAGCTTGACCCAGACATCACGCGACCGGATCGGAATGCTCTTCGTGGCGGGCGCCGCCATGTTGTTCGCCAGCAAGGGATTGTTCGCCAAGGCGCTGTATCAGCGCGGCGTCGGTTTCGAACTGCTGGTCACGGTGCGCGCGGTGCTCGCGATGCCGCTGTTCGCATGGGTGGCCTGGCGCGGCGGCCCGGGATCCGCGACTTCCGCCGGAACGCCTCCCCTGCGCGCGCACGCCGTCTGGGCGGCGGTCGCCGCCGGCGCGGTCTGCTACTACGTGGGAGCGCTCGTGGATTTCTGGGCGCTCACCATGATCGACGCCTCGATCGAACGCGTGCTGCTGTTCAGTTATCCGGCGATGGTCGTGTTGATCGATTCTTGCCTGCGGCGGCGCATGCCACGACGCGGCGTGTTCGCGGCGATGCTCGTCACGTACGTCGGCATCTTCTTCGCGATGGGCGGTATCGACGTCGCCGAGTTGCGCGACAACCTGTTCGGCGCCGCGCTGGTGCTGGTCGGTGCGCTCACGACGGCTATCTACTTCCTGATCGGCGCGCGTTACACGCACGAGCTGGGCAGCGCGCGCTTCGCGGCCATCGCCATGGGCTCGGCCGCGCTGATGCTGGCGCTGCACTTCGTGCTGTTCCGGCCGGTCGGCGAACTCGCGGCGCTGGGCGCGCCCGACTGGACGCTGCTCGTCATCCTCGCGATCGCCTGCATGTTCCTGCCGGGACTGTTGCAGGCGGAGGGAATGCGCCGCGTCGGCGCGCAGCGTGCGGCGATCGGCAGTACCGTGGGACCGCCCACCACCATCATCCTGGCGGCGCTGTTCTTCGCCGAGCGGCTCACGGCCTGGCAGCTCGTGGGCAGCGCGATGATCGTCGGCAGCGTGCTGCTGCTCAGCCTCGACAAGGCGCCGCCGGCCGGCGACTGAATTCCCCCGCCTCCAGGTTGGGGATTCGCCACCCCGTCTTCAGGAGTTCATGAAGACGGTCGTGTCGTACCGCTCGAAATTCTGCAATGCGCGACGGTAAGAGTTGTGCACCATGCGCTCCGCCAGCTTGTCCGCGCGCGGTGAAAGCAACATGCGCAGCACCACGTCGTCGGCTGGACGTGCCTTGTCATCGCCGAGGTACTGCTCGATGAGCTTGGTCACCCGCACGCACATCTCGTTGGTGAACCGCAACCGGGCGCCGTCATGCACCGAATCCAGTGACGCGCCGTAGGTGGCGCGCGCCTCGGTGGTGAGTTCCGAAAGGAAACTCGCCATGAGCCGCGCCTTGTCCGCCAGTCCCATCTCGGTGAAGTAACTGATTTCGGACTGGAGGTTCATCGCGGCTGGAATCAGGCGGCCGGGAAGAAATCGATCGGCTTGCTGACGGTCAGCGGCTCGACGTCCGCGGCCTTGAAGCGGATCTGGCGCACGCGCGCGACGATCTTCCTCTCGAGTTCCGGGTCGTTGAGTTCGCTCGACACGACGCGGCACATCGTGATCTCGCCCGTCGGCGCGATGGTGAATTCCAGCACCACCTTGCCCGCGAGTTCGGGCTGCTCGCGCAGCGCGCGGCCGTAGAGCGCATAAAGCGCGCCCTTGTTGCGATCGAAGACGATTTCGACTTCCTCGCGCGCGCGCGAGGCCTTGCCGCTCGTTCCGGTGCGCTGCACTCGGCCGCCGGCGTTCGGATCGAGACCGGAGCCGTGCTGTACCTGCGTCGTGGTGTGCTGTCCGATGGCACCCGAGCCGCCACCGAATCCACGCGCCATGTTGGCGGTGTTGATGCCACCCGACGTGCGACCGGCCGCCGACGTGATGAGATTACGCTCCGAGCGCGCATCCTCCACCGGCGTCTTCATCTGCGGATCCTGCAGGTCGAGATTCTGGTCACGCAGCTCGGCGAGTTCGTCCGCGAGCGCGAGCATTCCCTGGTTGCGCACGTTCGGCTTGGGCTTCTCGACCGGCTTCTGTTCCTGCGGCTTCGGCTTCTCGGGCTCCGGCTGTTGCTCCGGTTCCGGCGGCGGTGGCGGCGGCGGCTTCTCGACGATGAGCTGAACTTCGCGCTTGGGCAGATCTTCCGCCGTGTATTTCGGCCGCTCGGGTTGCGGCAGCAGCCAGATGATGATCGCCACGATCGTCGCGATGATGATCAGTACGCGCAGGAGTTTCTTGAACTTGCGTTCGTTCTCCTCCTCGCGCGACCACGGGAGTTCGAAACTGCGGAAGAAAGGCGCCAACCCGAGGTTCATGCGCCGCCTCCGGTCGCCACTTCGCGCTGGATCACGGCGAGCGATACCTTGCCGAAGTCCGCCGCCGTGGCAGTCGCCATCACGCGCTTGAGCACCGCGAAAGGCGTGCCCTTGTCGCCCATGATGGTGACTTCGCGCTCGGCGAGATCTTCCTGCGCGGCCTGGCGCAGGCTGGTATCGGCCTGTTCCTTGAGCGCCGCGCGCAGCGGCTCGATGACGAGCTGCGCGTCGTTGCCCGTGAGCTCGGCGACCTTCGCGACGATCCGGCCGTTCACGAGGAGGTCTTCGGTCGTGACCATGACGACCACGGTTTCACGCGGCTTCAGTTCCGCGATCGATTGCGGGATCGTGATGTTCTTGGTGTTCGGCAGAATTTCGACGTCCGAGCTGTGCAGCAACAGGAAGACGACGAGCATGGTCAGCATGTCGATGAACGGCACCAGCGCCATGTGGCTGCCGCCATGCGAGCGCTGGCGATGCTTCTTGATGCGGTAGGAGATCACTTCCGGCCTCCCGCGGCGGCGCCCGTCAGCGGCGCATCGCCCACCGAGATGTCGGGAAACAGCTCGACGTTCTGCATGCCGATGCCGGCGCGGTTCTGCCACACGCGCACGTTGTCCATGGTCTGCACGAGCACGTCGTACGGAATGTTCTGCTCGAGCAGCACGCTCGCGGCCAGCACCGTCGGGTATCGGGCTTTCACTTCCTGCAGGAAGGTCGAAAGGCCCTTGTAATCGTACTCACCTTCGACCTTCGGCAGCGTCCGCAGGATGCCGGAATTCCGATCGGCGATTTCGATCTTCTCCTGGCGCACGATCACTTCGAGATTGAGCCCTTTCGGAAGCTCCGGCACCGAGGAGTTAGGCGCCGGGAGATTCAGCTCGAGAATGTTCGTGTGCGAGAACACCGCGGTGAACAGCAGGAAGAACACCAGGATGACCATCATGTCGATCATCGGCACGATGTTCAGATCATGGCGGCCCTTGTACTTCGCGTGATTGCGAATGGAACGGGCGGCTAGCTTGGATGCGGCCATCGGTGTTCCTCTGCGCGTTACCGGTCTGTCGTCGTGGGGTCGTTCGCGAGTTCGATCAGGCGGTTCGCGGTGCCGGCGCGCGCGGCATGCCGGGCTGCGGCGACGGGGCCGCCGGCTCGGAATAACGCTCGGTGATCGAGTTCAGGAACTTCACGACGGCGATTTCCAGGCTGTCGATGAGCGCCGTGGTCTTCGCTTCGAGGAACATGTGAGCGAGCAGCAGCACGATGGCCACGAACAGACCGGACGCGGTCGCGTTCATGGCCTCGGAGATCGCGGCCGCGAGCAGGCCGGCCTTCTCGGCCGGGTTCGCCTGCGACACCGCGCCGAACGCGTGGATCAGCGCGATGATGGTACCCAACAGACCGATGAGCATGCCGACGTTGGCGAGCGCCGCGAGATACGGAGTGCGCTTTTCGAGCCGCGGCACGATCTCGAGCAGCGACTCTTCCATCGCCTGCTGGATGTCGTCACGACGGCGCGCCGTCGCGAGTCGCGCGAGACCGTACTTGAGCACGGTGCCGATCTGCGCCTGCGAATTGTTGGCGAGCGTGATCGCCTGTTTGAAGTTGCCCGCGCCGAGGTGCGGGGCGACGTCGTCCCACAGGTTGCGGTTCTTCATCGTTTCTTTCGTCAGGTAGAACCAGCGCTCGAGCGCGATGGCGACACCCACGACGAAAATGATGCCGAGCGGGAAGAGAACCAACCCGCCGTCCTTGAAGAAATTGATGATCGTATTGAACCAGCTCACGGTGGATTCTCCTCAGAATCGGGAATGCAGGAACGCCCCCAAGCAAGGGCAAGGGCATCCCAAGATTGCGTTACATAAGCGACGAAAACTGTTAATCACTTCTCGCTCTTGTTGGCGGGTGCGGCCTCGTTAGGCTGCAGCGCTTCGAAGTAGCGATTCTGTCGGCGAAACACGTCACGATCGACGGGCTCCAGGACCTCGTCCAGCAGGCTGTTCACGGGGCGTCCCACGAGATCGCCCAGATCTGCACTACGCCAGGGCACGATGTACAGCACCTTCGGGAGTTCGCGGTTGCCCGTGATCTGGGTCGAGTCGAGATCGAGATAGTCCTTGGCGCCGGTCCTGCCGGCCGGCCTGTTAGGCGTCGCGGCGGGCTTCGCGGCCGCGGGGCTCGCGGCCGGGGTCGAGCCGGCGGGAGGTTGCGGCGCGGCCGTGGACGGCTGCGGCGCGGCGTCCGGCGCGGATGCCGGGGCCGAAGTATTCACGCCCGGCTCCATCGAGTCGTTCGGCGAGGCCGGCGGCGGGGTCTGCGCGAGCGCGCTGACGGCGAGCAGCAGCAGCGCGAGTGCAAGTAGTTTGTTCATGTCAGCCTCCTTCCGGCTGCGACTGCGGCCGGGCCGGCGCCTTGTTGCGCGCGCGTAGTTCGGCGAGCCAGCTCGTCACGGGCTTGTCCTCGCCCGTGAGTTGTTTGTAGGTCTCGAGCTCGGCCTGTGCACCGACCGGATCATCGAGATAAAGGTCGAGCAGGACACCCAGATTGCGGTGCGCCGGCGCGTAGGACGGATTCGCCTCGAGCGCTCTTTCGTACGCGGCGCGCGCCTCCGCGAACTTGCCGGCCTGGCGCAAAGTGAGTCCGTATTCGTTCCAGGTCTGCGCATCCCAGGGCGCGAGCTCCGTCGCCTTCGCGAGCGCGGTTTCCGATTCGGCCAGCTGGTTCGCGTTGCGATGGAGGATGCCGAGATTCGCGTACGGACCTGACAGTTCCGGATAGGACTGCGTCAGAAGCTGGAACTCGAGGCTGGCCTGCGTGGGATCCGTGCGCATGAGCTGCAGCGCGCGCGCGAAATCCGACGTGGCGCGCGCGGGCGCTTTCGGAATTTCGGGCCCGGGTGCAGGTGCGGCGGCGGCCGCCTGCGAGTTGGCCACCGGCGGCGCGGTCGGGTCCGCGGGCGTTGCGATCGGCGGATCCGGCTGCGCGGGCGGCGGCGGCGCCGCGGGCACGACCGCGTCGAACGACACGCCGATCATCTCGGTCTTGCCGTATCGGCCGGGACTGAGCTCGGCGAGCGCCGCGAAACTCTTCTTCACGCCTTCGTCGTAGACGTTGTCGCGCGTGCGCTTGGTGTTGATTTCGTGCGTCGCGATCGCCTGTTCTTCGAACGGGAACGCCTGCTCCTCGAGCAGCGAGCTGTATTCCTCGACCTGGTCCGCGTCGAGATTCTTCGGACGCTGCGCGGCCATGATGTCCTGGCCGAGCTTGCGGTAGATCTCCGCGATCTCGTATGTCGCCATGGTCGTGACCTCGGCGACGCGGTAGTCGGCCGCGGCCTTGTAGCCGCCGAGCGCCGCTTCCATCGCCTTGCGCTTCTTCGCGAGCGAGGTCTTGAGCGGCAGCACGAGTGCGATCCTGCGGTACTCGTCGCGCGCGGGCGCGGCCAGCGCGAGCTGCGCCTTCGCGGCGAGATACTGCGTGCGGTCGGTGCGCGCGGCTCCCGCGTTGCGGTCCGCGGCGACGATCTCGCGCTGCCAGCGACGCTGGACTTCGGTGTTGCCGGCATTGCCCGCGATGTCCGCGAGCTTCTGGCGCGCCTCGATCGAGTCGGCAACCGGCGTCGGATACGTGACGACGAAGCGCTCGAGCATGCCCACGGCTTTCGTCGTGTTGCCGGCCTTCGCGTAGAGGTCCGCGGCCTGGAGGTTCGCCTCGCGCTGGAGGTCTCTCGACTCGGCCGGGTTGAGCGCGATGCGCTCGAACTCGACCGCCGCCTGGCCGGCCTGGCCCGTCTCGCCATACGCCACCGCGAGTTTGCGCGTGACGTCGGCCGAGTATTCGCTCTTCGGATTGCTGGAGCGGAAGCGCTCGAGCACCTGGATCGCGCGTGGCCAGTCCTTGAGGATGATGAGCTGCGCGCCGGCATCGTACTCGGCCTGCGCGGCGATCTTCGACGTGCCCGCCACCGCCGCGATGCGCAGGAAGTCGTCCACCGCGCCGGCGGCGTCGCCGGCCTGCTGCTTGGCCTCGGCCTGTCGATAGACGGCGGAGGCGATGCGCTCGGTGAGATCCGCGCGCATGTTGTCGCTCGGCGGCGTGAGGTCGCGCGCCGCGATGAAGCCCTTCTCGGCTTCGGCGAACTGCATCAGGTCGAAATTCGCCTGTCCGATGATGGTGTACGCGATGCGCCGC
Organism: Pseudomonadota bacterium; assembly: GCA_023433515.1. Lineage (GTDB taxonomy): Bacteria > Pseudomonadota > Gammaproteobacteria > Steroidobacterales > Steroidobacteraceae > CADEED01. Next base: position 63,102 of record JAEZCN010000253.1, read on the forward strand.
TTCGGCGCGTCGGCCGGCGGCTGATGCGCGAGCACGAGGTTCGCGACCTCGATCGAACGCTGCATGTCCTTCGTCGCGAAGATGTCTTCCGCGGCGCGCGTCAGGACACCCGCCGCGTCGGGATGTTCGGGGAAGCTCGTGCCGAACCGGATGCCGAGATCGACCGTCTGCATGTGCCACGCGGCCTTGTCGGCGGCCGGCAGCTTCGCCTCGTGTTTGGCGAGCGAACCGAGCGCGGCGTACGCGGCGGCCGCGGAACGCGGGTTGCGCGGGTAGTTGTACGCGGTGCGCGTGAACTCGGCGGCCGCGTTGCTGAAGTCGCCCGCCTCGTACAATGTCTCGGCGAGTAGATAGTTGGTACCGAACGACTCCGGATCGTCCGGGAAGGACTCGAGGTAAGTGCGATACCAGCGCGCCGCCTCGAGATATTCGTCGGCCTTCTTCGACTTCTGCGCGTTCGCGTGGAAGTACGTGGCGACGTCCTTGAGGTTGATCTTGAGTTCTTTCGCGATGTTCGGGTAATCGGCGCGATTGCGCCCCTGCCAGAACGTGGTGCCGTAGTTGTACAGCGCGACGTATTCGCGTTTGCCTTCCAGCACGAGCTCGGTGAAGCCGCCCTTGCGGTAGGCCTCGATGGCCTGCATCGAAAGGCCCGGCGAGAACTCGCTGTTCGGCTCGCGCGTCGCATAGGCGCGGTAGACGGCCGCCGCGTCCTGGTAACGCTCCTTCTCCACGTACAGGTCGCCGAGCCGCGAATAGATCACGGGTGCGTAGGCGGGATTGCCGTGGCCGGAGATGAATCGCTCCATCGCGGCCACCGAGTCGTCGTCGTACGAAAACGTGACGGCCATGACGCGCAGCGTGTCATCCGCGAGCTCGCGGCTCGCGCGCGGCAGCTTGTCGAGCGGCACGAGCTTCTTGTCCGTTTTCGTGAGCATCGTGCGGTCGAGCACGCCCGCGAACTGCGGCAGGCTTTCCTCGTTGAGCCCCTGCTTGAACAGCGACCAGCCGCTCTTGTAGAGGCTCTGGGTCAGGAAGGCCGACTTGTCTGCGCGCGAGACGACGAATTGATAGGCGTCCTGGGCCGCTCGGTAGTTGCGCGCCGAGAACAGCAGCTCGCCGCGGCGGAACTGCACCTCGTCCATCTGCGGGGAGCGCGGATAACGACGCAGGATGTCGTCGAGCGATTCGAGCGCCTTCTCGGGCTGGCCCGTGGTCTCGTACGCGCGCGCGAGCTGGTAGAGCACCTGGTCGTTGCGCGGGTAGTCGGGATAGGACTTGAGCAGCGTCGAATACAGCTTGATCGCCTCGGCACCCTGCAGGTCGAGCGTGTTCGCCTCGCTCTGCATGCGTTCGCCCTCGCCCGCCTCCAGGTTGAGGTCGCCGAGGCGCCGCAATGCCTCGGCGCGCAGCTGCGGGTCGGTCTTCTGCAGCTCGAGGAAGCGCTTGTAGTTTTCCATCGCGCGCGTGGCGCTGGCTTCCACCTTCTGATCGGGCTGGATCACCACCGGGCGGCTCGGCAGATCCGCGATGGTCTTCTCTTTCTTCTTCGGCGCGGCCGCGGCGTTCAGCGCGACGCCCGCGCACAGGGCCGAAACCGCGACGGCGAGTAGTTTGCGCTTCACGGCGACTCACCCGCGGGCGGCACCGGCCGCGGCGCGGCCGGATCGTTGGTCGATGTGTCCGGCGGATTTTCCCCGTCCGGTGCGTTTGCGGGCGCGGCGTCGGACGGCGTCTGCTCGGGCTGCACCTGCTCGAGTTCGCCCTGCGATTCGCCCGGCTGCTCGCCCGCGGGCGCGCTCACCGCACCGCCACCGAGCGCGGCCCGGTCGTAGATGGACGCCAGCGCGAAGCGCGCCTGGATCTGGTAAGTGCCGATGCGTTCCTTCTGCTGCTCGAGCTCGCTGCGCGCAAGCGTCTCGAGCAGATCGTTCTGCTGCTTCGCGACCTCGGCGAGACGCACTTGCGCGCCGTCGAGACGCGCCCGCAGCGCGGCCACGCGAGCGGCGAATTCGCCGGTGTTGTCAGGCATGGAGCCGCGCGCCTTCTCGACGCGCACCCAGCGGTTCTGCGCCTCGCGTAATGCCTGGTCCAGGTCCTTCAGCGTGCGCCGCTCGTTCCACACGCGCGCCTTGAAGGCTTCGGCGAGGCGCCAGTAGAGCACGCCCTTCGCAAGACGGGTCTTCTCGCGGATCGCGTTGGTTTCCTCGTCGTCCGGCGCGGTCAGCAGTGCCGCCTCGAGCCGCATGATGCGCGCCCACTGCTCGCGCTCCTGCGCCGTGCCGAGCGCGGCCACGTCCTGGGTGGTCTCGACTTCGTCGAGCATGCCGCCCACGGTGGCGCGATCCGCGCCGTATTTGTCGAGACGACCCGAGGCGAGCACGGCATCGGCCTGCGGCACACGCTCGGCGTACGCGCGCTCGCGCGTGTCGAGCATGTCGTCGAACGCGACGATGCTGTCCTGCCACTTCGAAAGCGTGCCGCCGAGGAACGCGAGGTCGCGGTAGTTCTTGAGGCCTTCCTGGAAATCGTGTCCGGCCAGCAGGTGATAGAGATAACGCGACTCGGGCGCGTTCGGCAGCTCGCGCAGCTGCCAGAACCAGCCGTACTGGTCCCTGCCCCTTCCGTCACGCTGCAGCAGCCTGTCGAGCATGGTGCCGTCTTCGATCTCGGCGATCGACGAATCGATGTTCGAGGTCTCCGCATCGAAGGACCGGATCGCGGTTTCGTAGTTCTCCGCGGCCTGCGCGTTCGCGTTCAACTTGGCGAATGCGTAGGGAATCGCGAGATAGGCTTCCTGCACCGCCGAATCGAGGAGGTTGCGATCGCGCAACTCCATCCACGGTGTCAGCGCTTCCTGGAACTGCCCGCTCGCCGCGTCGGCCCAGCCGACTCCGAGCAATGCCTTGTTCGAATACGGACCGTCGAGCCGCACGCGCTGCAATACGGGCTTGGCGAGATCCGGCTGGTTGTTCTGTAGATAGGCATAACCGAGCGCGAGGTTCGCGCGATCCTTGAGCGAGCGCAGCTCGCGGCGGCCGGACTCGAGCGTCCCCACCGTCGTCAGGAATGGATCCGCCTCGGCGATGAGTCCCTTGCGCACCAGCGCGACGCCCAGGTTGTACTGGGCGTAGGCCAGCCAGTCCGACTGATCCTTGCGGCCGCGCCAGGAGTTCAACAGCGCGATGGCCTCGTCGAAGCGCTGCTGGCGCAGCAGGATGTTCGACAACAGGTGCATGCGCTCGGCTTCGAGATCCGGCGTGAGCCTGCCCTGCACTTCGTTGATGGCGCGCTCGGCGCGATCGAGATAGCCGCGCGCGTACCAGACCTTGCCGAGATAAAACCATGCGCGGTTGCGCACGCCCTCGGGCACGGAACGCGTCAGCAACGTCTCGAAGCGTTCGCCCGCCTCGTTGTGCAGACCGAGCGATAGATAGAGGCCACCGAGCAGCAGGTTGGTTTCGGCGTCGTGGTGCGGCATGCGGCCCCACTGCTGGTAGGCCAGCAGCCGCGTGATCGCCTCGAGGTCCTCGCCCTGGTAGTAATAGAAGAGTGCGTCGCCGAAGTGCAGGTCGCGCACGACCGTGGGCGACAGCTTGTCGGCCTCGGGCTTGGCGGCATGCGCCGGCGCGGTCGTCAACGACGCAATGGCCATCGAGGAAATGGCCACCGCGAGCAACTGTGGGAGACGCTTCAAGGTCTCACTCCAACCTTATTCCCAGTCCTTTATCGCGAACTCGGGCTGCGCGCGCCGCTGCCGGTCGGTGATCTTGAGCTCGAGATACTTCGCGCCCACGCCCTTCTCGAACTTGAGATTGGCGCCGCGCTTGTAGTCGCGCTCGTTCGGTCCCTTGCCGCTGAAGAACGCGACGAGCTCGTGCTCGCCCACCTTGAGGTTGCCCAGGTAGACGCGATGCACGCCGCCCTTGAGCAGCGCCTCGGCCTCGCGCGGCGTGTAGAGGTAGTTGGCGACTTCCTTGTTGTCGATCTTGAGCGTGAGTGAATCGAGCGCGAAGAACTCGCCGATGTCCATCGAGACGAAGATCGCGACCTGCGTGTTGGCCGGAAACAGCAGCTCTTCCTCGAGCACGAAAAGTTCGCGGTTGAGATCGACCACGTCCTTCTTGAGATCCTGCACGGTCTCGTCGAGCGCGCGCGTATCCGCCGGCGGCTCGCCGGACTCGGGCGGCGGCGCCTCCGCGCCGTCGACCGGCTCGGAGAGCAGCGTGCCCACGGGTGCGTCGGAGAGGGTGGCGTCCGCGGGCGCGGACTCTTCCGCCTCGGCCGGTTGGGCCGGCGGCTCCTGCGCGGCGACCTGCGTCGACAGTACCGCGAAGGCGAGCCATGCGACGACGTGCGCGAACTTGGTGGGTTTCGGCATAGTTAGACTCGGATTACTCGTCCAGGAGGGTGCGCAGCTCGCGCACGTAGGTTTCTTCGTCACGGGATTTGAATTCGCGATGCGCGACGCGCAGCAAGCCCGCGCGATCCACGAACACGACCATCGGCAGCCGGTCGACCCCGTAGTCGCGGCCGGTATTGCGCGGCGTCGACACCAGCAGCGGGAACTGCACGTCCTGCGCGCGGGCGAACTTCTCGGCGCGCGCCAGGTTGTCGTCGAGGTTCACGCCGATCACGACCAGGCCGGCGCTCTTGTAGGTCTTCGCGATGCGATCGAGCGCCTCGAGCTGGTCGCGGCAGGTATTGCAGCTGCCGCTCCAGAAACTAACTACGACGACTTCGCCGCGATGCTCGGAGATGCGCACGTTCTCGCCGGAGATGTCGCGCGCCACCAGGTCGGGCGCCGGCTTGCCCATCAGCGCGGCGAGATCGGCGGCGGCGGCGGGAATCGCGAAGCCGGATGCGAGGGCGAGCAGGCAGCCGGTCGCAACTGCAGCAATACGCTGACGCGCGGCATCCAGTGATCTCACTAACAAACAAGCGCTCACGGTCGGTCCAACGGTTGGTTCGGGCCTGCGGTCACCGGACAAGCGAATCCGATTCCTCGCGAAATGACGCGGGAAACCCTCGCATAGCCGACTTAACAATGTCAACGAAGCAGTTCTCTCCGGGAGCTTGCGCTCCACTCTTCACGCCGTCGAAGCGGCGGCGTCCGTGAATGGGTTGTAAGACCTTCGTCACGTTTGGTGACCCCGACCGCGACCCTCGGCCGCTGTCGCCGCTTGCCGACTTTTTCAGGGCCTCACGGCCCACTCTTCACGCCGTCGAGGCGACGGCGTCCATTGAGTATTTATTGAAGAGTGGCTTCGGCGGCGCCGTCACACGGGGCTGCTGATCGTGCCGTTGCACACGGGCGCGAGAATCGTCAGCGCGTCGCGTGCCGCGACGTTGCCCAGGCCGTGGCGCGGGAAGTAGGCGGGTTGATCGAACATCGCCTCTTCGCCGTGCAGCGCCATGTAATTGAGCAACACGGTTTCGACCAGCAGGTTGACCGCGTTGGCGGCCGGACTCGAGTTGGTCATCACCGCACCCGCGGCGCTCATCGAGCCGATCTGCATCCGGTTGGGATCGCGGAACGCGACGCGTCCCTGCGGCCGGTACACGAGCACCAGCGAGGCGGCGGTCGACTGGTTGTCGCTCGCCCAGTCGAGCTTGCCGCGGCCTTCGGTGCTGTTGTTCACCACGCCATTGGCCGACAGCGACCCGTCGCTGAAGATGTAGATCATGAGCGGCTTGTTCATGCGGCGCGCGTATTCGAGACAGGCGCCGATGCAGCGGCCCGCGCGGAAATTGCGCGTCTCGCCGGTGTTGCGGCCCTGGCCGTGATAGTCGTAGCCGCCCATCGTGATCGTGCCGGCGCCCGCGTAACCGTTGATGACCATCTTCATGACGGCCGCGGTCTTGCGGAGTTCGTTGTCGCCGTTGTATTCGGCCTCGGAGAAGATGCCGCCCGCACCGACGATCTGCGGATCGCGATCCGGATTGAGCGCGGCCGGCGAACGGAAGCGATCCGCCAGGTAGGTGGACTTCACGTACCCGCACTTCACGAGCTGGCGCAGCGCGGCCTCGTCGGCGCCCGAGAGCTTGGTGTTCGCGAGATCAGTCTTGCGATGGCCGAGGCGCGTCATCGACTCGAGCACCGCGATGGCGTCGGCGGAGGTCTCGCCCGGGTTGGTTCCCGGCAGCAAACTACTGAGCTCGCCGGTGTCGACGAGGCCCGTCACGTCGCTGGCGCGATCCACCTTCGTGGGACGCACGGCGGGATTGATCAACGCGGCGGGCGCCATCGAGTTGCCGCCCGAATCCGAGTTCTGCGAACCGATCAGCGTGAGCAGCTCGCCGTCCGCCCCGATGCGATTGATGCCGTACATCGGGTTGTGGGGATTGTTGCCCGTGTCGTTTTCCGAGCGCGCGGCGATTCCGAATCCGTTGGTGTTCGCGCGCGTCTCGGGCTGCGTGGACTGCTGCATGCCGCGCAGGATCGCGCCGTCGGCGTGCCACAGCGCGCCGAATTCGTTGTTGACGAGGTTCGTGCCGGCGACGGCTCCCGGGGAGTTGGGCGTCATGTTGCCCGGCAGGCCGAGCGTGGCGTAACCCTGCGTCGAGAGGAAGTTCTCGGGCCGGCCCGCCTGGCCGATCAGCATTTCCGAGCCGTGCAGGTTCGCACCGCCGGCGAGATCGAAGGCGATGAACGGCACCTTGCCCGCACCCGCGGAGATGTTGCAGATGTTGGCCGCGAAGTCCTCGAGCGGCGGGCTCATGGCGGCATGCGCGCGGCGTCCGTACAACGCGCTCAGCAGTGCGCCGCCGGCGACGATCGCGGGACCGGTCGTGAAACCCTGCGCGATGAAGTCTCGACGCGAGACGGGACGCTTGTGGCTCTCGTGCCGGATCGGCTCGTCCAGACCCAGGGTGCGCGGGCTCTTCTTGAGGATGTACATGCTCTTCTCCCTACTGAATCAGCAACGCGCCGCTGCCGAGCACTGCTCCGCAAGCCGCTTTCATGACCGTACGGCCGCCGTTCGAAGCGGAGCCCGAGGGACCCGCGACCAGGCGGTTGACGAGACCCGGAGTGACGTAGGCCGTGTCCGGGTCGGTCACGCCGTTCAACAGTTCGTTGCGGATGTCCGTCTCGGTGATCTCGAAGGCCAGGCCCGCGCCGACCGTCTTGTCGACGATCGCCGTGACCAGGGCCTCGCGATTCGCGTTGTTAGGCGCACCCGAGGTGCCGAACACCGCCGTGGCGGTTCCGCTGCCGTCGAGAGAACCGTAGAACCGCGAACGCAGCGTGGCGTCGTCGACCATCACGTTGCAGTACTGCATCGCGAGCTGCGCGAGCGCGGTCTGCTGCGAGGGTCCGAAGGTTCCGAACTTCTCGATGGCCGGCAGCGCCTGCTTGACCAGCGAGTAGGTGTCGCGCACCCGCTGGTTGGTCTGCGGCACACCCGTGATCTGCGACAGCGTCGCGTTGATCTCGTCGAACGTGCGCAAGCCGACCTCGGATTCCGGCGGCAGATCGGCCGGCACGGCCGGCGTCGGCGCCGGCGGATCGGGCGGCGTGTAACTCAGCGCGCCGATACGCTCGAACGACAGGAAGTACACGTCGTTGGCGACGGTCGTGTCGATCGGCGCCACGGTGCCCACCTGTGAAAGCTGCTGGCCGGTGGCGGCGGTGTAGTTCGTGCCGCCCACGGTCGCGTCGAGCGGGACGTACGCCTGGCCCGTGTGCAGCTCCGCGCCGTTCACGCCGATGCGGATGCCCGCGAGCGGCAGGTCGGACGGCGTGTAGTCGGGATCCAGGCTGATGAACGTCGGCTTGGTGAACTGCAGGCCGTAACTGTCGAGCTGGCTGGCCTCGAGCATGATGTACGCCTGCGGCTCGTTCGGCAGCAGGTGGCCGATGCTGAACAGCATGAAGTACTTCTCGCCCACGCCGGCTTCGAAGTTCTGCTGGATCTGCGCCTGCGTGAGCGTGCGGTTGTGGATGGCGACCATGCGCATCACACCTTCCCACTGGCGGTTCGTCGAGGTCTCGTTGCCGAGCACCAGCGCGAACGTGTCGTCCCACTCGGCGAGACTGCCACCGCCCTGCGCGTCGGCGTCGCCGGTGAACTCGCCGTTCACGTAGAGGCGGCGGCCTTCGACCGGGCTGTAGGTGAGCACGACGTGCTGCAGGGCCGCCTGCGCGTCCTGGTCGTTGGCATTGGTCAGCAGGACGGGATTGCCGTTCGCGCTCGTCTCGCTGCTGCGCGTGTACGCCTCGTACTGGTACATGCGCTGCGCGAGCGTGAAGTTGCGCGCGTTGTTGCCCGCCGAGTAGGAGACGAGGAACGCGTCTTCCTGCGCGACGTTGGCGTTGTTGACCCACGCCTCGATGGAGAACTCGCCCGTCGACTTGATCATGTCGGACAGCTTCTTCGAAGCCGACGCGGTGCCCTGCGCCTTGCCGGTGGGCCTGAAGACGACGCCCCAGCCTCCGACCCACGAATGGTCGCCGGAGAGCGTGAGGTTCAGGGAGGGCTCGACACCGCTCGTGTCGTACACGGTATTGCCCATGCCGGTCTTGAACTCGTACTTGGCGATCGTCGCCGACTCGTAGCGGTTGCCGCCGGCGGCCACCGTGCCGTCATACAAGGAAAGACCCTTCGAGATGAGCAGCTGCGGATCGACGTTCGTGATCGGGATGCCGTTCGCGAACGCCTGGATCGCGTTCAGCATCGTGGTCGCGTTGTCGGAGCAGTTGCCCCAGCAGTTGTGGTTCTCGTCGGCCAGGCGCACGACCAGGCGCGACTGGGCCGGGTTGTCGAGATTGATCTTCGAACGAATCGCGGCGTAGGCCGCATCCACGTCCGCGTCCGCGAACAGCGGCTGCTGCTGGATCGCCGCCGCCGAGGAATGGCAGCGCGAGCAGTTGGCCGTCGCGGTGTTGCGCACGAGCGCGTACAGGGCCGACGAGCCGAAGGCGCCCGAGTCCGCCGGGAAGTTGCGGCTGCCGCCGACTTCGCGGATGACGGGCGGAACGAGTTCGATTTCCGTGCCGCCGTTCGCGGTCGCGCCCGCCCAGTTGCGGATCCACACCGTCATGAGATCGGCGCAGGCCGAGGCGGATGCCAGCCAGCAGTTGTGACCGCTGCCGACCTTGGTCACGAGACGCGATTGGTCCGGCTGCTGCAGGTTCGCAACCGTGTTGGCGGCCTCGTACGCGAGGTTCACGTTGTCGTTACGGGCGAACATCGGCGTCTGGCCATTCGCGTTGTGGCACGAGCCGCAACGGTTGTTGCCCTTGATGTTCTCCCAGAGATTGATGCGGAAGGACTGCACGTCCGCGTTCTGCGCGGCGGGTCCGACGTAGTCGGTCACCGGCGGCGCCTGCGTCACCGGGTTTTCGACCGTGGGCGCACCACCGCTCGAGCAGCCGGCGAGCACCGCCACGGCGGCGGCGACCGCGAACCAGCGCATGAGTTTGTTTTGAGCGTTCATTCTTGCTGCTCCCTCAATCGCCCATGCAGTACACGGCGGCCTCGGCGAAGACCTGTTTCAGCCGGTACTGGTTGTTCCTGAATCGGGTGGTCATCGCGGAGACCTCGGCGCGATCGGCCGCGTTGCCGGGCGCCCGCAGGCACACCGCCTTGAAGACCTTCTCGACCTGGCATTGCGCGAAGGCCGCGCTGGCCGCGAGCTCCTGCCCCATCGACTTGGCGCCCGCACCCGAACCTGGCAGCGCGTTGTTCCAGCCGAGCACGGAGTTCTGGCCCTTGCGCCAGCGGTTCTCCCACGCGTCGTCGGGCGTCACGAAGCCCGGCGCGAAATTGGTGGCGTTGTTGAAGTACTTGGGATGCACGGCGGACGGGTCGTAGACCAGGCGCATCGTGCCCGGCGCGTCGGCGTTGCCGTTGTCGAAGTCGTAATGCGCGAACGCCTGCGCGAGCGGATCCATGCCGTTGTGACAGCCGATGCAGTTGTTCAGGAAGATGCGGCTGTCGCCACCCGGGCTGCGGCTCACGTCCTGGCGGATGCGATCCGGCGGCAGCGAGGTGTCGAGCACCTGCTCCATGTCGCGGCACAGGTGATTGATCAGCGTGAAGCGGAACATCGCGCGGTTGGTGCCGTCGACAAAGAACGCTTCGGACGAGGCGCGCGAGGTGATGAAGCCCGCGGTCGCGGAAGCCGGGATGCCGAGCACCGACGACTGGGCGACCGGGTCGAGGAACTCCTTGAGGTCCACCGCGTTGTTCTCGGCGGCCTCGTAGTGCGCGTTGCTGGTCGCCGAGGCGGCCGGCGTGACGCCACGGACCACATAAGTGAGGTCGGCCGACAGCGCCGTGCTGAAGTCGACGTTGTCGCGCACCATGCCGATGTACGTCGCGACGTAGTCGTTCAATGGGGCGAAGACCGTCTGGTCGCGGTTCGTCCACGGCACCGCCATGTTCTTGAGGGTGACGTTGTAGAACGAAGGATGCTCGACGGCGTACTCCGTCGCGGCCTGCAGCGCCTCGCCGTTGGCCACGAGCTGTTCCATCGCGTCGAGGGTTTCCTCCGACGGAGGCACGCCCGCGATGCGGTCGTGGATGCGCTTGGCCTTGTCGCGGTCGTTCGCGGACGCCGCGGCTGCCAGGCATCCGAGCACGCAGGCAAGACCGAAGACCTTCAGTTTCGAGACCTGTTGGTTATCCATTTGTGTCATCCACATCCCATTTGACGGGTGCAGTATCGCCTCGCCCGCCGGCCACCTTGTTTGTCTCAGCTTGTGTACGTCTCCAAGCGGCGACAGGCACAATAATCACGTGTTCCAAGTAGTCTTGGACCCGAGGACTGCGAACCGCGTCACGGCGGTGAACGCCCCTGGTCTCTAACTACAAGGATCGACAAGAGAACCGCGTTGGCGGAACGGCTGCTGTGACGTCGTCGGCAGATCGCCGTGAGCGCACGCGGGATGATCGCATTACGTCACATGCACGTGCGGCAGCGCACATGCCTGTGCAGCTGGAGGACGGCAGTG
>JAEZCN010000006.1 GCA_023433515.1 Pseudomonadota bacterium
GTGAAGCGAAGGTCTGCGTACTTGACCTCCTTGTCCTTGATCAACTTGAGTACATCAGCCGGTTTCATTGTTTTACCTCTGCCTCTGGAAGGGTTTGAGCCTCGGTCTCAATGCATTCGCTGTGCCAGCCTGGGAATCCTTTTTAATCAAGGACTTGGAGGACACGAAGGCCGACATTCGCACATTTTTGGTGCGGGCGCGCGGAATTTTGCACCATCTTGAGACGAAATTGGCGGCCCGGAAAACGCCGTCGCACTCCCATGATGCGAAATTCTGGTTCCATATGCATATCACTCAGCGTATAGTCCACTTATGTACTTGAGGGACTCGCCATGAATCTCACGCTTGCCGACCCGTATCGAGACTCCGGCTCCCACCGGCCGTCGAATCCCGCCATGGGGGGCGCCGGACTGCGCGCCTTCGGAAACATCGCGGAGGCCTGGCGCCTGAGCATCGCGGAGCAGCTCACCCTGCTCGGCATCGCTTCACGCTCCACGTACTTCAAATGGCGGCGCGAACAGTCGCCGCGCCTGCCCCGCGACACGCTCGAACGACTCTCCTACCTGCTAGGCATCTACAAGTCGCTGCAGATCCTGATTCCCGATCCGCGCGCCGCGGACGAATGGATCCGCAAGCCGAACACGGCGGCGCTCTTCGGCGGGCGCTCCGCGCTCGATCGCATGTTGTCAGGCCAGGTCGCCGATCTTTACGTGGTCCGGCAGTACCTCGACGCCGAGCGCGGCTGACGGCGCGCCCCAGTTACCAGGGATGGTGTCGTCTCCTCTTCCCGCGCGGGCCGTACGCTTCGCGCCCGCCCATCGCATCGTCGCGAGCCGGCTCCCGACCATCCACTTGTTCGAGCGCATCGCGGATCCCGCAGACTGGGATGCGCTCTACGAGCTGGAATCCCTGACGAATCCACGCATCCGCAACGAGGTCGGCGAACTGCAACTCGTACCGAAGGCCGATCGCGTCGGCGGTCCGAACGCGTCGATCGTGATGGCGCCGTTCACCCATCTTTCGCCGGAGGGAACACGCTTCACCGACGGGCATTTCGGCGCTTACTACGCGGCGGAGTCGCTCGAGACCGCGATCGCGGAGACGCGTTTTCACCGCGAGAATTTCCTGCGCGCGACGAATCAGCCATCGATGGAGCTCGAGATGCGCTGTTATCTCGCGGACGTCGTCTGCGAACTGCACGACCTGCGCGGGCTGCGCGCCTCGATGAGCGAGGTGTACGACCCGTCGAGCTACCAGGCGTCGCAGAAGCTCGGCCGCGAGCTGCGCGCGGCGGGCTCGAACGGCATCGCGTTCGAAAGCGTGCGCCGCAATGGCGGCGAATGTGTCGCGGTATTCAGGCCGCGGCTCGTGCAGAACGTGCGGCAGAGCGTGCATCTGAGATATGCCTGGGATGGCAGCCGTATCGCGGATGTCTACGAGATCCGCGTCATCGGGCCCGCCTGACCGGATGCCCCCCCCGGATGACTGGGTAGCGCCGGGGCCGGGATATACTGCGCGCCGCTTTTTTCCGGCCGTGAACATGACTCAGTTTCCCGAAGTACCGCTGGGTACTCCGCCCCGCACATTCCAGGACCTGATCTTCGCGCTCCAGAAATACTGGGCCGACCAGGGCTGCGTGATCCTGCAGCCGTACGACATGGAAATGGGCGCGGGTACGTTTCACACCGCGACCTTCCTGCGCGCCATCGGTCCGGAGCCCTGGTCCGCGGCCTACGTGCAGCCCTCGCGCCGGCCCACCGACGGTCGTTATGGCGACAACCCGTTCCGCCTGCAGCACTACTACCAGTTCCAGGTGGTGATCAAACCCTCGCCGCTGCCGATCCTCGACCTGTACCTCGGCAGCCTGCGCACGCTCGGCTTCGACACGCTGGTGCACGACGTGCGCTTCGTCGAGGACAACTGGGAATCACCGACGCTCGGCGCCTGGGGACTCGGCTGGGAGGTCTGGCTCAACGGCATGGAGGTCACGCAGTTCACGTACTTCCAGCAAGTAGGTGGGCTCGACTGCAAACCCGTCACGGGGGAGATCACTTACGGACTCGAGCGGCTCGCGATGTACCTGCAGGGCGTCGAGAGCATCTTCGACATCGTCTGGGCCGACGGGCCGCTCGGCAAGGTCACGTATCGCGACGTGTACCACCAGAACGAGGTCGAGCAGTCGAAGTACAACTTCGAGGTCGCGGACACGGCGGTGCTGCTGCGGCGCTTCGACGAACACGAGGCGGAGTTCGCGCGGCTCATCGAGGCGAAGCTCGCGCTGCCTGCGTATGAGCAGGTGATGAAGGCTTCGCACACGTTCAACCTGCTCGATGCGCGCAAGGCGATCTCGGTCACCGAGCGCCAGCGTTACATCCTGCGCGTACGGACGATGGCGCGCGCGGTGGCGCAGGCTTACTACGACAGCCGCGAGGCGCTGGGCTTTCCGATGCTCAAAGCTTCCGGCGCGAACTCCGGGAGCGCGGCATGAGCAAGCGCGACTTCCTCGTCGAGATCGGCACCGAAGAGCTGCCGCCGCTCGCACTCCCAGAACTGGAACGCGCGTTCGCCGACGGCATTCGCGCGGGTCTGAAGGAAGCCGGACTGCCGTCCGGCGATCTGCATTCTTTCGCGACGCCGCGGCGTCTCGCCGTGCTCGTTCATGAACTCGCTACCGAGCAACCGGCGCAGGCGATCAAGCTCAAGGGTCCGCCGGTGAGCGCGGCCTTCGGCAAGGACGGCGCGCCCACCGCGGCCGCGACCAAGTTCGCCGAGAAATGTGGCGTCGCCGTGAGCGCGTTGACGCGAGTGACCGAAGGCAAGGGCGAGTTCCTGTATTTCGAAGGCACGAAGCCCGGCCTCGCGACCACGGCGCTGCTGCCGGCGATCGTGCAGCGTTCGCTGGAGGCGCTGCCCATTCCGAAGCGCATGCGCTGGGGCGACTCCGACGCCGAGTTCGTGCGGCCCGTGCACTGGCTGGTCATGCTCTTCGGCAACGACGTAGTACCGGCTCGCGTCCTCGACACCGACGCCGGTCGACACACACGCGGGCATCGGTTCATGGGCAAGCGCCAGCCATTGGCGCTCGCATCGCCCGCCGACTATTCGAAGACGCTGTTCGATGATTTCGTGATCGCCGACTTCGCGGCGCGCCGCGAGCGCATCCGCGAACGCGTCGCGGAGGCGGGCGAGAAGTTGCGCGGCCACGCGCTGATCGACGCCGAGCTGCTGGACGAGGTCACGGCTCTGGTCGAATGGCCCGACGCCGTGGCCGGCGATTTCGAAGCGCGGTTCCTCGAGCTGCCGCGCGAGGTGCTGATCTCCACGCTGCAGGAGCACCAGCGGTACTTCCCGGTGGAGACGCGCGACGGCAAACTACTCGCGCACTTCGTCACGGTGAGCAACATCCGCAGCCGCGACTCGGCCAAGGTGCAGGCTGGCAACGAGCGTGTGGTGCGTCCGCGATTGTCCGATGCCGCATTCTTCTACGAGCTGGATCGCAAGCAGAAGCTCGCCGACCGCGTGCCGGCGCTCGACGCGGTCACGTTCCAGGCGAAGCTGGGCTCGATCGGCGACAAGGTGCGCCGCGTCACGAAGCTCGCCGGGGAAATCGCGTTGCTGATCGATGCCGATCGCGCGCAGGCCGAACGCGCCGCGACGCTCGCGAAGTGCGACCTGCTCTCGAGCATGGTCGGCGAATTCCCCGAGCTGCAGGGAATCATGGGCCGTTACTACGCGCTGGCGGATGGCGAGCCCGCGGAAGTCGCGAACGCGATCGACGAGCACTACATGCCGCGCGGCGCGGGCGGTGAACTGCCCGGCGGAGGCGTCGGGCTCGCGGTCTCGCTCGCCGACAAGCTCGACACGCTCGCCGGCATCTTCTCGATCGGCCAGAAGCCGAGCGGCACGAAGGATCCATTCGGACTGCGCCGCGCCGCGATCGGCGTGTTGCGCATCGCGATCGAGAAGAAACTCGACATCGACCTGCGCGCGCTGGTCGAACGCGCCTGCGAGCTGCAGCCGGTGAAAACGGAAAAAGTCTCCGAGGGTTTGTGGCAGTACATCCTCGAGCGGCTGCGCGCCTATCTGCTCGACGGCGGCAACGCCGGTGCCGTGGTGGGTGCGACCACCGAGATGTTCGACGCGGTCAACGCGAGTTCGCCCGTATCGCCGCTCGATTTCGGCGCGCGACTGGCCGCGCTCGTGAAATTTCTCGGCCTGCCGGAAGCCGCGAGCCTCACCGCGGCGAACAAACGTATCTCCAACATCCTCAAGAAGGCCGAAGTCGAAATCGGCGCAGGCGGCACCGTGGATGCGACGCTGCTGCGCGAGCCGGCGGAAAAGGCACTGCAGGAAGCCGTCTCCGGCATCGCGGGCGGCGTCACGCGCGCACTCGACAAGCGCGACTACGGGACGGCGCTGACCCGGCTCGCGACTCTGCGGCCAACGGTCGACGCGTTTTTCGATGGCGTGATGGTCAACGCCGAGGATCCGGCGCTGAAGCGCAACCGGCTCGCGTTGCTCTCGGAACTGCGCGGCATGTTCGCGGGCATCGCGGATCTTTCCTGCCTGCCGGGCTGAGCCCACTCGAGGACTCTGACTAGCATGCAGTGGCTGGGGTCGATCGCGTTCAACCTGTTCCTGTGGGCGTGGATGCTGGTGTTCGCCATCTCCTACTGCCTCATCACGCCGTTCCTGTCATTCAAGGGCCGCTTCCGGATGGCGGGTGTGATGACCCACGTGGTGTTCTTCGCGGCGCGCGTGTTGTGCGGACTCCGGTTCACGGTCGAGGGCCGCGAGAATCTGCCGGCCGGCAACCACGTCATCTTCATGAAGCATTCGTCCACCTGGGAGACGTTCGCGATCATGATCCTGTTCGAGCCGCTGGTCTGGGTCATGAAGCGCGAGATCTACTGGATCCCGTTCGTGGGCTGGGGCTGCATGCTCGCAAGGTGCATCGCGATCGATCGCAAGGCCGGCACGGCCGCGGTGAACCAGGTGCTCGCGCAGGGCAAGGACCGGATGGATCGGCTCGGCGCCTGGGTGCTGGTGTTTCCCGAGGGCACGCGCATGGCGCAGGGCGAGACGCGCAAGTACGGATCGAGCGGTACATTGCTGGCCATCAAGGAAAAGAAGCTCATCGTGCCGGTGGCGCACAACGCCGGCTACTTCTGGCCGCGGCGCGGCGTGCTCAAGAAGCGCGGGGCCATCCGCGTGGTGATCGGACCGCCGTTCGAGGCCGCGGGCCGCGACGCGCGCGAGCTCAACGAAGAGATCCAGAAGTGGATAGAGGCGAACAGCAAGTCGCCGGGATGAAGCTGCGGAGAGCTTGATCGTTGGCGAACGGCAATCTCGAGGCGGCGGGCCGCCCGGAGAAATCAATGAGCCACTCAGGAATGAACCTGCCGAGGCGTGACGGAAAGCTGCTGCTGGCACTCACGCTGTTTCTTGTCGCCGGAATAGCGTGTTTCGCCCAGGCGTGGATAGTGAATCTCTACATCTGGTCGGTGGATGGCAGAGATTGGAGCGTCTTCCTGCGCTTGTTCCCTTCATACGCGACCGAAACGCCACCCGATCGATACTACGATTGCCTCGGCACCTGTCATCCCGACCTACCATTTCTCCCTGGCTGGATCGGAATAGTCAGCTTTTGTTCTGGACTTGCTGTTCTCGCATACGTCTGGCGGAAATCGAAGTCCAGCAATTGAGTCGGCGATCACCTGAGGTCGCGCGAACCTTTCACTCGTTCGCGCGCGGCTTTCAGTTGTACGACTCGATGATCGTCGCCTCGGCGCTCGAGAGCGGCTGCCGCGTTCTCTACTCCGAGGACTGCGGCACGGCCTGGTCATCGAGAAGCGGCTGAAGGTGATCAATCCCTTCGCGAAGTAGCGCGTGCAGCGTGTTCCTGACTGCTCGAGTCCGCGGCAAGAACCGGACTATTTTGCGAACATCACGGACACGCGGCCTCGCGCGATCTCCCTTTCACCAGCGCGCGCGGTGAATAGATAGATCTGTCCATCCGCGTTGGCGATGAGCCGCTGCGCGTGGATTTCGATGTCTTCGGCGATGTCGTCGAGCCGGGCTACTTTGAGAGTGAGATCTCGCAAGCCCGCCAGCATGCCACCGCGGTCGCGCGCGGTCGGATCCAGCAATCCGCCGTGAATCGCCATCGTCTGCGCGCCGTACTCGGCGATGTGCAGGGAGGCGAGTTGCCCGTCGAGTCGCAGCGGGTTGTCGGGCGAACGATGCGTCGACGTGGAACAGACTATCTGCCCCTCGTCG
Source organism: Pseudomonadota bacterium (assembly GCA_023433515.1). GTDB lineage: Bacteria > Pseudomonadota > Gammaproteobacteria > Steroidobacterales > Steroidobacteraceae > CADEED01. The sequence goes on from JAEZCN010000006.1 coordinate 6,280, forward strand.
GCGCCCACGATGCGAGTGATCAGGCACATCGTGCCGGCGTGCGGCACGAGCGTCGCCGGATCTCGGTCGCTCACTTCCATGGCGTGCAGTCGACGGTGATCAGCAGTTCGCCCGGTCCGCGCAACGTGACCGATCCCGCGCGGCCCGCAGCCATCAGCTCGAGCAGCGGCAGCGCACGCAACGCCGGATTTGCACCGCGCAGGGCTTCAAGAGATTCGCTCGAGCAACGGGATTCCGCCGTTCCGGCGAATCCGAGTTCGAGTCGCGCGAGCGGTTTCGTGCCGGCTGCTTCGTCGCCGGCCGCTTCCGCGCCGAGCACCAGCGCCACGCCCGCGGAGTGGCCGAGCGGACGCGCCGTGAGCAGCGGTTCAGGCGCGACGGCGTCGTAGCCGACGAGCAGCACGTCGGCGTTGCGCTCGCGCACGAGCGCGACCGCCTCCACCAGGCCGGCCGTGAAACTCGCATCGAAGGCCGCCAGTGTCGTCGTTGGCTGCATGCTCTGCACCGCGATGCTCCAGTATCCGCTGGCCGCGTTGTGCACGGAGTTGTGGAAATCGGTCGGCGAGATGACGCGTGGCGACTGCGCGAGCGCTGAACAGATGCGGTTCAGCACCGACATGTCCGCGTCGGAGCTCGCGAATACCGACGCGAGGTTGTTGGCGGGGAAGCCGGAGATCGCGTCCTCGGCGGCGCGGAACGCCTGGCGCACCGCGGCGGTCGCGCGACGCCGCTCGTTCGGCGGCAGTAATTCCGGCGCATACGGCGACTCAAGCGTCGGCGCGTGCGCGGTCACGCCGCGCAACACGTCGAGCGACGCGTTCCACCCGGCGAGCCCGGGCGCCGCGATGCCCACCGACTTGACGACGCATGTGGTCATGGCGCGGGCCCGAACAACACGCTGCAGTTGGTGCCGCCGAAGCCGAACGAATTCGACAACACGTATTCGACTCTTGCGTCGCGCGCCTCGAGCAGGATCGGCGCGGAGAGCTTCGGATCGAGCGTGCGCGTGTTGAGGCTGCGCGGCATGAAGCCGTGTTCGATCGCAAGCAGCGAGATCGCGGCTTCGACGATACCGGCGGCGCCGAGCGTGTGCCCGGTCCATCCCTTGGTCGAGCTGCACGGCGTGTTCTTGCCGAACAGCGCCGTCACGGCGGTGTCTTCCGACGAGTCGTTGGCCGGCGTCGCGGTGCCGTGCAGGTTGATGTAACTCACGCGCTCGGGCGGCAGCGCGCCGAGCGCGCCGCGCATCGCGAGCACCGCGCCCGCGCCGTCGGGCCGCGGCTGCGACATGTGATGCGCATCGCTCGATTCACCCGCGCCGAGGCAGGCCGCGACGCCCGGCTCGCGCGGACGCTCGAGCAGCGCAAATCCACCCGCCTCGCCGATCGACAGTCCCTTGCGCTCGGCATCGGCCGGGCGGCAGATATCGGGCGACACGAGCTGCAGCGCGTTGAAGCCGTACAGCGTGGTGAGGCACAGGCTATCTACTCCGCCGACCACCGCGGCGTCGCAGAACCCGGCCTCGATCGCGCGCGCCGCGGAGGCGAACACCTTGGCGCTCGAAGCGCAGGCCGCCGACACCGACGCGGCGATGCCCTCGAGTCCGAGCCGCGTGCGCGTGTAGTCGGCGACCGAAAACGTGCTCTGCGTGGCGTGGTAGTCGAACCAGTCCGGCAGCGGGCCCGTGCCGCCTTCTTTCGCCCTTTGCGCGAAGGCGAGCTCGGTATGGCGCACGCCGGAGGTGCTCGTGCCGATGAACACGCCGATGCGTCGCGCGCCATGTCGTGCCCGCGCGGCGTCCACCGCATCGAGGAATCCGTCGCTGGTCAGCGCGACCTCGGCGAGCCGGTTGTTGCGGCAGTCCCAACCGGCCAGCTCGCGCGGCAGCGTCACCGATTCGAGCCCGTGCGCGGCGCCTATCCAGCACGGCAGCGCGGCATCTTCGAAGCGTTGTTCCGTGAGTCCGGTCTGCTCCGCGCGCAACGCCGCGATGTGCGCCGCGCGGCCGCGGCCGATCGCGCTCGTGACGGTGTAGGCGGTGATCGCGAGCGGTTTCATCGCGCCCAGAAGTCGTAGAAGTTGAGCCAATTGTAGGGCGCTTCGCGCACGCGCGCCGCGAGCCGGTCGGCGTAGTCCTGCACGCAGCGTTGCAGCTCCGCCTCACGGGTCGCGCGCGGCAGCTCTATCTTTTCGGTCAGCAGCTCGACGTGCGCTTCGTAACGGTCGCTGCCCTTCCAGATGCCGAAGACGATGAGCACCGGCACCTTGAGCGCGGCGGCGAGCAGCCATGGGCCCGCGGGAAACGGTGCGGGTTCACCGAGGAAGTTCACCGTGACGGAGCGTTCTCCCGCGCGCCGCCGGTCGACCATGAGACCGACCACGGCATTTTCGTCGAGCGCCTCACGCACGCGGAGCGCGAGATCGGGACCGGCGTTCGACGAGTCGATGATGCCCGCCGCGATCTCCGGATTCAGTTCGCCCAGCGCCTGCATGAAGCGCCGGCCGATGTTGAGGTCGAGCACGATGCGCAGCTTGAGCTCGTGTTTCTGCACGGCTCCGATGCGCATCACCTCGAAGCTGCCGAAGTGCGAGAGGAACAGCAGCACGCCGCGCGTGCGCGCCGTTTCGAGCGTGCCGGGGCCGTAGTGGCCTTCCACCTTGAATGGATACTTGCCGGTCAGCAGGAACACGCGGTCCAGCGAGATGCTCGCGAACGCGAACACGTGGCGCCAGATGTCGCGGAAGCGCGGCGGGTGCGGCAGCACCCGCGCCAGGTATTCACGCGAGATGCGTCGCGTGGTCGGCGAGGTCAGCACGAAATAGAGACTGAGCGGATAGAGCAGCGGGCGGATCGCGCGGCGGCCGAGCGTGAGCGCGGCGAAACGCAGCGCGCGCAGCGAGAACGTGTTGCCGCGTTCGCCGCGTTCGTGCCACTCCACGCGTCGCACGTTTTCCGCGCCGGTCTCCGGCCGAGGGGCGTTCATCCGCGATCACCAAATCCGAATACGCCTTCGGCGACGGGCGCAGCATCGAGCTGGCAACGGAACCGCACGCGCTCGCCGGACGCCTCGAGGCTCAATTCGAATGACTGGCCGGGGTTCAGCGCGCGATGGAATTTCACGCCATCGATGAGCGTGGGAGCGCCGCGGCCGATGACCTGCGTGACGAGCTCCAGCAGCAGGACGCCGGGCACGACCGGCCGGCCGGGGAAGTGGCCGGCGTAACACGGGTGTTCCAATGGGGTCTGAACGGTCTTGGAAAGGCCCATTTCTGTTGTCAATCGGCGGATTTGCCCAGCAGCTCGAGCAGGCGCTCGCGCGGCAATTTACCGAGTTCGTTGCGGGGCAGCTCGTCGACGATCCGGATGGGCCGGGGCACGAACACGCCATCGATGAGCGCGCTCAATTCCTGGCGCAGCTCGGACGCGGTGCGACCCGGCGCCACCACGAGCGCGGCGGGCCGCGCGGTTTCTCCTTCGTTCGGCATGAACACGACCTGGTCGGTCACGCCGCGCAGTGTCGCGATGCGCGCCGCGATATCGGATAACGAGCCACGCCGGCCGCCGATCTTGATCATGTCGGCGTCGCGGCCCAGCAGCGTGAAGCGGCCGTCGGCGCGCAGGTCGATGCGATCGCCGACCGGGATCGTGCCGACCAGGTGATCGGCGCGGACCGACGTCGCGCCGTCGTTCACCGCGAACTCGAGTCCCGGGTACGGCGTCCAGGTTTCGTCGTGCGCGGTTCGCCGCGTCGCCATGCTGCCGGCCTCGGTGCAGCCGTAGATCTCGAACACTTCCGCGCCGAGTCGATGCTCCGCTTCCGCGGCGAGATCCGATCCCAGCGGCGCGGTCGCCGACAACACGGCATCGACACGCGGCAGCGAGCTCGCACTCGTGAGCAAGTGGCGCAGGTGATACGGCGCGGTGATCAGCAGCTTCGGCGAGGGAACCGACTCCAGCGCGGCGATGATCTCGTCGGGAAAGAAGGCGTTGCCGTCGTGCAGCGCCCAGTCTCCCGCGAGCAGCGTGAAGATGGAGGTCTCGAGGCCGTACATGTGCTGCGGCGGAACGGTGACGACGACGTTCATCGCGCGTTCGCCGAGACGCAGTCGGCAGTAGCGCGCGGACATGGCCAGCGCGCGCCAGGATTTTTCGTGCGCGCGCGGCCGGCCCGTGCTGCCGGAGGTGAACACGAGCGCCGCGAGCTGCTCGTCCGCGATGCCGGGCGAAACGTCCTCGACCGGGCCCGTAACGCCCGCGTCCAGCGCCGCGAGCACGAACGCATCCTCGATGAGCCGAGCGCCGGGATATCCCTCCAGCAACTCGTCACGCGCCTGCGCACCCACGCCGGGCGGCAGCAGGTTGGTCGCGCCCCGCCGGCAGGCCGCGAGGAACGTCACCGCGAAGTGATACCGATTGGCGCAGCGGTTCACGATCCAGCGCGTGTCCGGCAGCGCACGTGCGACGCTCGCGACGTGCCGCGCCAATTCGCGGCGCGTGACGGGTACGCCACCGCGCCACGCGGCGATGGCCTCAGGGGCCGGCCGCACGTACGCGTGGCTCACCGCCGCGCTTATCCCGGATTTTCCGTGCCAGGCACCATCTTTGAGGTTCATCGGCGGGGGTTCGCGTTGACCACGATCTTGAGGTACTCGGAGAAGCCGGGATGCGCGTAGTCGCGGAAACGCAGGCGGCGGAACAGGTATTCGCCGCCGACCGCCGCGGCGATCAACAGATAGTTGCCGCAATTGGCCATGACGGACCACCACTGCTGTGGAGCCAGGACCGCGAGCGCGAGGTCCCAGGTCGCGAACGCGACGAAGATCCCGGTCCAGAACACCGTGAGCTGGCGCGAGTAGCGCAGTAGATAGTCAGGCGTCGAGGGCCGGGCGGCCAGCGCCACCGATACGATCAGCGGCTGCCGGCCCGAGAACAACGTGCGACCGAAGAACCACGCGAGCGTCGCGGGGATGAGCACCGAGGGCGCGAACAGCAGCAGTTGGCCGCCGCCCGTGTCCGCGATCCACCACGCCACGGAGGCGAGGCCGGCGAACGCGAGCCAGGCGCGCCAGCGCAGTTCGAGCAGCGCGATGCTGAACGGCACCGCCACGATCGCGACCAGCGCGAGCCAGTCGACGAGATGCGATTCGTTGGAGATCGCGAGGTGGATCAGCGCGGAGGCCAGCACGAAGCTGACCGCGGCGACGACCGCGCGCGCCGTGCGGGAAATCGTGACATTCCTCATCGGGGAATGAGGGATGCCGCAGCGGTCAAGCCGTGCGGCGCTCCGCGACGAGCTGCGTGAGCGCACGCAGCGACGCGAAGGCGCGCGTCACGGAGGCATCGTCGGCCTTGAGCTCGACGCTGTACTTCTGCTGGATCGCGAGCACGATCTCGAGCGCGTCGATCGAGTCGAGCCCCCAGCCCGGAGTGGATTGGCCGAACAGCGGCATCGCCGGATCGACGGTGTCGGCCTGGATGTGTTCGAGGTTGAGCGCGGACACGATGACCTCGGCCATCTGCCGCTCTTCGTGGGTCAGGGCGGCGCTCACTGCGGATTTCCTTCTATGGTCGTTGCCGGCTTGATCGCGGAATACTCGCTGAACATGCCGTTCAGCACGTGACGTTTCACATCGGTGAAGCCCGCGCTCGCGAGCGCGGCCATGATGTCGGCCGGCGGCACGCAGGCTTCGATGGTGTCCCAGTAATACTGCATGAGGCGCTGCGCTTCCGCGGAACGGCGCACGATTCGCGTGACCGTCGGCACCACGTGTTTCAGATAGAACTTGAGCGCGTGGTATTGAAAACGGCCTTCGGGCCGCGTGATCTCGAGCAGCAGCACCTTGCCGCCCGGGCGCAGCGCGCGCTTGTATTCGCGGAAGGTGACGACCAGGTCCTCGACGTGCCGCAGCGCGTAACCCATCGTGAGGAGGTCGAATTCGCCGTCGCCCACGGGCAGCGCTTCGCCGCGGCCGATGCGCGTATCGCGCACGCCGGCCTTCGTGGCCTCCGCGAGCATGCCGGGCGAGGGATCGACCGCCACGACGGCGCCCGTCGGACCGACCATCTCCTGTGCCAGTGCCGCGATCACGCCCGTTCCCGAACCCACGTCCAGCAGGCGGGTACCCGCCGTCACACCATGACGCTTGAGAACGTCGCCGCGATACCAGCGGCCGGTACCGAACGACATCGCGCCGGTGATCCAGTCGTAGTGAGGCGCGGACACGTCGAACATCTCGTTGACGCGGCGCTTGCGGCCCGGCTCATCCGCGTAATAGCTTTTCAGCAGGGGATGAGGGGCAAGACGAGGGGCACCGGCCTGGCTGCCGCTTTGATCGGGCATCATCGGGGAATCCGTAGGATCAGACACCGCGCGAATGATCGCATGAACCTTCCTGCCTGTGCAGTTGTGGGGCGCTGACCTTGCTGCACGTACATCACGCTTTGCGAAACGCGCCGCAGCCTCGCCATACGCTCTCGGAGTTTCACTTCGGGCTTTCCGCGGACGGCGCGTGGGGTGGCGATCCTCGCCACATTCCCGTATCGCTCGCGCAACTCGGCGGCGACGAGCGCATTGAGCGGTGGAGCACGGATTCGCCGGTCGAGGCGGGCACGTATCGCGACGTCCGGTTCGCGCGCGACGGTGATTACCTGTTCGCGAGCCTGGTCGTTCCGCCCCAGCAATGCGCCGACGTCGAGCAGCTCACGCGGCGCAGCTACCTGCGCCTCGATCATCTGCTCCGCCGGGAGGGTTATCCGTACTGGCTGCGCGCCTGGAATTACCTGGCCGGCATCACGGCCGGCGAAGGCGAGGAAGAGCGTTACCGCCGGTTCAACGCCGGCCGGCACAGCGCGGTCAACCTGAAGGACGGCATCGAGCGCAACCTACCCGCGGCAAGCGCGCTCGGCAGCGAAGCCGGCGGCTTCGTGTTGTGTTGCCTCGCGGGCAGGCAGCCCGGCACGCAGATCGAGAACCCGCGGCAGATCAGCGCGCCGCTCTATCCACCACAGTACGGCCGGCGCAGCCCGCTGTTCGCGCGCGCGGCGCTGGTGCCGAACGGTCGAGGCGCACAGCTCCTGGTCTCCGGCACCGCGAGCATCGTCGGCCACGAAAGCCTGCACATCGGCGATCCCGAGCGACAGCTCGAGGAAACCGTGCGCAACTTCGAGGCGCTGGTCGAAACGGCCATGCGCGCCGACGCCGACGGCCCGCGCCGCAGCTCCGTGCGGCTCGAGTCGCTCAAGGTCTACCTGCGCAATGCCGCGGACTACCAGCCGCTGATGCCACGCATCCGCCGCCTGTTCGCGCTCGAGGCCGAGCCGCTCGTGCTGCGCGCGGACATCTGCCGGCGCGAGCTGCTGCTCGAAATCGAAGGGACCTACGCACTTGAGTGACCCGGCGGCCGCGCGGGCCTCCCCAGGCGGCCGGCCGGCTCGTCGATGGAACCGGGCATGGCGCGTGTTCGCGACCGGGTTTTCCTTCGCGTGTTTCGGCATCGGCGCGGTGCTACTGGGCTTCACGGTCTGGCCGGTCCTGCGCCTGTCCTCGCGCGATCGCGACGTCGCCGATGCGCGCGTGCAGCGCGCGGTGTCGATGTCGATGCGCGTGTTCGTGTGGCTCATGAAGTCGCTCGGGCTGCTCACCTACGAGATCCGCGGCCAGGAAAAGCTCGCCGCGCGCGGGCAGTTCGTGATCGCGAATCACCCGACTCTCATCGACGTGGTTTATCTCGTCGGCCTCATGCCCGAGGTCGACTGCATCGTGAAGCAGGCCCTGTGGCGCAACGTGTTCCTGCGCTGGCCCGTGTACTGGGCCGGTTACATCAGCAATGAAACCGGCGAGGGACTGGTCGCGGCCTGCGCCGCGACGCTGGCCCGCGGCCGCTCGCTGGTCGTATTCCCGGAGGGCACGCGGTCCCGGCCGGGCGAGCCGCTCAATTTCCACCGCGGCGCGGCCCAGATCGCGCTGACCGCCCGGGTGCCGCTGCGGCCGGTGACCATCACCTGCGACCCGATCACACTTTTCAAGGGAAATTCATGGTTCCGCGTGCCGGAACGCAAGCCCCATTGGGTGATTGCCGTGGGAGATCCCATTCCGGTGGAGCCCTATCTGGCCGAGCCGCAGGCCCTGGCCGCGCGTCACCTGACCCAGGCCCTCGTTCGCTGGTACGACGTCAGCATCGCGCAACAGCTCGCTGGCCAGAAAGGCCAGAATCCATGAATGTCAATTTGCGACGGGAAACACGGCCATGAGGCTGACGCCGCGCGACGATTCGCTATAATTCAAGGCGTTGGCGAGGGATGGGTTTCGTGCAGTCCACACAAGAAATTTTCGAACAGCTCCGCAGCGTGCTGCACGATCTGTTCGAGATCGATCCTGCGCGCGTAACGCTAGACGCGCACCTTTATAACGATCTCGAGATCGACAGCATCGATACGATCGATCTGATCCTGCGCCTGAAGGAATTGACCGGTCGCAAGATCCAGCCCGACCAGTTCCGCAACGTGCGCACGGTCGGCGACGCGGTCACTGCCATTCACGCGCTGCTGCAGCACAAGCCCGCAGCGGCGTGATGCCGTTGCCCGCGATGTCGGAACTGCGGCGCTCCGACGCCGCATGCTCGGTCGTCCTCGACATCAACCCGGACCTGCCGCCGTTCGACGGCCACTTTCCGGGCACTCCCATCCTTCCCGCCGTCGCGCAGATCGACTGGGCCGTGCGCATCGCGCGCGACACGTTCGAACTGCCGCGCCACTTCCGCGGCTTGCGCGGGCTCAAGTTCCTGCACATCGTGCAGCCGTCGACCTCGCTCACGCTCGAGCTCACGCGCGCGGAGAACGGCAGATCGGTTTCGTTCGCGTACGTGCGTGCCGGCACGACGTGTTCCACAGGGCGCATGGAATTCGCCGATGACGATTCGCCTGGGACTGATCGTCCCGTTCTATAACCACGAGCACGCGATCCGCCGGACCGTCGCGGCGCTCCAGCCGCACGGACTGCCGTGCTGGCTCGTGGACGACGGCAGCGACGCGCGCTGCGCGCCGGTGCTCGAGGACATCGCGCGCGAGGAATCCTCCTGGCTCACGCTGATCCGCTGCCCGGTGAATCGCGGCAAGGGCATCACGGTCGTCGCCGGTTTCGCCGCGGCCCAGCAGGCCGGCTGCACGCACGCACTGCAGATAGACGCCGACGGCCAGCACGACTTCGCGGCCATTCCGCGAATCGCCGAGCTCGCGAACCGGCATCCCGACGCGATCATCACGGGCGTGCCGGTCTTCGACGCGAGCGCGCCGGCCTCGCGCCGCATCGGCCGCAAGTTGACGACACTCTGGGTGCGCATCAACACGCTGTCCACGCACATCGAGGATGCGATGTGTGGCTTCCGCGTCTATCCACTCGAACCCATCATGGAACTCGCCCGCCGCGGCGGCGTCGGCAGCCGCATGGAGTTCGATCCCGAGATCCTGGTGCGCGCAGTGTGGGCGGGCGTGCCGGTCGTCTCGATGCCGACCAACGTCGTCTACCCGGACGACGGCGTCTCGCACTTCAAGATGTGGCGCGACAACGCGCGCATATCATGGATGCATACGCGGCTGTTCTTCGGCATGCTGCGCCGGGCGCCCGTGCTGCTCACGCGGCGGCTGCGACCATGACCACCAAGAACTACCTGCGCTCGCACGTCACGTCCATCAAGGTGCCCTTCCACGATCTCGATCCGGTGGGCATCGTCTGGCACGGCAACTACGCGAAGTATTTCGAGATCGCACGCTGCGCGCTGCTCGAGTCGTTCGGCTACAACTACGACGACATGGCGCGCTCCGGCTACTCCTGGCCCGTCATCGACATGCACATCCGCTATGTGAAGGCCGCACGCTTCGCCGAGACGCTCGACGTCGCGGCCCACCTGCGCGAGTGGGAACATCGGCTGCGCATCGACTATCTCGCAACCGACGCACAGAGCGGCCTGCGGGTGTGCAAGGGCAGCAGCATCCAGGTCGCGGTGGACATGAAGACACAGGAGATGTGCCTGAAGTCGCCCGACATCCTGTTCCAGAAGCTGGGTCTCGCATGAGAGCCGCGTGGTTGTTAGGCGCGCTGCTCGCGGGCGGCCAGGTCCTGGCGGCGGCGGCGGCCGCGCCGCCCACCACGGCGGACGCTCCGGGCAAGAGCGTATTCGATCATCCGGCGACGCCCGCGCAGCTCGCGACGCTCACGGGGGCCGCCGCCGGAGCGATCGCGGATGCGAAGGTGGTTCGCGGGCGCTTCGTGCAGCGCCGTCATCTGGCCGGCCTGACCCGACCGCTCGAATCCTCGGGCACGTTCGTATTCGCGCGCGGAGCGGGCATCGACTGGCACACGCTGCAGCCCTTCGACTCGCAGTTCCTGCTCACCGGCTCGCGCATCACGCAGCGTGACGAGGGCGGCGTTTCGCTGCAGATCGAGGCCGCCGAACAGCCGGCGCTCGCGGTGGTCTCGCGCGTGTTCTTCGCGCTGTTCGAGCTCGACCTCGAAAAGCTTTCGCGGGACTTCGATCTGTACGGCGAACGCGCTGGCAACGGCGGTTGGGTGCTGGGCCTCAAGCCGCGCACCGAAGCGCTGGGCGGTGTGTTCCGCCAGGCAACCGTGCGCGGCGCAGCGGCGGTGTCGCGCCTGACGCTCGAAGACGGCAACGGCGACGCGTCGGAGATCGAGTTCCACGACGTGTCGTTCGACGCGCGCGGACTGACGCCGGACGAGCTGCGGCGATTCTGATGTCGCCGCGGCAGGGGAATCCGCGCGGTCCACTGTTCCGGCTGGCGATCGCCGGCGTGGTCGCGCTGCTCGCGTTCTTTGCCTTCGCGATCCTGCCGCGACTGCGTATCGAGACGAACCTGCTCGCGCTGCTGCCGTCCACCGCCGAGACCCGCGTCCAACTCGGCGCGGTCACGCGCTTCGCGGATCGTTCGAGTCGCGAGATCGTGTTCCTGGTCGGCACGGCGGATCGCGACCGGCTGCGCGATACAGGAATGGTCTTCGCGCAGGAGTTGACCGACTCCGACGCTTTCGCGCGCGTCGAGTACACGGTCGACGACCGTTACATGCGCGCGGCGCGCGAGGAACGCGTGATGCGCGGCGCGCTGCTGAACTCGCGGCACCGCGAGCAACTCAGGAGTGGCGACCTCGCCGCACTCGAATGCGATGCGCTGCGCGCCGCGTACACGCCGCTCGGATTCGCGCGCCCGTTCGGCGTGGTCGACGATCCGCTCGGCATCGCCTCGGGCGCGTTCGCCGAGCAGCTTCCGGGCGCCGGCCACGCGCGCGTCGAGGGCGACATCCTGGTCGTACACGGCGAGGACAAACACTGGGCGCTGGTCCGCGCGACGACGGCGGGCGATCCGTATCGCACCGAGACCCAGGGCCAGGTCACCGACGCAATCGCGGCTGCGCGCGCGGCGGCTGCGGATATTTCCGCCGACGCGAGCTTCGCGGCATCCGGCGTGGTGCTGCACGCGGCCGCGGCCGCGTCGAAGGCGCAGAAGGAAATCGCGACGTTCGGCACCATCGACCTGCTCGCGATCGTGGCGCTGATCATGCTCGTGTTCTGGATGATCCGGCCGCTGGTGTTCACGCTGGTCACACTCGGCATCGCGACGACCGCCGCCATCGCGGCCTGCCAGCTCGTATTCGGCAACGTGCACATCCTCACGCTGACTTTCGGCACGAGTCTGATCGGCGTATCGGTCGACTACTCGCTGCATTATTTCGTGAATCGCATGCGCGACGGTGACGCGCATCCGCACAACATCGTTCCGGCGCTGATGCTCGGTTGCACGACGGCGGTCGCGGGTTATCTCACGTTGCTGTTCGCGCCAATCCCGGGGCTGCGGCAGATCGCGCTGTTTTCGGCGGTCGGCCTGGTCGTCGCTTGTGCCTGCGTCATCCTCATCTATCCGGGCCTCGACCGCGCGGAGATGAAACGCGGCGTGCCCGCATGGGTGGGCCGGTTCGCCGCGCTGCGCGTCGAGGATCTGCTGCCGCGGGCCGCATGGTGGGTCGCAGTGCCGCTGGCCGTCGCCGCATGCGCCTGGGGGATCAGCCGGCTCGACTCGCACGACGACATCCGCTCGTTGCAGCGGCCGCCGCCGGATCTCGTGGCCTCGGAGAGGCGCGTGCGCGACTTGTTAGGCGTGGGCTTCGACACGCGTTTCGTGCTCGTGACCGCCGACTCGCCCGAGCAGGTGCTGCAACGCCTCGAGTCGTTGGCGCCCGTGCTCGAGCGCCTGAAGTCCGAGGGCAGGATCCGCGGTGCGCTGAGCCCGAGTCCGGGCCTCGTGTCGCTCGAGCGCCAGCGCGCCGATCGCGAGCTGCTCGCGCGTGTCGTCTACGGCGAGGGCGGCGCGCTCGAACGGGTCATGGGCCGGCTCGGGTTCACGCCGGAGGCTATCTACGCGCGGCGCGCGGAATTCGCGGCCGGCGCAGCGCAACCGCTCACGCCCGAGGCCTGGCTGGCGAGTCCGCTGTCGGCGCCGGTACGCCATTTGTGGCTGGGCCGGCTCGACGATCAGCACGCCGCCGTGGTCCTGCTCGACGGGAACCAGGCGCCCGAGGTGATCCAGGCCGCCGTGAACCTGCTCCCCGGCGTGCGCTATGTCGACCAGGTCGCGGACATCTCGGCCGTGCTCGGCGAGTACCGGCGCATCGCGAGCTGGGTGATGCTGGTCGTGATCGCCGTGATGATCGCCTGCCTGCTCGCGTTTTATCGTTCCGGCGCCGCACTGCGTACCGCGCTGCCCGCCGCGGCCGGCATCGCGGTGACGCTCGCGACACTCGGCTGGCTGCAGGAGCCGATCAACCTGTTCCACGTGCTCTCGCTGCTGCTGGTGCTCGGGCTGGGTGTCGACTATGCGATCATCCTGCGCGAAGGACGCAGCCACCAGGCGGTGCTCGCCGTGACTCTCTCCATGACGACGACGTTTATTTCGTTCGGCCTGCTGGGCTTTTCGTCGGTGCCATTCGTTCGCTCCATCGGCATCACCGTGGCGCTCGGGATCGCATTCACCTTCCTGATCGCGATCGCCTCGAAACCACGGCCGGCGAGCGCGCCGCTGCCACTGCCGCGCGCCGACGCGGAGCCCGTCCGGTGAGACTGCCGCTGATCCTCGCGACCGTGCTGCTCGCCGGCTGCGCGCACACGGCGCGCCAACCGGCGGGACCGGCGCCGCGCGGGCTCGCACCCGTCTCCGCCGTTTCGCCACGCAGCGCATCGCAGGTGATCCACGCCGCTTACGGCGAGCGCGCCGCGACGCTGCGCACGGCGCTCGAGGTGAGCGCGTCGGACATCAAACTCGTCGGCGTGACGGCCACCGGCCAGCGGCTGTTCGCCGCGTCCTATGACGGGCAGACGGTCCACGCCGAGCGCGGCACCTTCGTGCCCGCCGATATCCACCCGGAGCGCGTGCTCGCCGACATGCAGCTCGCGTTGTGGCCGTTGCCGGCGCTGCGACAGGCGCTCGGTTCGGCATACGAAGTTGCCGAGCCGTTCGCGGGTGTCCGCCGTCTCAAGCGCGACGGCCACCTCGTTGCCGAAGTGCATTACGCGGGCGACGATCCCTGGTCGGGGCGGCTGTGGCTCGTGAGTTTCGAGCACGGCTATTCGCTCACCGTCGACACGACCACGTCCGCTAACTAGACGATGCTGAAGCCCGGGGTCCGCTACCGCGTGGAGGAACTGGTGCCGCATCGGAGCACCATGTCGCTGCTCGAAACCATCGACGGCTATGGCGCCGACTGGCTGCGCGCCGGACTGACCGTGCGCCGCGAGAGCAGCTTCGCGGACGAGCGCGGCGTGCCGGGCTGGGTGGGCATCGAGTACATGGCACAGGCCGCCTCCGCGTTCGGCGCCATCGAGCAGGTGCAGCGGGGCGCAACGCCTTCCATCGGGCTGCTGATCGGCTCGCGTTATTATCGTTGCATGCAGGATTACATCCCGTTCGGAACGCGCCTCTCGGTGCACGTGAAAATCGCGATGCGCGACGAAGAGGATTTCGCCGCGTACGAATGTTCGCTGTCCTCGGTGCACACAGACGGCGAACGACTGATCGCCGAGTGCACGCTGAAGGCCTTCCGGCCACACGATCTCGGCGCGCTGCTGCCGAAACCGGGAGCCGACCATGGCTGACACCGTGCTCGTCACCGGATCGAGCCGCGGCATCGGGCGCGCGATCGCGCTGCGTCTCGCGCGCGCGGGTTTCGCGCTGGTCGTTCACGGCCGCGCCCCTTCGCCCGCGCTCGAGGAAACGCTCGCGGAATGCGCCCGCGCCGGCGCGGCCGCCCGCGCGGTTCACTTCGATGTCGCGGACCGCGACGCGGCCGCCGCGGCGATCGGCGCGGACATCGCTGCGAATGGGCCCTACTACGGAGTCGTGTGCAACGCCGGAATCACGCGCGACAACGCGTTCCCGGCGCTGAGCGGCGAGGACTGGGATCAGGTTCTCAGCACGAATCTCACCGGGTTTTATAACGTGGTGCAGCCCTTGATCATGCCCATGATTCGCAGGCGGCAGCCCGGTCGCATCGTCACGTTGTCGTCGGTGTCCGGCGTCACGGGGAACCGCGGGCAGGTGAATTACAGCGCCGCCAAGGCAGGTATCATCGGGGCAACCAAAGCGCTCGCCGTCGAACTCGCGAGCCGACAGATAACCGTCAACTGCGTCGCCCCCGGACTGATCCGTACCGACATGACCGCCACCGCGCCCGTCGAAGAAGCGCTCAAATTCATTCCCGCCGGCCGCGTCGGCGAACCCGGGGAGGTGGCCGGCATCGTCGCGTTCCTGATGTCCCGCGAGGCCGACTACATCACGCGCCAGGTCATCGGCGTGAACGGTGGATTGGCATGAGCGGCAGGAGAGTCGTCGTCACCGGCATGGCCGGCATCACCTCGCTCGGCCAGACCTGGAAAGAGATCGAGCGCAACCTGCGCGCGGGAGAGAGCGGCGTGCGCCGCATGCCCGACTGGGAACGCTACGGCGACCTGCTCACGCGTCTCGGCGCGCCGGTGGTCGATTTCACGCTGCCGCCGCATTTCACGCGCAAGACGATCCGCACGATGGGCCGCGTCGCGCAGATGGCCGTGCGCGCCACCGAGGTCGCGCTCGAAGACGCGGGCCTCAAGGGCGATCCACTGCTCACCTCCGGCCGCGTGGGCGTGGCCTATGGCTCGAGCACCGGCAGCACCGACGCGATCCGCGATTTCGGCAACATGCTCACGACCGGCGAGTCCGGCAACATCAACGCCACTACCTACATCCGCATGATGGGTCACACGGCCGCCGTGAACATCGGCGTGCACTTCGGACTGCAGGGCCGTGTGATCCCGACCTCGAGCGCCTGCACCTCGGGCAGTCAGGGCATCGGTTATGCCTACGAGGCGATCCGGTTCGGGCTGCAGGACGCGATGGTCGCGGGCGGCGGCGAGGAGCTGTGCGTCTCGGAGGCCGCGGTGTTCGACACGCTGTATGCCACTTCGACGCGCAACGACGCGCCGAAGACCACGCCGGCGCCCTTCGACAAGTCGCGCGACGGCCTCGTCATCGGCGAGGGCGCCTGCACGCTTGTTCTCGAGGAACGTGATCACGCGCTGGCGCGCGGCGCGCGCATCTACGCGGAGATCGTCGGGTTCGCGTCGAATTCCGACGGCGACCACGTCACGCATCCCAACACCGTGACCATGGAACGCGTCATGCGGATGTCGCTCGAGGCGGCCGGTGTGCCGGCCAGCGAGATCCGGTACGTGAACGCGCACGGTACGGCGACCGAACACGGCGACATCGCCGAGTCGCAGGCTACCTACCGCATCTTCGGGGATCGCGTTCCGGTAAGTTCTCTCAAAGGCCACTTCGGCCACACGCTCGGCGCTTGCGGCGCGCTGGAGAGTTGGGCCACGATTCAGATGATGCACCATGGCTGGTTCGCGCCGACGCGCAACCTCAAGACGGTCGACGAGCGCTGCGGCGCCCTCGACTACATCCAATCCGAGGGACGCGAGCTCGACATCGGCCTGGCAATGAACAACAACTTCGCGTTCGGCGGGATCAATACATCGTTGATCTTCGCCCGGACCATTTGAGGAGACCTCGCAGTGAATCGCAACAAGTCAATCCACAGGATTTCGGCGCTCGCCACGGGAATGGCCGCGGTGGCGCTGCTGGCGACCGCGCCCATTGCCCAGGCGCGCGAAACCCGCCACAAGTTCCCGATCGAGGCGGCGCTCGCCAAGGCGCAGGCCTCCGGTCAGCTCGCGCCGGGTATCAAGCTCTTCTGGGGCACGCAGAAACATCCGAAGCCGACCGCGCAACTCGGCCCGACCCGGACCAACAAGAAGACCAACTTCTTCAACAAGACGGACCAGGAAGCCTGCGACTGGGCGTTCATGTCGTCGCTCATCGCGCTGACCCAATACGCGCAGCGCGTGGGCGGCAACGCGATCGTGAACATCCGCAGCAACTACAAGAACGTCCCGTTCTCGAGCGAGACCGAATACGAGTGCGGCGCCGGCAACGTGACCGGCGGCACGGCGTTCGTCGGCGACGTGGTCAAGCTTCCCTGAGCGGCGAATCGCCCCTTGGACAAGAGAGGCCGCCTTCGGGCGGCCTCTTCATCTGGAGCCGAAGTCGTACGCGACCGACAGTGAGTAGCGCCGGCCCAGGAAGTCGTAGTTGCCATTGAACGCCTCCGGCCCGATCGGGAACGGCGGTGCGGCGTCGAACAGGTTCGTGACGGCCAGCCACACCTTCAGGTTCCCGGTGGCCGCGAAGTTCGCGGACAGATCGTGGGTGGTGCTCGAACCCACTTCGAGGATGTCGCGCGCCTCGACGTCGAACGCGCGGTTGTACAGCTGCTCGCTCACGTAGTTGGTCTGCCACGCGGCGCCGAATGGTCCGCGCCGCCAGGTGAGACGGAGCTGCGCGGAATGTTTCGGACTCCCGATCGTCTCGAGCGTATCCGTGGTCACGAGGCCCGTGGCCGAGCCCAGCTCCTCGCGCAGTCCGAAATAACTCGCCGCGATACCGAATTCTCCGAGGCCGCCGCCGAAGTCGTGGTGGTAGCGGCTTTCCGCCGTGATGCCTTCCATCGACTGGAACGCGCCGTTCACGTAGCCCGACTGCACGAAAGAGATCTGGCCGGCGAGCGGCGAGCCGGGCGGATGCCGGGTGAAGTAGTCGCAGTACTGGTTGGGGTACGAGTAATTGTCGAAGCACGCCCGGGCGAGATCGCCCGAAAACAGGTTGGTGATCACATTCTCGATGCGCACGTCCACCCAATCGACCGCGACCTCCAGGCCGTGCAGACCTTCAGGCTGCAATACGAAGCCGGCCGACCAGGAGTCGGCGCGTTCGTTGCGCAGGTCCGGGTCGCCCTGCACCGTGCCTTCGACGCTCGACGTCGTGGCGTTCGAAACCCACGAACCATCCGACGGCAGGCCGTACTCGGCGAAGAATTCCGCGCAGTTCGCGGTGCGCGCGTCCTGGCGGTCGCCGCCCGCGCCGAGATTGCCTGTGCTGCACGGATCGTTGACCGTCGTGAACCGCGGCGTCACGGGTAGATAGAGCTCGACGATCGCGGGCGAACGCATCGAGCGCGTGACGCTGCCACGCAGCTGGAATCCGCGCACCGGCGACCACTGCAGGCCGCCCGTCCACGAAGTGAAGCCGCCGTTCAGCGAGCTGTCGACGCGGCGCGCCTTGCCGGTGAGTGTGAGATCCGCGAGCGCGGGCAACGCATTCCGTTCCGAGAACAGCGGGACGACGACTTCGCCGAAGAATTCGTCGGTCGAAAAGGAACCGCCGATCGCGGCCATCGACCCTGAGCGTCCGCGACCCGCCTCGAGGAATTCGTCCGGGCGGAACGCGCCGCTCTCGCGCCGATGTTCGAAGCCCACGTTGTAGCGAACGTCACCCGCGGGCAGCGCGAACGCGATACTGCCGACGTTCAGGCTGAAAACGCGCTGGTCCATTTCCGAGTCGACCTTCTGCAGGCTCGTCACGTAGTCGCGCGCCTCGGGCGAAGCCCGCCCCTCGCCGAAGATGTCGAGCGGCACGCACGCGGAATCGGCCACCGGGCCTTCGCCTCCCACCGTGACGACTCCGCCCGCAAGTCCCGCATAACCGGGATCGACGCTGCACTCGAGCCGCCCGCCCACCGACACGACATTGAGTGCGTTCACGAACTTCTGGCGGTCGAGCGCGTGGAAAAAGTACGTGGCGTCGTTGCGGCCCAGATTGACGTAGGCCTCCCAGTCGAAGCTGCGCGCCGCGAGCGAGAATTCGCCGCGCGCCCCGGCCGCGATCTGCAGCAGGTCGCTTTCGGAACGCGCTTCGTTCCCGGCGAGATCGCGGTTCGCGCGCGACAGGCGGAACGTGCTGCCGGCCGGCTGCAGAGCCGCCAATGCCGCGCGCGCCTGGTCGGTCAGCGCCGGGTGCGCGATGGGCAGCGTGATCGCGCCGCTCGAGCTCGCGCCGAAGGCCGCGGAGTTGTACGTCGGCTGGTCGACGAGTTCGCGTGCCTCGGCGCGATACGCGAGCACATCGGCGAACAGCTCGACGCCGTCGGTCACCTCGAAGCGTCCGCTCGCGGTGACGGTGTCACGTTTCAGGTCGGTCGCGAGTTGCAGCGTCGAGGCGAGGTACATGCCGTCGCCGCCGGACGCGATGGAACCACTGAAGTTGGTGCCCGGGTCATACGACACGAGCTCGCCGTTCGGCGCAAACTGCAGGCAGGTGTCGTTCGCCGCGCCGAAGCAGCGCAGCCGTCCGTCCGCCAGGTTGTTGGCGCCCGTGGGCAGCGCCACACCGCCGAAGTTCAGCAGGAAACTGCGCCGGTCGCGGATCAGCACCGAGTTCGGAATGCCGTCGTCGCTGCCGGTATTGAATGGAATGTCGGGATTGACCCGGCCGTCGTTGGCCGGCGTGCGTCCGATCTGCCCGGCGATCGCGCTCGCGAACGGATTCGCGGCGAACGTGTACGCCGACGCGAAGCGGGGGTTGTCGATCGCGAGCATGCCGTCGGTTGCGCTGTGCTGGATCGACGCCGTCACGTTCCCGCGCTCCCCCGCGAAGTTCCAGCCACCCACCAGGCCGAAGGTTTCGCTGGGCATGCCGCCGTCTTCGAGCACGCCGTACTGGCCGAAGGCATGGATGCCGTCGAAATTGCGCTTGAGCCTGACGTTGACGACACCCGCGATTGCGTCGGATCCGTACACGGGAGCGCCGCCGATGGACAGGGTCTCGACCCGATCGACCAGCACGACCGGGATGACGTTGAGATCGACCTGCGCGCCCGGGGGCGCGGGACCGAACACCGCGGGCGGATTCGAAGTCACGAAACGCCGGCCGTCGACCAGCGTCAGGGTCCGGTGACTGCCGAGGCCAAAGCGGTTCACGAAGTTGAGACCCGGACCCAAGTTCGACTGGTCACCTTCGGGCGTCGTGCCGGCGCCGAAACCGGGCGCCTGGTTGAGCGCATCGGCCACGTTGGTGAGGCCACGCGAGCGGATGTAGTCGGCGGTGATGACCGAAGCCGGTTCGAGCCTGTCGCGACTGCCGCGCGGAATACGCGTGCCGGTGACGACGACTTCCTCTTCGGACTGTTCGGGGTTGCTGGGCTCTTCCGCCGAAGCCGGTGCGGCGGTGAGACTGGCAATCGTCAGGCAGGAGAAAATCGCTGCGCGGCCCGAGCCGCGCACGCGAAATGGATTCATCGATCCCTCCTGCAAGAGAGGGCTGCCGGCTCCGTGGTCATTTCGTTGCCTTTGGGCGGCAGCTGTTCTTCTGTCTATCCCTCGATGCGCGCGGAGGTTCGCGCGCATCCATGGCCGGGAGCATAACAACCGGCCCGAAAAAAGGAACCGGTCTTTCCCGTATGCGCGGAAGCCGCCCGAAGCCGGGAGGATGTGGACAGGTCCACCCTGTAACCACCGGCGGGTTGTCGCGTAATGGCAAATATTGCCCGCCCGCTCCTGGGAGGAGGAACATGCGCGCCGTGCGGGCCCAGTCGTGGGAAGTTTGCGACGGGCCGCGAAATAAACCGGCGGGTCGCCGGGTCCAGCCTTTCGTACCAAACAACAATCCGGAGAAGTCTCATGAATCTGAAGACCATCGCCATTGCTTCGGCCGTCGGCAGCCTGCTCGCCATGGGCACCACCGCCATCGCCGGCGACGCCGCGTCCAAGGAAAAGTGCCTCGGTGTCGCCGAAGCCGGCAAGAACGATTGCGGCACCGCGTCGCACGCGTGCGCCGGACAGGCGAAGACAGACAAGGATCCGAACGAGTGGAAGTACGTGCCGAAAGGCGAGTGCGAGAAGATGGGCGGCAAGGTCCCGGAAGAGAAGAAGCCGGCCGCCTGACCCGAAGGAAGGACGAATGACACGCCTCGATACCCGAGGTGTGCCCCCGGGGCCGGTTCCGGCGCGCGCCGGGATCGGCCTCAGGTCGATTCACCACGATGCGCTGCTGCGCGAGCGTCCGCCCGTCGGCTGGATCGAGGCGCACACGGAGAACTATTTCCACGAAGGCGGTTCCGCGGCGCGCGCGCTGCTGCGGGCGCGGGCTAGCTACCCGCTGAGCCTGCACGGCGTCGGGCTCGCCCTCGGATCCGCCGACGGTCACGACCGCGAACATCTCGCCCGCGTGCGCGACGCCATCCGCCGCTACGAACCCGCGCTGGTATCCGAACACGCCTGCTGGGGTCACGTCGGTGGCGAACACTTCAACGACCTGCTGCCGCTGCCCTACACCGACGAGGCCGTCGAGCTGCTTGCCCGCCAGGTTCGCGAGGCGCAGGATTTCCTGGGCCGCCAGCTCCTCATCGAAAACGTTTCCGCCTATGTCGCGTTCACGGAGTCCCGGCTGCCCGAATGGGAATTCCTCGCGGCCGTCGCGCGCGAGAGTGGCTGCGGTCTGCTGCTCGACGTAAACAACGTGTACGTGAGCTCGCGCAACCTCGGACTCGATGCACGCGCCTTCATGTGCGGACTGCCCCGCGAGTCGGTCCAGGAAATTCACCTCGCCGGACATGCCGACAACGGCGGCGTGCTCGTGGACGATCACGGCTCGCAGGTGTGCGATGACGTCTGGGAACTCTACGCCTTCGCGATCGAGCGTTTCGGGCCGCTGCCGACGCTGATCGAGTGGGACACCCGGATTCCGGAACTGTCGGTGCTCGCCGCCGAAGCCGCGCGCGCCGACCAACTACTGGAGAGGACGCGTGGCCTCGCTGCGTGACCTGCAGGAATCCTTCGCGAACGCGCTGCGCGATCCCGCGGCGACCTGCGACGTCACGCCGCCCGCGAATCTCGACGTGTACCGCAACAACACGCGCAGCGTGTTCCGTACCGCGCTCGAGCAGATCTTTCCGGTCGTGCACCGGCGGGTCGGGGACGATTATTTCCGCCAGCTCGCGTTTCATTACCGTACCGCGTTCCCATCGCGCTGCGGCGACCTCCACTGGACGGGCCGCGACTTCCCGGTATTCCTCGCGTCGCATCTGCGCGGCACGGACTACGAGTGGCTGGCCGATCTCGCGCGGCTCGAGTGGGCGCGGTGCGAGGCCGCGGTGGCGCGCGAAGATCCCGCCATCGGCGTCGATGCCCTCGCGAGCTTTCCCCCGGCCGGGCTGGGGCGCGTCGTCTTCACGTTGCAGCCGTCGCTGCGGCTGATTTCCTCGCGGTACCCCATCTACTCCGTGTGGCAGGCCAATCAGTTCGAGAATGCGCCACCGATTGATCGATCGCTGGGGCGGGAATTCGGCATGGTCCACATGAGCGACGGAGTCACCGAGGTGCAGTCGCTGGCACCGGACCTCTACGCCTTCCTCTCGGCGCTTGCCTCGGGTGAGCCGCTCGAGGCAGCGATGACCGCCGCCGAAGCCGATGGCGAACGCCTGACCGAAGTCCTGGCGTTTCTGTTCCGCTCTTCACTCGTCGTGGAAGCAAGGGCGAAAACGGACACGCCCTGACGACAGTCCGCTTCCGCTGGCCTGTCTCAGTCGAACCGCATTGAAAGGCGCACGCCGTACGTGCGCGGCGCATCGAAGAACGCACGCGCGACACCGGGGAATCCAGGCACGCCTCCCGTGCCGGGCCTGCTGGCGCGCAGGTCGACGTTGTTCTTTACCGATTCGTCTTCGAGATTGAGCACGTAGGCCTCCAGGGCCCAGCTATCCGTGGTCTCGTAACGCAGCCCGAGATCGGTGCGCGTGTAGGCCGACTGCCGATCCGAGGGACGATTGAAATCGGTGAGGAACATTTCACTCTGGTACTTCGCCTGCAGGCGCGGAACGAGTCGGGCGCCGCTGGGCAGGCGGATGACGTGTTCGTAGGCAAGCGCGCCCGTGATCTCGGGCGCGAACGGCAGCTTGTTGCCGCGCAGGTTGACGATCGGGCTCAGGGGATCGGTGGGCACGTAGTACTGCGTGTCGACCGTCGGAAAGTCGCGGTATTCGGCGTTGAGCCAGGTGAAGACGGCCTGCAGCGTGCCGTCGGTCACCGGCTTCCACAACAGCTCGGATTCCACGCCGAGGATGTGCGCGCGGGTCGCGTTGCGCGTGACGAGCTGCTGAAATCCCGACGCGTCGTATTCGAGCCGCGCGCGCAGGATGTCCGAGTAGTTCGAGAAGAAGCCGACGTTGTTGATCGCCATCGCGCCGTCGAGCAAGGTCGCCTTGAGGCCGAGTTCGTAGTTCACGACTTCTTCCGGGCCGGCATGTGTACCGCCATCCTGGATGACGCCCGACTTGTATCCCGTGCTCGTCGACGTGTAACCGAGCAGGGCGTCGCTGAAGTCGTACTCCGCGCGCGCCGTGTAGGTCACCTTCGACCAGGCGACGTTCGCGTCGTTGTGCATCGCCACGCGGCAGGTGCCCGGGACAGGCTCGGATGAATCCGGATCGGGCGACAGCGGGATCTCGTGTGTCGGCATGCCGTCGAGGACGAAACCGCCGTCACCTATGGTCGCGCCGGCCGCGGGACAGACCAGGATCACGCCGCCCACGTCCTTCTTGGTGTCTTCGGTGTAGCGCGTTCCGACCGTGAACCGCGTACGCTCTCCGGCATGCCAGGTGAGCTGGCCGAAGCCCGCCCACGCCGCCAGCGAGCGGTCGGGCTGGATGAAGGATTGCGCATAGCGCCCGTCGCCGTCGTCCACGACGCCCGGGATGCTGCCGCGGTCGTCCACGATGTCGAAGTCGACGCGCGCCGAGTTGTCCTCCCGGTAGAAGAACGCGCCGACTATCCACTCTAGCGGACCTTCGGTCAGTGGTTTGAGCTGGATCTCATGCTGCACCGAGACGAACTCCGACTCGGCGGTGCGCCGCTCCTCGTCGTAGGTCGCGGGCAGCGGCGGGTCGGGCAGCGCGCGCAGGATTGGGTCGAGTGCGAGTCCCGTGTCCTGGTCGATGACGTTCTCGCGCGTCATTCGCGCCCATCCGAATAGATAGGAGAGCTCGAGCCCGTCGGACACGCCGGGCGAGAACCGGTAGTCGGTCCGCAGGTGCAGCGTGTCGTTCTTCATGTCGAGCTCGCCCGGGGAAGTTATCAACGCCGAGCGCAGGCGCTCGCCGGACGCCGGTCGCAGGCTCACCGGCACGGAGCCCGCGCCGCGATCCGCGAACCGCTCGAGCGAGGCGAACACGGTCCAGGACTCGTCGGGCTCCCACACGCCCGACACGCGCACGCCGAGCCGGTTGCTGTTGTCATACCGCGCGGTACCGGCACGGACGTCCGAGCCCGGCTGGAACTCGATGTAGCCGTCGCGCTGCTCGAGGTGCGCGGACGCGCGCAGCGCGAACGTATCGCCGAGCGGCAGGTTGTAGTGGCCCTTGACGCGTTGCAGGTCGTAGCTGCCAGCGGTCACGTCGATCGCGCCGAATTGCTGACCGAGCCGTGGCTTCGCGGTGACGACGTTGATCACGCCGGCATTCGAATTGCGCCCGAACAACGTGCCCTGTGGCCCGCGCAGGACCTCGAGCCGCTCCAGATCGTGGATCAGCATCGTCGCGCCCTGCGGCCGCGGCGAATAGAAGCCGTCGACGTGAAACGCCACGGCCGGATCGGCGGCCTCGGTGCGATTGGTGGAGACGATGCCGCGCAGGGCCAGATCGAATGCAGCCTGCGTCGAACTGATGCCGATCTGGAAGTTGGGGATGAGTGTCGTGAGGCTGCGCAGGTCGCTGGGCTGCTGGTTTTCGAGCGTGTGGGCGTCGAGCGCGGTGACGGCGAGCGCGCTGCGCTGCAAGGCCCGGTCGCGTTTCTCGGCGCTGACGACGATTTCGTCGATCGCACCGCGGCCCAGTTGGTGAGACTCATCCTCCGGCCGCGACTCCTCGTTGCGGGCGCCCGCGGCGCGGCTCAACCGTGAGGCGTCCGGGTTGCGCGCCGGCTTGCGGTCGCAACGGGCCTTCGAGTCGCGCACGATGCTGATCGTGCGGTCGTTGACCTCCTCGAAGGCGAGACCCGTGCACTTGAGCATACGTCCCAGCGCATCGGCGACGCGCAGCGAGCCCGAGACGGGATGCGTACTGATGCCCTGTACGGCGTCGTAGTCGAACACGAGTTGCAGCTGTGATTGCTGGCTGAAGGCCGCGAGCGCGGCGGAGGCATCCTGCGCCGGGATTTCGAACGAGGGAACCTGCGCACGCGCGACGCCGGCCAGCGCCAGCGCGACGAACGTCGCGGGCACTTTCCGGGCGAACCGGCGGAACGTGCGATGTACCCCCATCCTCGCAATCCCCCTCAGGATCAACGAATTCGCCGCGGCGTCCCTAACACCGCGGAGGCCTGCTTCACTGCGATCGCAGGACGATGTCCTCCGCTTCGCGAGTGTCGACCTTCAGACCGAACGTGCTCGCGAGCGCCGCTGCGAAACTGTCCGGATCCGTGGATTTGAAGCTTCCTCCGACCCGCAGCTGCGCGAGCTTCGGATCGGCGAGTGAAATCTTGCGACGGTTGTAGCGATTGAACTCCTCGACGGCGAAGGCCAGCGATTCGCCGCGGAATTCCAGCCGCCCCGTGGTCCAGGCGAGGCGCTGCGCGAGCACCTGTGGTTCGAGGCGACTGACCGATACATGGTCCCGGATCACCACCGCGGCGTCGCCGGCCTGAAGCGGTGGATGCTCCGGCACGCTATCCGACGCGATCGCGACCTCGCCTTCGGCCACGATCACGTCGATCTGCTCGGCGCGTAATCGCACGCTGAACTCGGTCCCGACCGCGCGCAGGTCCGCGCCCGCCGCGGAAACGACGAACGGCCGGGTCGCGTCGTGCGCGACCTGGAAACGACCCTCGCCGCGCAACAGCTTGATGTCGCGGCGTTCGGCGTTGAAGCGCACGCGCAGCTCGCTGTTGGTGTTGAGGTCGATGACGCTGCCGTCCTCGAGCACGATGCGCGTGCGGCAGCCGACGTGCGTCTCGTAGCGTTCACCGTCGTATTTCAGCCAGGCCGACCACACTCCCGCGCAGGCCACCAAGGTCACGAGCCCGGCCGCCGCCGCCATGGGCCAGCGGCGCCAGCGCGGCGGCTTCGAAGGCGCGAGCAGGTCGGGATCGACCGACTGGTCGAGAGGCTTGAGTTCCTTCAGCCGTTCGGCGCGACGCCATGCCGCCTCGAGACGTAGATAGGCGACGCGGTGACGAATGTCCGCCTCGAGCCAGCGATTGAACTCCTCGTCGTTCTCGGGCTCCCCGCCGCGCGCATCGAACTTGGAGAGCCAGACGCTTGCGTCGTGTTCGATTCGTTCCTTCGCCTTCACGAAGACTGTCCCACGCCGCGGCGGCGTGAGCGGTCGAACCACGGGGAACGGCGCTCCGCGACCGGAGAATTGGCCAGCGCGGCGCTGCACAGGCGCATGCCCTTCGCCAGGTGCTGCTCGACGGTGTTTTCGGAAATGCTGAGTTGCGCGGCGATTTCCTTCTGCGAAAGGCCGTACACCTTGCGCAGCGTGAACACCTGGCGGCAACGCGCCGGCAGCTTGGACACCGCCGCGCTGAGCAACGCCATCTCCTGGTGCGTGTTCACGATCTCGTCGACCTGGCCGGTCTCGTCGAGTAGTTCGAGCGCTTCGAGGTCGGCGACCAGCTCGATCGGCACCACCTGCCGGTGCCTCAGCCAGGACAACGCGACGTTGCGCGCGACGGTCAGCGCGAAGGCGCGGATCGAGCGGACTTCTTCCCGTCCCGTGGCGCTGCCGGCCGCGAGCAGGTGCGCGTAGGTATCCTGCAGCAGTTCATCGACGTCCGCGGCGTTGCGCGCGTAACGATGCAGGCAGGCACGCAGCACACCCTCGAATTCGAGGGACGCAATCAGGTATCGATCGACACTGCGAGGCATGGGGAGAAGATGACACATCCCAAAGGACGGGAGAACGGATTGGTGACAGATGATGCAAGATAGTTCCCACATGACTGAAAAGCTTTCCGATGCTCGTCGCCCGCTCACGAGCCGCTCCACCCCATGGGCCCAGTTCCTGTCTCGCGCTGTCATGCGAGCGGGAGTCACGCCCGACGCCATTTCCATCCTTTCAGTGGCCTTCGCGATCGCCGGTGCCACTGCTCTTTTCCTGGCACAGAAGCCCTGGAACTTCCTGATCTGCGCGGCCTGCGTCCAGCTTCGGCTGCTCTGCAATCTGCTCGACGGGATGGTGGCCATCGAGGGTGGCCGCAAATCGAGCGTCGGAGTTCTTTACAACGAAGTCCCCGATCGCATCGCGGATTCGGTTTTTCTGGTCGCGCTCGGATATGTCATAGGGATTCCCTGGCTTGGCTGGCTGGCCGCGCTCGCGGCCGCGGTGACCGCCTATATCCGTGTGCTCGGCGGGACCTTCGGGTTCGCCCAGGATTTTCGCGGTCCGCTCGCCAAGCCACACCGCATGGCCGTGATGACCGCGGGATTGCTACTCGCGGTGGTTGAGCATTTCTGGAACGGCGGCCAACTCGTATTGGTCGCGGCCGCCTGGATCATCGCGATCGGCGCGATCCTGACCTGCGCAACTCGAACCCACGCGATCGCGAGCCAGTTGAGATCGCGCCCGGAATGAGGCCGTCCAGCGCGCTCCTCGTCGGTGTGGTCAAACTGCTGGTCGGCGCCTATGCGCGCTGGATCGGTACGCAGCCCGGTGATGCCCAGCGAATCTACTTCGCCAACCACACCAGCCACATCGACACCCTCGCGATCTGGTCGTCGCTGCCGCGGCGGCTGCGCTCGCGCACGCGTCCCATCGCGGCGCGCGACTACTGGGGCAAGGGGTTGCGCAAGTACATCGCGACGCGCGGGTTCGGCGCCGTGCTCATCGACCGCAAGCGCGAAGACTCTGATGTCGATCCGCTCGAGCCGCTGCGCGCGGCGCTGAACGAGGGCGACTCGCTGATCATCTTTCCGGAAGGCACGCGCGGCCAGGACGCGGTGCCGGTGCGATTCCGCGCCGGTCTTTACCGGCTCGCGGTCGAGTTTCCGTCCGTGGAGCTCGTGCCCGTGTATCTGGACAACCTGCACCGCAGCCTGCCAAAGGGCGCGCTGCTGCCGGTGCCAATGGTCTGCACCGTGCGATTCGGGGCTGCGATCGCGCTCGCACCGGGTGAGGACAAGGAAGCCTTTCTCGAACGGGCCCGCGAGGCCGTGATCGCGCTGTCGAGGACCGCCGGATGATCGAGCACCTGCACAACATCCCGCGCGAGTTCCTCTGGCTGTTCGGCAGCCTGGTCGCGCTGCTGGGTATCGCCTCCATCGTCGGCGCGGTGCTCCTGCGCCGTCCCGCGGACGAGAAGCAGGCCGCGAGCCGCGCCAATCTCGTCGCGCGCGTCAACGCGTGGTGGGTCATGGTCGGCATCCTCGCGGTCGCGTTCCTCACGGGGCCGACGATGACGCTGGTGCTGTTCGCGTTCGCCTCGTTCTTCGCGCTGCGCGAGTTCATCACGCTGACGCCGAGCCGGCCGGGCGACCGGCTGCCGCTGTCGCTGGCGTTCTTCATCATCATCCCCGCGCAATACCTGCTGATCGGCCAGGACCGTTACGGCACGTTCGCGATCTTCATTCCCGTCTACGTGTTCCTGCTGCTGCCGTCGATCGCGGCGCTGCTGTCGGACATCGAGGATTTCCTCTCGCGCAGCGCCAAGCAGCAGTGGGCGCTCATGGTCACGGTGTACTGCCTGAGCCACGCGCCAGCGCTGCTGATGCTCGACATCCAGGGCTACGAGGGACGCAGCGCGCTGCTGCTGTTCTATCTGCTGCTGGTCGTGCAGATGAGCGACGTGATGCAGTACGTGTTCGGCAAGCTGTTCGGCAGGACGAAGATCGCGCCGGTAGTCAGTCCTTCGAAGACCGTCGAGGGATTCATCGGGGGCGGCCTCGCGGCGACCGCGATCGGCGCCGCGATGTGGTGGATCACGCCGTTCACTCCGCTGCAGTCGGCCGGGATCTCCGCGGTCGTCGTGATCATGGGATTCCTCGGCGGCCTCACGCTCTCCGCCGTGAAACGCAGTCTCGGCGCCAAGGACTGGGGCGTCATGATCGAAGGACACGGCGGCATGCTGGATCGCATGGACTCCATCTGCTTCGCGGCGCCGGTGTTCTTTCACATCGTGCGGTACTTCTACGCCGGCTGAACCATCGGCGCGGGCCCCGGTCCTAACTGTTCCCGCCGTCAGGCAGGCAAACAACAATGAATACCGCGAACGCGACGAGAGTCGCGGCGATGGCCTTTTCCCTGCTCGTTGCCCTCTCTACTGTGGCGATCGCGCAGGAAGAGAACGAAACACTCGAAACCGTGCTGGTCACGGGTGAACAACCCGGGCCGGGCCTGTGGAAGGTCTCCAAGGGTGAGAACGTCCTGTGGATTCTCGGGAGTTTCGGCTCACTCCCCAGTGACATGGTCTGGCGTTCGAGAGAACTCGAAGCGCGAGTCGCAGAATCGCAGGAAGTGATCTATCCCGGCGGCACCGGCATCAAGGCGGACATCGGCATGTTCGAGGCGTTGTCGCTCGTTCCCGCGGCGCTCAGGGCCTCGAAAAATCCGGACGGCGCCAAACTACAGGTGCTGCTGTCGCCCGAGGCCTATGCGAAGTGGCTGGTGCTGAAAGCGAAGTACATCGGCAAGGACAGGGGAATCGAAAAGCGACGTCCGATGATCGTGGCGGAGCAGCTCAACGATGCCGTGGCGCGCAACAGCGGGCTGGGTGGCGGCGTGCACTGGCAGGTGAATCAGATCGCGAAGACACACGGCGTTCCGATCACCCAATTGCCCACGATCGTGCGCGTCGTCGAGGTCGATGGTTTGAGAAAGATGCTCAAGGGCGCAAGGAAGCTCGATTTCGGGGATGCCGAGTGCCTGACCACCAACCTCGATCGCATCGAGCCACATCTCGGGGAAATGAAAATTCGCGCCAACGCATGGGCCACCGGAGACATCGAGCGCCTGCGCCGAGAGCCCGGTGCACCCGCTCCTTTGAACTGTTCAGATGTCTTCATGAATGCGCTGCGAAATGGCGTTATCGAGGATGTCGCCGGCGCAAGCGCGATGCTCCAGCAATTCGACGAGGCGCAGAAGTCGGCCGAAAAGCAGTGGGTCGACACGTGGCTCCAGGCGGCCGAAGCAGCGCTGACGAGGAACACTTCCACGGTTCTCGTGATGGACATCGGATACGTGCTGGCTCCCGCGTACGGCGCGATCGCGCTGTTGCGCGAGAAGGGCTACACGGTCGAAGAGCCGAATTGATCCCGACGCGTTATTGTCCGCCTCGGGCACGGCCCGGAGATCATGCGAATGAGTCGGACACTGACGTTGCTGCTGCTCTTGATCGTTGCCTGCGCGGGTCTCCCCGCATTCGCGAGCGGGCCCGCGCCGGTCATCTTCGACACCGACATCGGCACCGACATCGACGACGCGTACGCGCTCGTGGGACTGATGCGCCGCGGGGATCTCGAAGTCCTCGGCGTCACGACCGTTTCGAGCGATGCCGCAGCGCGCGCCCGGCTCGCGGCCAAACTACTCTCGATCGCCGGCGGCGAGTGGGCGAAAGTCCCCGTGTACGCGGGCATCTCCACGCCCACTCAATACATGAAGCAGGTGGAGTGGGCCGACGGCTTCGAATCGCCTAGCCTGCACACGTCGGGCGGCGTGGAATTCATGCGCCGCCAGGTGAATGCACGGCCGGGAGAGGTCACGCTCATCGCCGTCGGCGAGCTCACCAACATCGCGGCGCTGCTGCGCTCGGAGCCCGGGATCGGCCGGAAGATCCGCGCGATCTCGCTCATGGGTGGGTCCATCTACCGCGGCCACGCACCCGGCTCGAAGCCGGAGGCCGAATGGAACATCCGCTCGAATGCCGCCGCGGCGCGCGACGTGTTCACCTCGGGCGTACCGCTTCTCGTAGCGCCGCTCGATTCGACCGCCGATCTGAAGCTCGTTCCCGAAATGCGCGTGGCAATCTTCTCGGCCGGGACGCGCCTCGACGACGCACTCGCCTCGCTCGACCAGATCTGGCGTTACACGAACCACTGGAAGGGCGACCTGCCGACCTTGTTCGACGTGCTGGCCGTGGAGCTCGTGAATCCGCGCATGCCGCTGGCGCTGGAGCCATTGCACCTCGAGCTCACGCCCGAAGGCATCACGCGGCCGGTCGCGGGAGCGAAGCCCAACGCGCAGGTCGCGGTCACGGTGAACGCCGCGGAATTCATGGCGGCCTTCGTCCGGAATATGACCGCGCAAAGAGAGCGCCAGAATCATCCGCGCGGGGATTATAGGAAAAACCCTGTAGGTGGCGGCAAAGTGCGCGTGCGATAGTTTGGCCGTCCAGCAGCTGCCGATGGCTACCTCGCTCATGCGCCGACGCGATTGGACAACTTCGGCATTCGTCTCGTGCTTGCCCCTGCTCGCATGCGGTCTCGCGCACGCCAAGAACGCGGACCGGCTTTCCGAACTCAAGCAGATGACGGTCGACGAGCTGCTCAACGTCGAGGTCACCTCCGTGTCGCGGGCCGAGGAAGAACTGCGCGACGCGGCCGCGGCCGTTTTCGTGATCACGCAGGAAGACCTGCGGCGCACCGGCGCCACCACCATGCCCGAGGCGCTGCGGCTGGTGCCCGGGATCAGCGTCGCGCGGCGCAGTTCGAATTCCTGGGCCGTGAGCGCGCGCGGCTTCAGCTCCATCAACTCCGAGAAGCTGCTGGTGCTGTCGGACACGCGCAGCATCTACACGCCGCTGTTCTCGGGCGTGGCGTGGGATGTGCAGGACTATCTACTTGCCGACGTCGAGCGCGTCGAGGTGATCCGCGGACCCGGGGCGACGATGTGGGGTTCGAACGCCGTCAGCGGCGTCATCAACGTCACGACGCGCAACGCGCGCGACACTCACGGCGCGTACGTCGAGGCCGGCGCCGGCAGCTTCGAGCGTTACTTCCTGTCCGCGCGGTATGGCGGCGAAACCCAGGGCGGCGCGCACTACCGCGTGTTCGGTCGTTATTTCGACCGCGACGGAACGTTCAACCCGGACCCGGCGGTGGACGACGCATGGAACCAGGGACACGTCGGTTTCCGTACCGACTGGGACTCCGGCGCGTACGACTCGTTTACCGTGCAGGGCGATGCGTATGCGGGGAAGATCGGCCAGTTCGTGCCGGCGATCACGATCGACGGGCGTACGCCGCCCTCGCCACCCTATGACGTCGACGTGAGCGGCGGCAACGTGCTCGCGCGCTGGCGGCACCGCACCGGCGAGGATTCGGACGTGCAGCTGCGCGCTTACTACGACTACACGCGGCGCGACGACCCCAGCTTCCTCGACACGTTGCACACTTTCGACATCGACCTGCAGCGGCGCCATGCACCGATGGGACGGCACGAATTGTTGTGGGGCGCAGCCGTGCGGCTCACCTCCAATCGCAACCGCAGCGGCGGAATCTTCGCGGTCGATCCCGAACAATCGGACGACATGTTGTACAGCGGATTCATCCAGGACCGCATCACCCTCGGCGATGAACTGAAGCTCACACTCGGCACGAAGCTCGAACACAACGATTTTTCCGGCTTCGAGATTCAACCGAGCGTGCGGCTCGCCTGGACGCCGAACTACGAGCAGACTTACTGGACCGCCATCTCGCGGGCCGTGCGCGTGCCGACGCGCCTCGAGCGCGACGTCGCGATCAACCTCGGTGCCGACCCTGCGGAGAATCCGACCGCTCGTCTGCTGGGAAACCGGGCCTTCGACTCCGAGGAGCTCGTGGCCTACGAGATCGGCTATCGCTGGCAACCGCTCGAAAACCTGTCGTTCGATGTCGCGGCTTACTACAACGACTACGAGAAGCTGGCGTCGCTCGAGATCGGCGAGCCTTTCATCGACCCCGTGGATGGCCGGGTCGTATTTCCGGTGCTCAACCAGAACCTCACGAGCGGCCGCTCCGTCGGTGCCGAACTACTGGCCGAGTGGGCGCCGGTCGACAACTGGCGCCTGTCCGCGAGTTACTCGCACGTCGATCTCGAGCTCGAATCCGCGGGCATCGACCTGAATCGTGGCACCTGGCTCGACGGCTCCACGCCGCGCAACCAGGTCGGCGTGCGATCGTTGTGGAACTTCGCGGAGTATTTCGAACTCGACGCGCAGTATCGCCATGTTTCCCGGATCCGGCGGATCCCGGTCGATTTCACGGGAGCGGGCGTTCCGTCCTATTCGGAACTCGATCTGCGCTTTGCCTGGATGATAGGACCGGCCTGGCAGCTCTCGATCGTCGGGCAGAATCTGCTGAACGAGAATCACATCGAGTTCGGTCCGGCGATCGAGCGCGGGGCGATCGAGCGGTCCGCCTATTTCAAGGTCGAGTGGCGTCTCTAGTGGGTCTGCGTAACACACTGCTGCGCGTGGCCGCGGTCGCGCTCCTTTCGCTGCAAGTTTCCGCGGCCGCGGCGCCGCCCGGCGAATACCAGGTCAAGGCCGTGTTCCTGTTCAACTTCGGCCAGTTCGTCGAGTGGCCCGCACACGCCTACGGCTCCGCGTCCGCGCCCTTCGTGATCGGCGTGATCGGGGAAGATCCCTTCGGGAAGATTCTCGACGAAGTCGTGCGCGGTGAATCGCTCGGCCAACACCCGCTGGTCGTGAAGCGGTTCAAGAGCACCAACGACATCGCGGACTGCAACATCCTCTTCATCTCGCGCAACGAGTCGGCCCGGCTGCCGGAGATCATGGCGGCGGTGCGCGGGAAGAACATTCTCACGGTCACCGATATCGCCGGCGCCGAACGACACGGCGCGATCATCGTGTTGTTCAACGAGAACAACCGCATCCGCATGCGCATCAACCTGGCCGCCGCGCGCGAGAGCCAGCTCACGATCAGCTCGAAGCTGCTGCGGCCCGCGGAAGTCGTCGGCGCGGAGGGCATGTGACGTGAAGCGTCCCACCGTCCCGCTGCGTCGCAAGCTGAGCGCGATCACGCTGACGACCTGCGGGATCGCGCTGCTGATCACGACCGCGCTGTTCCTGCTCGGCGAAGTGCTCGTCTCACGCCAGCAGATGCTGCAGCAGCTCAGGATCCTGAGCCAGGCGATTGCATCGAATAGCACCGCGGCGCTTGCCTTCGAGAATCCGGAAGACGCGGGCGTCGTCCTGGCGGCGCTGAGATCCGATCCGCACATCGTTTCCGCCGCGCTCTACAAATCCGACGGCACGCTTTTCGCGACCTATCCGGTCCGGGCCGACGTAGCTGCCACTCCCGCCGTGCCCGGTCATCGCTTCGAACAGGGGCACCTGTTCGTCTTCACCGATGTGCTCGAGGGCGAGCGGAGTCTCGGCACGCTGATGGTTCGCACGAACCTCTTCGCGATCTACGAACGGATCGGGATGTACGCGCTGATCGCGACGCTCGTGATCGCGCTCGCGTTGCTCGCGGCCTGGGCGATTTCCCGGCGACTGCAGCGTCAGCTCTCCGAGCCCATCCTCGCGCTGGCCGCCACGGCGGAGATCGTGTCGAACCGGCACGACTACAGCGTGCGCGCGCAGGCGCCGGGCATCAACGAGCTCGACGCCCTGACCGGCGCGTTCAACTACATGCTCACGCAGACCGAACAATACGAGGGCAAGCTCAGTACGCAGGTGAGCCGGCTCGCGCTGTTGCAGGAGATCACGCACAGCATCGGTTCGCGTCACGACCTGCTCAGCATCTTCCAGGTCGTGCTCGGCAGCCTCGAGGCGCACCTGCCTATCCACTTCGGCTGCGTGTGCCTGCACGATCCGGCGGGCAACACGATCACCGTCGAAGCCGTGGGACCGTTGAGCAGTCGCGACGCCGCCGCGCTCGGGCTGCCGGTGCGCGAGTCGGTGCCGGTCGGGCAGAACGGTCTTTACCGGGCGTTGCAGGGCGCGCTGATCCACGAGCCCGACGTGAACAAGGTGCCGTCGCCGTTCACGCAGCGCTTCGCGCGGGCGGGCTTCAATTCGCTGGTGCTCGCGCCGCTCGCGGTCGAGTCGAGTGTGTTCGGCGTGCTGGTCGCGGCGCGGCGACCCGCGCATTCCTTTTCCAGCACCGATTGCGAATTCCTGAAGCAGCTCAGCGAACACGTCGCGCTCGCGTCGCACCAGGCGCAGCTCTACCAGGCACTGCAGCGTGCGTACGAAGACCTGCGGCAGAGCCAGCAATCTGTCCTGCAGAACGAGCGTCTGCGCGCGCTCGGGCAGATGGCGAGCGGCATCGCGCACGACATCAACAATGCGATCTCCCCGGTTTCGCTGTACACCGAACTACTGCTGCAGCAGGAGCGGCAGATCTCGCCGGAAGGGCGCAACCGGCTCGCGACCATGCAGCGTGCGATCGAGGACGTCGCGGGAACCATCGAGCGCATGCGCGAGTTCTACCGGCCGCGCGAGTCGGCGCGCTCGTTCCACCGCATCGACGTGCACGGCGTCATCGACCAGGTGCTCGATCTCACGCAGCCGCGCTGGCGCGCGTTGCCGCAGGAGCGCGGCATCGACATCGAGATGGTTCGCGATTTCGCGCCTGCACGGCTCGAGATCCTCGGCGACGAAGTCGAGATGCGCGACGCCCTCACCAACCTGGTGTTCAACGCCGTCGACGCCATGCCCGCGGGCGGAACGCTCAGGATCTCGACACACGTCGCCGCCAGCGATCTCAACGCGACCAACGTCTACATCGAGGTCAGCGACTCCGGCATCGGCATGGATGAGGACACGCGCCGGCGCTGCATCGAGCCGTTCTTCACCACCAAGGGCGAGCGCGGCACGGGACTCGGCCTCGCCTCGGTGTACGGCATGCTGCAGCGTCACGACGCCGAGCTCGAAATCGACAGCGAGCCCGGCAAGGGAACGACGATGCGCATGGTCTTCCCGCAGTTCGTGGAACGCGGTTCGAGCGTGGCGCTCGGCGCATCACCCGCCGCCGTCCGCAGGAAGCTCAGGATCCTGGTCGTCGACGACGATCCGGTGCTGAGCCGTTCGCTCGACGACGCACTCGCGACCGACAGCCACCAGGTCCAGCTCGCCGCCGGCGGCCAAGCCGGCATCGACGCCTTTGCCGCGGCCCACGACGCCGGGCGGCCGTTCGACCTCGTGATTACCGATCTCGGCATGCCGCGAGTCGACGGACGCAAGGTCGCCGAATCGATCAAGGCGCTTTCGCTCAACACGCCCGTGATCCTGCTGACCGGCTGGGGTCAGCGGCTGCTCGACGAGGGCGACATTCCGCCCAACATCGACTTGATCCTGAGCAAGCCCCCGCGGCTCGCGCAGCTGCGCGCGGCAATCGCCGAGCTCGTGCCGTGGGAAGCGGCCGAGCCGGTGCAGTAGCCTTCCGTCTTATTTCCGGGCTGGCGACGCCCGCCGAAACTGACCACTCCAGTTCGAGTGGAGTCGCGCCATGTTCAGGATTCACCAGTCGTGGGTCGGGCTCGTCGGAATCTGCCTCGCGACGGCTCCATCTACCGACGCGATCGGCGCGGCGCGCGAAAAGGTCGACGTCGTGCACCTGGGGAACGGCGACCGGGTGACCGGGGAAATCGTCGGGTTGGAGTACGGCGAGCTCAGGCTCAGCACCGATTCGATGTCGACCGTCGCCATCGAGTGGCTGGACGTGGTCAACGTCGAGAGCGCGCAGATGTTCGTCGTCGAGGACGACGTGGGCGGTAGATTTCATGGCTCGTTCAGCGAGGCGCCGCGCGGGCAGTTGGCCGTGCGGTTATCTCCCGAAGACGATCAGCCGATCGAGATGGCCCGCGTCACGCGCATCGCGCCTTCCGAGAAGACTTTCCTACGGCGTCTCGAAGGGTCGTTTTCCGTCGGGCTCGATTACGCGAAGGCGAGCGACATCATGACGCTCGGCGGCTCGGCGAACTTCGCGTACCGTGCACCGACGTTCGCGTGGGCGCTCGATCTCGATGCGCATTCGACGAAGGATCCGCAGCAGGGCACGCTCGACCGCAGCAACGCGGGATTTCACTACCAGCGGTTCCGGGCGGATCGCCGCTTCTGGTCCGGCCTCACTTCGCTGGAGCGCAACGAGGAAACCGGCATCGAGGCGCGCTTCACGATCGGCGGCGGCGTGGGGCGATACTTCTATCAGAGCGCTCGCGCTGAAATCTCGGGGCTCCTCGGATTGGTCGCGCTCGAGGAATGGGCGACTGGTATCAACGACAGCCAGCAAAGCCTCGAGGCGCTCGCCGGCGGGAGCTGGCGGATATTCAAATTCAACAAGCCGAAGATTTCGCTGAACTCGACGTTGCAGCTCTTTCACAGCCTCACCGAGTCGGACCGCAATCGCACGAAGCTGAACTTCTCGTTGCGCCAGGAGATCGTCTCGGACCTGTTCCTCGACGTATCGCTCCATCACAGCTACGACACGAATCCGCCGGATCCTACGGCGGAAAAGGACGACTACGGCCTGACTACTTCAGTGGGCTATTCGTTCAACTGATCACGGACTCTCGCGCCGGGTCCGCGCCTGCTCGAACGCGTGGCCGATCGCGAGCAGTGTCTTCTCCGACCACGCGGGACCCATGATCGACATGCCCACCGGCAATCCGGACACCTCGCCCATCGGCACGGTGAGATGCGGATAACCACTGACGGCCGACAGCATCGTCGAGGAAGCGATCGACGAGGGATCGCCGTTCACGAGGTCGATGGACCAGGCCGGGCCCACCGTCGGCGATATCAGCGCGACCACGCGGTTGCCGCCGAGTAGTTTGTCCAGGCCGTCCTTGCCGGCGATGAGGCGGGCACGCTCGAACGCCTTCACGTATTTCGGGTCGTTCAGGCCTTCGGTGGCCTGCGCCTGCACGAACAGCTCCTGGCCGAAGTAGACGGTCTCGCGCGGCTCGGTGTCGTTGAACACGATCAGATCCTCGAGCGTGCGCGTCTTCACGGCCGCCGGCGTCGTCGCGAGATAGGCGTTCAGCCCGACCTTGAACTCCGTGAGCAGCAAGGTCAGTTCGTTTTCGCCGATGTCCGCGAAGTCGAACTCCTCGATCTCGACCAGCTCCGCGCCTTGCGACTTCAGCACCTGGAGAGCCGCGTCGAAGACCGCGTCGGTCCGCGGCGCGAACCCGTTGATGAACCGCGCGACGCCGAGGCGTGTGCCCTTGAGGGCATCCGGATCGAGCGCGCCGTGGTAATCCTCGACCGGACGCGTCGGATCCGCGAGCGCCGCGAGCAGCAGCGCCGTGTCCGCGACCGTCATCGTCATCGGGCCGGCCGTGTCCTGGGTGTGGCTGATCGGCACGATGCCGTCGGCGCTGATGAGTCCGACCGTGGGCTTCATGCCGACCAGGCCATTGATCGACGAGGGACAGGTGATCGAACCGTTCGTCTCGGTGCCGATCGACGCGGGCGCGAGACCCGCGACCACCGCGGTGCCGGAACCCGAGCTCGAACCGCACGCCGTGCGGCGCGGATCGTGTGGATTCACCGCGAGGCCACCGACCGCGCTCCAGCCGCTCGACGACCACACGGACCGGAAATTCGCCCATTCGGAGAGATTGGTTTTCGCGATCACGATGACGCCCGCGGCCGTCAGCCGGTCGACCAGAGGCGCATTGCGTTCGCGCAGGTTTTCGGCGAGCGCAAGCGAGCCGGCCGTGGTTACCATGCCGGCCATGTCGATGTTGTCCTTGATGACGATCGGCACGCCGTGCAGCGGGCCACGCACCTTGCCGGCGGCGCGCTCTGCATCGAGCCGCTTCGCCTCTTCGGGCGCGGCGGAATTGAGCGAGATGATCGAATGCAGCTCGCCGTCGCAATCGCGGATGCGCTGCTGGTAGACACGCACCAGTTCGACGGACGTCGCTCGTCTTGCGGCGAGCGCGGCAGAGAGGTCCGCGAGCGTCGCGTTCGCGAGGTCGACCTTGTCGGCCTTCGACGGTTTGTCGCAGGAGATGGCGGCCCAGCCGGTCGACGACAGTGCCAGCGCGGCGAGTGCGAGCAGGACAACGGGAGACTTGTTCGGTCGAACGGCGTGTATCACGGACATGTGCGCCTCTGAATGTTCCTGGAGCCGGTTCAGTACTCGAGCGAGTAGATAGGAAACTTCTCCCGCCGGCCGAACTCGGCGATCCCGGCCGCGACGTCGGTGCGCGCCAGCAGGGATTCCTTGAGCTCGGCCAGCTTCTTCTGTCGCTCGGTTCGCGGGGTCTCGGCGTAGAGCTGGATTTCGGCCAGCGCCTCGGCGCGCTCTTCGGCATCTTTCAGCCGCGAGATCAGCAGCGCCGCGGCGCCATCCACGTCACCGGCTTCGAGCAGGGTGTCCTGCACCGTCTGCATCGAGTCCTTCTGGTTCTGGCGCATCCAGGCGACGATCTCCTCGACCTTGTCCGCGTTTCCGAGCTGATGGTAGGCCTGGAACCGGACGAACTGGCATTGCGTGCGGCCGTACCCGCTCATGCCGCGCGACCAGTCGAGGCTGTCCACCGCCTTGAGCGCTTCCTCGGGACGCGCCAGCTCGTTGTAGAAGAACCCGAGATTGATGGCCTGGCTCACCTTGTCTTCGCGATTGCGGTCGCTGCGTTCCCATTCCGCGAGCACCGCCGCGGCTTCGTCCCATCTACCCAGCGCGCGCAGCGCTGTTGCCTTGTGGTTGTGGATCCAGTTGAGGCTATCGTCCAGATCGGAGTACGGGGGCTTCTTTTCCAAGGGCTTTTCCACCCTGGCGATGATGTCGTCGGAGAGCTTCAGCATTTCCTCGAAACGGCCGAGGGTGTGCAGCGCGTATCCGTAATTGACGACGGCGTTCAGGAGCTCGGGGTTCTCGTCCATCGCCTTCTTCGCGTGTTTCAGTTCGCGCTCGGCCGCGGTCTGGACATCGAATATGGAGGGATCGCCCGCGGTCAGACGGTCGTACGTCCGGTCGATACGCATGGCGACGAGTACCGAACTGTTCGTGATCCTCCTGGCGACTTCGCGCGCATGCGCGAGATCCTTGCGTTCGAGCGCGTCGGCGGCGAGCAGCATCCAGAGGTGGCTGGGTTCGGTGTCGTAGCGGAACTTGTATTTCGCCGCGAACAACGCGTTGAGCAGGTCGAGTCGCTGCGTGCGTAGTTGTGGCTTTCCGAGCTCTCGCGTCGCCCGGTTGACGAGCCAATTGTGGTACTCGGTGTTCTTCAGCTCCTTGGGCCACTTCTTTGCGACGGCGGTCAGCGCGAGCCCGGCGTCCCCCCAGTTGTCGATCGCCGCGGCGGTTTCCGCGCGATGCATCCAGGTGTCGCCCTCGGCGTCGGGAAAGCCGGTTGCGACAGCCACGAATTCGTGGGCGCTGAGATTGTCGTTTGTGCCGGCGGCTGCGTACGACGCGAGCAGGAACGTGAAGTACTGAAGTTCGCGAGGCAGTCCGGCGAAACCATTCTCGGTGAGAGCCTGCTCGAACAGGCTGGAGGCGTCGGCGTATTTGTCGGCGACGAGCGCCTGCCTGCCCTGTTCGATCAGCGCGACGATTTCCGCCGGCGGTGTCTGCGCGGCTGGCGTCTGTGCGGAGGCATTCATCGCCGGCGCGAGCCACGCGGCGCACACGAGCAGCAGCGCGGACCCGAGCGAACGCGGCGACGACATCTTCATTGCGCTTCTCCCTCGGCGAATGCCCGCCTGCCTGCGGCACGGTACACGCAAGCACCGAGCGCCGGCAATCGACGGCGCGCGGCGCGGGTCAGGCCAGCGCGGCGATCACCTCGTCCGCGGCGCGCGCGCCGCTGTCGTGCGCGCCGTGCACGGTGGAAAATGCCGAGCGACTGGTCGCCTCACCCGCGAAGAAGATGCGCTCTTCGCAAGGCCGCGCGAGTTCCGAGCGTGCCTCCACGCTGCCGGGAACCGCATGGCTGTACGCGCCGCCGACGCGGCTGTCGCGGCTCCACGCCGACGCGGCCAGCGGTCGCAGCTTGCCGCGAATGTCGGCGCCGAACAGGGCCGCGAGCTGATCGAGCGCGAAGGCGAACGCCGCGTCGATGCCGTCCCTGTCCACCTTGCGCGCGCCATCGCCACCGAAGAATGCCTCGATGACCGGCCGTCCCAGCGGCCGCAGGTAGTAAGCCCCCGTCGACGTGTCGCGCGGGTTGCCGATGACCTGCGTTTCCGGCTCGAAGGGTGCGTCGCCGAGGATTTCGAAGAACAGCTTTTCGTTGCGGCCGAGCGGCAGCCGGGCGGCGGCGTTGCGCCAGGCGTCGAGCCCGGCAGGTAGTTTGATCGTACCGTTCGCGAGAACTTCGGTGGACACCGTGAGCAGTGCGGCGCGCGCGCGTACCGCGCCGACGCGCGTGGTCAGCGTCACGCCGCCCGATCCAGGCACGATCGATTCGACGGGCGTGGCCAGGTGCACGGGAATTCCGGATGGAACGCTGCGCGCAACCAGCGCGCCGAGCCCGGAGGTCACGCGCCAGTTGGTTTCCGTCGAGGACTCGTCGTAGCGCACGTAGTCGGCGGCGGAGAGCTGCTCCGGAACCGCGCCGCTTACGAAGCCGACGATCGTCCGGATGTAGTTGTTCCATCGGGCATTCGGGATCAGCGCATCGCTCGCGCGATCGCCGGGTGGCGGTGATTTCACCAGGCGACCGTTCCACTCGGTCAAAGCCCTGCGCGCCTCGGCCTGTTCCTCGCGCGAAAATCCAAGGTCGCGATACTGCACGCCCCACGCGGCGGGAGATTCGTCCAGGGGAACGCCCGCTTCCCGGGCGATGTGAACCCACGCGTTTTTTTCCGCGGAATGCAGCCAGCCGCTGCCGAGATCGAGCTCCTGGCCCGAGACGATGCGCGTCCACGCGCGCCCTCCGAGTCGCGAATGCGCTTCGAGCAACATGGTAGTCAGGCCGCTGCGCGCGAGCCGTCGCGCCGCTCCCACGCCCGCCGCGCCGCCCCCGACGATCACGACGTCGACGTCGGCGCTCAAGGAAGCGCTACCCCCGTGAGCCCGGCGAGCTTCGCGACGAGCGCATCCTGGAATCGTGTGTCGAGCGACTGCGCCGCGGGTTGTTGTCTCCGGCGATGAAACCAGAGTCCGCCGCTGGTCTTCGCGTCCGGGTCGTCGCTGGCCGCGAGCCAGGTCTGCGTCAGGTATCCCTGCTCGAGATCATCCGGCGCGCCGGCGCCGCCCATCTTCGTGGGCACCCAGCCCGGATCGACGGCATTGCTGAACACCTTCGGCCAGCGGCGCGCGACCGCGAACGCCAGGGCAGTGAGGTAGAGCTTGCTTTCGGCGTATGCGCGGTGTGTGTCCCACTGGCGCGTGGTCCAGTCGATGTCGTCGAGCGTTCCCTCGCCGCTGCGATGCATGCTGCTGCTCAGGTAGATCAACCGATCGGGACGTCCGATGAGCGCGGTCAGCATGTAGGGCGCGAGCACGTTGACCGCGAGGACTTTCGCGTGGCCCTCGGGCGTCGAGCCGCGATTCGCTTCGCGGTAGATGCCGGCGTTGTGAATGACGGCATCCATGCGGCCGAGCCCGTTGACCTGCGCGGCGAGATCTCGCGTCTGCGCGGCGCTCGCGAGGTCGCCGATCACGACGCCCGCGGCCCGCGGCGCGAGATTCGAGAGCGCGGCGGCGCGTTCCTTCGAGCGTGCGTGCAGCACGACCTGGTGACCGTCGGCGATCAGTTTCTGGGCCGCGCCTCGGCCGAGGCCGTCCGTCGATCCGGTGATGAAAATGCGCCGCACGCGTCGCTCCTTTGCTCGGGGAACCTTGCCGATGGATGCGAGGGCGAGTCCTAGAGAGAGCCCTTGGATAAGGCGACGCCGTGTGGACGATGCATCGTTCATCGCTGGCTCCAGTCTTCGTTCATCTATCTGTCCACCCGCAGCCCCGGCGAGTTCCCGCGCGCGAATTCTTCGGGCAACTGTCCGGCACATTTCCCACGCCCAAGGGCAGACTGCCGCATTGCTAAGCGGAGAGGGCTTCCGTTTCTGTATTTATTCGGCGCATTCGCCCGCTTGCGCGCCGGGCGGACTCGTGTCCCGGTGCGCGAAAGCTCGGCCGCGGAATCAGACCTGGCGGTTATGGCCCTTATGGACGATAGCGAAAGCTCGGGCAGTACCCGCGCCCGTCCGGCGTGCCGATGTGCATCATCGCCTGCGCCAGGGACCCGAGGTCGAACATCAGCTCGAGGGCCTTGATGAAGGATTTGTCGCCGCCCTCGAGCCAACTGCCTTCCAGCAGGCGAAGCATGCGCGAGTACGTCGTTTCGAAACGGTCGCTCGCCTCGCGCAGCTCGCGCGGCGCCGCGAGTCCGTACCCGTTCGGCGACGCCGGCGCGAGCGTGAACACGGGCGGCTGCGGAATCGGCTTGCCGCGCTTGAGCTTCTTTTCCGTCGGATCCCAGACGAGCTCGGTCTGCATGTCCAGCGACTTGAAGCGGTAGTAGTGAGACAGGTACTTCGCGTAGCGCGGATACGGCAGA
Source organism: Pseudomonadota bacterium (assembly GCA_023433515.1). Classification (GTDB taxonomy): domain Bacteria; phylum Pseudomonadota; class Gammaproteobacteria; order Steroidobacterales; family Steroidobacteraceae; genus CADEED01. The sequence continues at coordinate 49,167 of JAEZCN010000006.1, forward strand.
CCGTTCGCCCCCTCGCCCTGCGCCATGATGACGGTCAACGCTTCCTCGACGTGCTCGAGCTTCGTCATGACGAACCAGGTGAACGGTCCCGCGATCTGCCAGCGGGGATCGAGCTTCGGGTTCAGTTGCTTGAAGGCTTCGATCAGGGCGATGTAGAAGCGCCCGATCGTCTTGTCCTCGTGCGGAAATTCTTCGAGCGGATCGTCATCGATCTGGATCGGCATCTCCGGCCGCTCGATTTCCATGAAGGTCGCAAGCGATGAGGGACCATAACCCTCGAGCCGGAGCTCGAGCTCCGGGTGAACGCCACCCGGAAAGCGACCGGGAAACTTTGGCACGACCGCGCCCGTGAGGATCGGTCGTTCGCCGAGCGCGGAGAGCAGATTGCACAACAGCGAGAGGTGCAGCATCTCCTCGTGCGCGACGGCGCGAATCGATTTGGCGACGGGGTGGGCCTGGTCGATGATCGACCAGAGCGCGGTCAGATAGAGCGGGATGGTCGCGAACTCCACCCGGACGGCGGCGCGCAGGGCTTCCTTGAGATCGTCGATCGTCGGCGGCGGGACGTGCGGCGCCGGCGTGGTTCGTGCCACCGCTTCCTTCACCGCCTCGTCGACGACTTTGTCGAGCATCTGCTTCGACGCATCCGCTCCGAACGACGACCGGCGTCCGAGCTCGATGGTTTCGGAAATCACGGGCCGCTTCGCCGCGGCTTCGAGCCGCTCCGTGAGCTCCTTGAGATCGAATTGCACAGCTTCGCTCATCGCAGCTCTCCGGCGCCCAGGCGCGTGCCGAGCCGAAGTGCGAGCGCGGCCAGTGTCAGCGTCGGATTGACGGCCGCCGCGTTCGGCAGGACCGCGTTGGAGCAGACAAACAGGTTGTCGACGTCGTGCACGGCGAGATCCGCATTGGTCACGCTCGCGTCGGGACTCGTTCCCATGCGGCATGTGCCGGACGCGTGATCGCCCCGCGGGTTTTCCTTGCGGGGTTGTTCCCGGGTGTAGCCCATCGACTCGAGGCACTGGAACAACTTCTCCTGCGCCGCCGCGATCGTCTGCTGGAACTTGGGTGGTTCCCGTCGCGAGAAGCAGATCCGGGTCTTGGGAAGGCCCGCCTTTCCGGTGCCGGGAGCCAGTGTCAGGCGGTTCGCCGGATCGCCGAACTCCTCGATGAATGCGCTGAGTCCGGCGCGGCTCTCTCCGCCAGCGAGGGCATCGATCTCCTCGCGGGACTTGCCCTGCACCATGTGTTCCTCGAAGCGGAACTCCGGCAAGGCGCGGTTGTTGAAGACGAACATCTTGCCGTCCGCCTGCAGTTCCGGCGTATCCCAGCTGCGCGACATCAGCGTTGGAAAGTCGTATTCCTGAAACAGCTTGTCGCGGTTGTCGGTGCGCCTGCCCGAGACGCTGAAGAGCAGGTGGGTCACGATGTGACGCCCCACCTGGTCGTAGCGATTGCCAAGGCCCGTGGGCCATTCGGGCGAAGTCGACGCGAGCAGTAGTTTGGTCGATTCGTAGGTGCCCGCGCAGACGATCACCTTGTCGCCGAAAGCCCTGGTCCACTCGCCGCTGGCGGCGTCGAGATACTCGACGCCGTGCACGCGATTGCGTTCGGCGATGATCCGCCGTACCGGCGCGTTGATCCTGAGGTGCAGGTTGCGATGCCTGGCATCGTGCAGCAGCTCGTCGAAGTGGTCCTGCGCGGAGTAGCGGCCGCCGATCGGACAGTACTTGCAGGTTCCGGTGGTCATGCAGCGCTTGAAGCGCGCGATCGGCATGTGCCCGGGTTTGAGGCCTATCTTCTCGAAGGCATCCGCGAGCTTCGATTCGTGGGCGGACCAGACATACGGGGGCAGTGGATAACGCCCCGTGCGGACCGGGCCTTCGTCGGAAGGATCGCCGCAGACGGAGAGCACCTGTTCGGCGAGCCCATACCACGGCTCGAGGGTTTCGTAGTCGAACGGCCAGTCCGCTCCGCGACCGGTGCGCGAGCGACAATTGAAATCCTCTTCCTTGTAGCGCAGCGACCAGCCGCCCCAGTGCATCGTGGAACCGCCGTATGCGCGCACGCGCGATTCCTCGAAGATCCACGGCGTGTTTCCCGTCGAGAAACTCTCGCGCGCGTCGCCAGCGCTCTTGTCGTCGTCGTACGTCCTGGCGTACGGCGTCTTCTTCCTGTCCAGGACGAGATCCCACCAGCTGCGCCGGTCGCGCGACGGGATGCGGTCACCCGCTTCGAGTACGAGGATCGAAGCGAGGCGGTTCGCCTTGAGCAGTCGGTCGCAGACGAGAGTCGCCGCGACGCCGCTGCCGACGATCACGTAGTCGTAGTCGCGGCTCATTTTCTGCTTCCGGTGCGTACGGGGTCCCATTCGCGAAAGCGCGAACCACCCATGTAGCCCGTGTAATTGCGGGCTTTCGGCACGAAGCCCCTGAAGCCCCCCGTCGCGATGAAGCAGCGGATGAAGCCGTTCGCGACGTGGAACTTGGCGTGTGTGAGTTTCGTGGTCGCCTGACCGGGATCCGTGACCACGGTCTGACGGTAGAGCTTGTCGATCGCCGCGGGCTCGCCGAGCTTCGCGATCAGCGCTTCGTACACCTCCGCGGCGTTGGCGTATTCACCGCGGTAATCGGTTTCGCCCGCGCCACGGGCCTCGAGCATGTCCAGCCAGCGACTGCGCAGTAGTTCGATCTCGATATCCAGCTTCCAGTGGGTCGCGATGGCCCGGAACATCTGCCAGAGCGTATCGAGTTGTCTGGCGTCGAGCGGTTCGACGGGGGGCTCGAGGATCTCCGGCTTCAGGGGCCGGTCCCACGGATCGGTACTCGTCAAACAATGGCTCCTGGGCGGATACCCGCGCCATCCGTTGTTGTTCTAACAACATACTGTCATGAGCCGGCGAATCCTCCCACCCTCGGGGAGAATTTCGTGTCAGGCGAGCCAGCCTGGAATTGCCGCGGCCTGCTTTACCCAGCTGGCCATCTGTTTCTCGTCGAAGGCGTTCTCGCGGATGTCGTAGTAGCGGACTTCCTTGATCTTGCTGGTGCCGGGCGGCAGCGGCTCCAGCCCGCCTCCCTTGAAGAACGTGATGCGCACGAAGTGCGTGAAGACGTGCATGGCGAGGAACCAGCCCTTGCCTTCGACGCCGTAGAACGGCGAGTTCCACTTCACGGCCTTTCGGACCTTGGGGACCGCACGCGCGACGACCGCGTCGACCCGCCTGCCGATGTCGCTCTTCCAGCCCGGCATCGCGGCGATGTACGCCTGTACCGGTGCGTCGCCATCGCCCTTGGGAATCTGCGGGTTGCCGCCCGAGAGCAGGACGACTTTCCTGCTCTTGGAGCGTGGGGGCGCCGACTTTTTCATCTGCGACTTCTTCTGTGTCTGGGGCGCCTTCTTGCGCGCCGCGCTTTTCGCTTTCGCCTTGGACTTACTTTTTCGCTGCGCCATTACGCTTCACCGCGGCCTTGATCAGTGTCTTGAATGCCGTCGCGTCGACCGAGTCGCCTTCAGCGAGGTCGATCGCGCGGCGGAGGTTTCCTTCGAGCCCCGCGTTGAACAATCGCTTCGGATCCGGAAGGGTCGCGCCGTTCGCGAACGTCAGCTTCACGGCGTTGTTGTAAATCTCGAGCGTGCAGATGATGCCGTCACGCGAGAAGGTCGGGACGCCGGCGGGGTTGGATGGCTTTTTCCATTTCCGTTCTTCGACGATCTTCGGATCCGCCGCGAGGATGAGGGAACGCATGCGCGCCACCGTTGCCTCGCGCCAATCGGTCGCACCCGGCTTCCGGGTGCTCTTGCTCGTGGTTGTCGCGCGGGATTTCATGGAGCCCGACTCCGTGTCCTGCCGTTAGTCGGCAAAGTTTGCGATGACGGCGATCGGGAAAGCAATCGAAGTACATGACGATCGCGTGGCGCAACTTCGGGTCAGGAATCGGCGGTGAGCAAGAGGGTCAGCAGACCCAAGGCTACCTGGTGGGCATCGTTGCTTGCATCGTTGGAGAACACGGCGATGACCGAGCGGGTCTCGCGATCGAGGATGAACTGACTGCGAAAACCCACGATGAGCCCTCCGTGGCCGGTCAGCCGGTCACCGACGAAGAGCCCATAACCCATCGAATCCAGCGGGCCGCCATTTCCAATGTGAACATGCGGAGTGGACATCAACCTGATCGAGTCCTGGCTCAGGATCGATTGTTCTCCACCGGAAAGCATCCGTGTCCACTTGGCGAAATCTTCCAACGTGGTGATGAGGCCGCCGTCCGGCGCGGTCGCGGGCAGCGTCGCGGCGTCATCCGGAATTCGCTGCGCCAGTTCGTCGTTCCATCGCAGGCCTTGGGCCTCGTCGTCAGCCGGCACATGCGGAGCGACATCCACGCTCGAAGACATCATCCCCATGGGTTCCAGGAGATTGCGCTTCACGAATTCGGCGTACGAAATGCCCGTCAGGTTCTCGACGATGCTGCCGAGCAGCGTGTATCCGAGATTCGAATACGCGTACCTGGAACCAGGCAAGAACTCGAGATCCTTTCCCATCGCCTCTTTCAGCATGCCGTCAACGGTGTCGTCCAGGGCGAAACCCCGGTCCAAGTGATAGTAGTCGCGGGTGACCGCGTAATCCGGGATGCCGCTCGTATGCGAGAGGAGCTGGTGAACGGTGACCGCGTCCCACGTCGGTGATCGATATCCGGCTGGTAGATAGGTGTTGATGGAGCCGTCGAGCTTCACCATGCCCTGCTCGGCGAGTTGCATGATTGCGGCGGCCGTGAACTGCTTCGTGATGGATGCGACGTGAAACCTGGTATCGACGGCATTCGCACGAGCAGCCGTCGCCGTGCCGTAGCCCCTGGCATGGAGGATTTTTCCTTCGCGCATGATCAGGGCGACCCCGCTGAAGTGCTCCTTCGCCGCCATTTCGCGTAGATAGGCGTCGAAAGGCCCTTGAATGCGGGCTGGCTCGGCCACCTTGCAGCCAGAGCAAATGAACACGACGAATAGAAGCGAAAACGGCAGGTGCCGGTTCATTAGGGGAGTATGTCAGGTCCCGGGTGATGGATAATCCTCCGGCAGCCCCTACGCCGCCGCTTCGAGGAAAGAACTGTCGATGTTTGCCCCCGGTTCACGAGTCGACCGCTTCGAATTGCTGGAACTGCTCGGCGCGGGCGGCATGGGCGAGGTGTATCGCGCCCACGATTCGCGCCTGCGACGCGATGTCGCGCTGAAACTGCTGCCGGAGAATTTCCTGGGCGATGCGGAGCGCCTCGCGCGGTTCGAGCGCGAGACGCAGGTGCTGGCATCGATGAGTCACCCCAATATCGCCGCGCTTTACGAGATCGTCGCGGTGCCCGGCAGTCATGCGCTCGTGATGGAGCTGGTCGAGGGCGAAATGCTCACGGAGCGGATTGCCGCGGGCGCGCTGCCAGTGCCCGAGGCGCTGGGGATCGCGGCGCAGATGGCGATGGCCCTGGAGGCCGCGCACGAACGCGGCATCGTGCATCGCGACCTCAAGGCGGGCAACGTGAAGCTGCGGCCGGATGGCACCGTGAAGCTGCTCGATTTCGGCCTCGCCAAGGTTTTCGATCCGGTCATCGCTCATGAGGCGGCGGCGGCGATCACCGTGACCGCCGTCGAAATTCCGGGCCGAAGCAGCGAGCGGATCATGGGGTCGCCGGCATGCATGAGCCCGGAGCAAGCGCGCGGCCAGCCCGTGGACAAGCGCACGGACATCTGGGCCTTCGGCTGCCTGCTGTACGAGATGCTGTGCGGCACGCGCCCCTTCACCGGCGAACGAGCCTCGGATGTCATCGCGCAGATCCTCGAGCGCGAGCCTGACTTCTCGGCTCTGCCCCCGGAGCTGCCCGCGACTATCCATCGACTGTTGCATCGCTGTCTGGAGAAGGATCGGCGCCAGCGGCTGCGCGACATCGGCGATGCGCGCCTCGAGCTGGTGGATGCGATCGGCAATGCGGGCTCGGCGGCGACCGCCACCGGTCCACTCGCTGCATGGTCGAGTTTCGCGAGGCCGTCCCTGCGACGCCGGTTCATGATCATGGCGATCGTCACGGCTGCAGTGGGCAGCGTTGCGGCATGGTTCGCGCTACGTCCGGAATCCATCCCGGCACCGCGACCCTCGTTGCGCTTTGCGATTCCCGAGCCGGACCTTGCAACCGGCGGTCTGGCGATCTCGGCGGACGGAAGCCAGATCGCCTACGCCACGGCGCGGGGCCTCGTGGTGCGCGCACTGAACAGCCTGGATAGCCGGGTCGTCGTCCCCGTCAACATTTCACAGGGTGCGCCGTTTTTTTCTCCCGACGGCAGGTGGTTAGGGTTCAAAGGCTGGGAATCGCTGAAAAGGGTGCCCGTCACCGGCGGCAATGCAGTGATGCTGACGGATCGCGTGTTCCCGGCCGGAACCTGGGTCGGCAATGACATCGTGTTCGGAGATACGCGTGGCTTGTTCCGCATATCGGCCGCGGGCGGCGAACCCGAGAAACTGCTGGCGACCCGGGATGTGGATCAGATCGTCTCGGTGGAAGTGCTGCCGGCGCGCCAGGCCGTCTTGTTCACGGTCATACCGACGCGGGGAAACGTCCTGGGCAATTCCGCGATCATGCCAGCCGCGCGCATCGAGGCGCTGGACCTGCGAACCCGGAAGAGTCACGTGGTACTGCGCGGCGGCGGACGGCCCCGCGTCACCCCGACCGGGCACCTGTTGTACGGAAGTGGCGGAACGCTTTATGCCGTGGCTTTCGACAGCAGGCTCCTGCAGACCCGGGGCGAACCCACCCCGGTCCTGGTGACGAGCGGTCTGCTCGACTACGCCGTCTCGGCGGAAGGCACGTTGATCTATCAGTCGACCGGCGCGGCGTACGACCGGGAACTGGTCTGGGTCGACCGCCAGGGACGCGAGGAATCCTTGGGTACGCCGCCCCGGCCGTATCTCTATCCGCGCATTTCTCCGGACGGCCACCGCGTCGCCATCGACGTGACCGAAAGGGCCGACGGAGATGCCGGCGGCGCTCGCGACATCTGGATCTGGGATCTGCGGCGCTTGACGCTGGAACTGTTCACGAAAGATCCGGCCCACAACCCGCTCGTGGCCTGGAGCCCCGACGGACGCCATCTGGCGTACGGTAGTGAGCGCTCGGGAGTGTCCAACGTGTACCGCCAGGCATCCGACGGCAGCGGTGAAGCGGAGCACCTGTTCGAAAGCGATGCGCTGCAGATGCCGATCAGTTACGCGCCTGATGGACGGCTGCTGGTCTCGGTGGGCGTGCCGGGACAACAGCGCGACATTCACCTCATGTCACTGGATGGCACCCGAAAGTTGGAGCCGTTGATCCACAGCCCGGCCAACGAATTGTGGGCCGAGGTTTCCCCCGACGGGCGCTGGGTGGCTTACGACTCGGACGAATCCGGTCAATTCGAGGTTTACGTGCGTCCGTTTCCCGATGCCTACGGCGGCAGCCGCTGGCAGGTTTCATCGGGCGGCGGCCGGCAACCTGTGTGGTCGCGCGCGGGCAGCGAGCTGTTCTATCGCGATTTCAGCGGCGCGCTGCAATCGGTGCCGGTGACACCGGGATCGGCGTTTGCTCCGGGCCGTCCGGTCAAGATCTTCGAGAGCGCCGAGTACCTGGGTTCGGGAGCGCAAGGCGGTGGCCGCACATATGACGTGGCGCCCGATGGCCGCCGCTTCCTGATGCTGAAATTCACGGGACAGAACCAGGCGCCCCAGCTCGTCGTCGTGCTGAATTGGTTCGACGAACTGAAGCGCATGGCTCCTATCCACTAGCGCGCCTCAGCGACGCATGAAATTGCTGTACACGTAATCGGCCACTTTCGTGCACGACTCCGCGGCCGCGGTGATCTCGAACTCGAAGTGGATGCCGCCGTACACGCGGCTCATCGCGGCTTCATCCGCCAGTTGCGAGAGCGCGGCGTACTGACGCGTCACATCCGAGCCCGCGCCCGCGGCGCCCGTCCACGTCCAGGTCACGCTGAAGGGAATCTGATCGTTCCCCAGTGCCTGCGCGAGCACGCGCGAAGCGCTGGTGCCGATACAGCTCACATTGCTGGCGTGCGAGGGATAGGGCGGCGTGCCGAGCAGCGGCGTCCAGGTGGCGTCGGCCGTCGTGGCGTCGTTCATGTCAGCGTCGGCATGGGCGATGGCGGTGATCGGGCGCCAGAGGTGATAGGCAAACTTGCTCGAATGGGAGGTCATCAGGCCGTCGTGCATCGACGCGTTGAGCAGCGCGAACAACCGCGCGGTGTCTATCAGCGTCATCTGTCGGCTGGTCGCGAGATCGCGCGCGACGGCGTTCCACAACGCAAAGGGACCTGGACGGAAGTTCACGCCCGCGATCAGCCTGGCGAGCTGCGTCTGCTCCTCGGTTCTAACTACACTGTCGACGCGGCCGAGGTCGTAGACCTGCTGGAAACTCTCCGCGTATTCCGCGCTGTTCAACGGTGGATAGGAGACCGGAAGATATTGCGTGGGCGTGAGCAGCGCGAAGGGCTTCATGTTGAGGAAGCGCGTGCCCGCCGCAACCTGACCCGCGGCCGCGGGTTGCCACAGGCCCGGGAGCGCCGGGGGCGTGTACGCGGGGTCCGGGCCGGCGGAGCCATCGGCCGCGCGCCACTCAAGCACTGCCTGCGCGATCTGCCTGCCGACGTCCACGCCCTGCGCCGCGGGCGCCTGCGGAATCGTCGCGAGCCGGGTCGCTAGCGCCGCATCGAAGTCCGCGGTGGCGGCTGGATAGAGCGCCACCATCACATCTCGCGCGGCCTGCGCGGCCGCCGCTTCTTCGGACGCTCCCGCGCTTCCGTTCACCTCGGTCACGTAAGGCGCGTACAGTTGCTGCACGGAGTTCGCCGCGTCGAACATTGCGATGTGAAGAATCGCGTACTGGCGGAAGCTGTACAGATTCCCCGCGCCCTGTTGCTGTGTCAGAAGCTGATTCCATTCCAGGATTACGGCATTGGTGCTCACGACCGTCGGGGTGGCCGGTGGCGGTGCCGGTGGCGGCGCGCCGATTGTGGGACCGTTGTCATCGTCGCACCCGCCGAGAAAAACCAGGGCCATGACGACCGCTGCACTGAAATTGAACCTGCCCATCTGATTGACTCCTGCTGATTCCATCGACTCGGCGAGTTGCCGGGTGGGCCGATACTGGTGGACGGCATAGAATTAATCGGGGTTTTGCCGGGGCGAAACCGGGGCGAAACAGAGGCAACCCATGGTGAGATTCGGCGCATTCGAGTTCGATGCGGACACGCGGCGGCTGCGACGCGACGGCGCGGATATCCATCTGAGCCCGAAGGCTTTCAGTCTGCTGGGGTTGTTGCTGGAGGCTGCGCCGCGGGTCGTTGCCAAGCGCGAATTGCACGAGAAGCTCTGGCCGGGTGGCGCGGTGGCGGACGCGACGCTGGTGGCGCTGGTCAAGCAGTTACGCGCGGCGCTGGAGGACGAAGATCGCGGGGCACCTCTGATCCGTACCGTGCACCGCGTGGGATATGCGGTCGAAGCGCCGCTCACCCGTCGCGAGCGGGCCTCGCCGGGTGTGCTCGCATGCTGGCTCGTGGCCGGGCAGCGGCGTCTGCCGCTGATTTCTGGAGAAAACATCGTGGGTCGCGATGCGGCCGTGCAGGTTCGTCTGGACGATCCCGCGGTATCGCGGTGGCACGCGCGTATCGTGGTGAGCAGTTCGGGCGCCTTGCTGGAAGATCTCGGCAGCAAGAATGGAACGTTCTCGGATGGCCAGAGGATCGCGGCGACGCCGGTGCGGCTGCGCGACGGCAGCCAGGTCGCCTTCGGCACCTTGCTGACTATCTACCGCGAGTCAGGGAGCGGGATGCCGACGCAGACGCATTGTGGGCCGGAGTGAGGGCTGCCCGTTCGCGAAGGTGAGCTTCACGGCGTTCTTGCAAGTCTCGAGCGTGCAGATGATCCCGTCGCGCGTTCTCAATGCGGGCCGGGCTCGCGCAATCCGCTTCAGTACGCTCGAGAAGTTGTGCGAAGTGCTGGAGTGTCAGCCGGGAGATCTGCTGGCGTACGAGAGCTTGGGGGCTGGCCGTCTGCGATCTTCCCTTTGGACCAGCGGGTCCTGCCGTTCGCGTGATACCTGATCGTGAAGCCGCGGATGACTTCTGATCGCTTCTCCGGAGCCGTCTTCTTCGCCATGGATTCCCGATCTGGAAAAGCGAGGTCGCGGGGTAGTTAGACGTCCAGGTTCGACACCGCCAGCGCGTTCTTCTCGATGAACTCGCGGCGCGGCTCGACCTGGTCGCCCATCAGCGTCGTGAAGATCTCGTCCGAGGCCAGGATGTCCTCGATGCGCACCTGCATGAGGCGGCGCGTCTCGGGGTTGATCGTGGTGTCCCAGAGCTGCTCGGGGTTCATCTCGCCGAGACCCTTGTAGCGCTGCAGCGACACGCCCTTCTTGCCGATTGCGGTGATCGCGTCGAACAGGTCCGTGGGGCCGTTGACGACGTGGTCATCGCCCTTGCGGGTGAGCACGCCGGGCTTGGCATAGGCCTCCTGGAGGGAGGCTGCCGCCGCGTCGAGGCGGCGGGCGTCGGCGCTGGCGAGCAGGCCGGCATCGATCGCCGCAACCTGCTTCACGCCGCGCACCATGCGCGAGAACAGGAAGCCGCCCTCGCTGACCTCGCCCTGCCAGCCGCGCTCGAGATCGTCGGAGATCGCGTCGAGACGGCGGGCGACATAGGCCGCGGCCTCGTTCGCCTGTTCAGCCTCGTCCTCGGGGAAGGGATGCAGCGCACCGGCAATCGCCATCTGCTCCACGACCTTGCGGTTGTAGCGCGAATGGAGCTGCGTCAGCGTCTGGCGGATGCCGCGCGCTTCCTCGATCAGACCGCGAAGATCCGCGCCGCCCCGCTCCGTGCCCTCGCTGGTCTTGAAGACGGCGCCGTCGATGGCGGTCTCGACCAGATATTCCTCGAGCGCGCGCTCGTCCTTGAGATAGGTCTGCGACTTGCCGCGCGTCGCCTTGTAGAGCGGCGGCTGGGCGATGAAGAGATGGCCGCGCTCGATCACCTCCGGCATCTGCCGGAAGAAGAAGGTCAGCAGAAGGGTGCGGATGTGGGCGCCGTCGACGTCGGCGTCCGTCATGATGATGATCTTGTGGTAGCGCAGCTTGTCGATGTTGAACTCCTCGCGGCCGATGCCGGCGCCCAGCGCCGTGATCAGCGTGCCGACCTGCTCGGAGGAGAGCATCTTGTCGAAGCGCGCGCGCTCGACGTTCAGGATCTTGCCGCGAAGCGGAAGCACCGCCTGGTATTCGCGGGCGCGGCCCTGCTTGGCGGAGCCACCGGCCGAGTCACCCTCGACGATGAAGAGTTCCGACTTGGCGGGATCGCGCTCCTGGCAGTCGGCGAGTTTGCCGGGCAGCGAACTGCCGTCGAGCGCGCCCTTGCGCCG
>JAEZCN010000015.1 GCA_023433515.1 Pseudomonadota bacterium
CACGCACACCTTCGAACACCGACGAACCGTAGTGCAGGGCGTGCGAGAGCACGTGCACCGTCGCCTTTTCCCAGGGGACGAGTTTGCCGTTGAACCAGATGTACTTCGTTGCGGGTATGGGCATGGGGAAACTCCAATTCTTGGGCTACACCGCCGCCGTCTTCACGAGGCGATGTGATCCAGTGCGTGCCTGGGCGAGTTCGATTCGATTGATGACTTCGAGGAACGCCTGGGTTGCCGATTCGACGATGTTGGTGCTCACACTCGAGCCCCGGTATGTGCGCTCATTGTACTCCACGTAGACGAGCGCTTCGCCCTGGGCATCCTCGCCGGCGGATACGCTGCGTACTTCGAACTTGCGAAGTACGACATCGACGCCGGTCGCACGTTCGATCGCCTTCAATGCGGCGTCGACCGGGCCGTCGCCCGTGGCGCGCATTTCGATCTCGCGGCCATCGCTGTTGCCGAGCCGCACGGTTGCTTCCGCGGTCGTGCTGTCCGAAGTGGTGCGCAGATTCCTGAGCGACCACGGACCCGTGGCGTCGTGTTCGGCCTGCAATACGAGCGCTTCGATGTCGCCGTCGTAGAGCTCCTTCTTCTTGTCCGCGAGTGCCTTGAATTCCTCGAAGACTCGCGCGAACTCGACGTCGTCGAGTTCGAAGCCCAGTTCCTTGATGCGTTCGCGCAGGGCGTGACGGCCGCTGTGCTTGCCCAGGACGAGTGCGGAGCGCGAGAGACCCACGTCCTGCGGCCGCATGATCTCGTAGGTCGAGTGATGTTTGAGCATGCCGTGCTGGTGGATGCCCGATTCGTGCGCGAACGCGTTCTCGCCGACGATCGCCTTGTTGCGCGGAATCGGCACGCCGACGATGTTCGCGAGCATGCGCGACGTCGGATAGAGACGCGTGGTGTCGATGCCCGTGTCGAGATTGAAGAACGCATCGCGCGTCCTCAGCGCCATCACGACTTCCTCGAGCGAGCAGTTGCCCGCGCGCTCGCCGATGCCGTTGATGGTGCACTCGATCTGGCGCGCGCCGGCGACGACCGCCGTGAGGCTGTTGGCGACAGCCATGCCGAGATCGTCGTGGCAGTGCACCGACAGGCGGATCTTGTCGATGCCGCGCACGTTCTTGCGCAGGTAGCGGAACAGCTCCGCGAATTCATCGGGCACCGTGTAGCCGACGGTGTCCGGAATGTTCACGGTGGTCGCGCCGGCTTCGATCACCGCCTCGACCACCTGGCAGAGGAAATCGAGCTCGGTGCGCGAGGCGTCTTCGGGCGAGAACTCGACGTCCTCGCAGTGCTCGCGCGCGAATTTCACGCCTTCCACCGCCGTGCGGATGATTTCTTCCTGCGCCATGTTCAGCTTGAACTGGCGATGGATCGCGCTCGTGGCGAGGAACACGTGGATGCGTCCGCGTGCCGCGGGTGCGATGGCCTTTGCCACGTGCGTGATGTCGTCGCGGGTGCAGCGCGCGAGGCCGCAGATGATCGGTCCCTGCACCTCGCGCGCCACCGCGTTCACACTTTCCCAGTCGCCGCGCGAGGCGGCGGGAAAGCCCGCTTCGATCACGTCCACCCCAAGGTCCGCGAGCGCGCGTGCTACCCGAAGTTTTTCGGGTTGCGCCATGCTGCATCCCGGCGACTGCTCGCCGTCACGCAGCGTCGTGTCGAAGATCATCACTCGTTCGCGCTGTGACATGGGGATTACCTCGAAGCGGGGTGTTTGCGATCAGCCGCGGCCTTGCTCCAGCCACGGCATGCGGGCACGCAGCTGCGCGCCGACCTTCTCGATCTGGTGATCCAGGTCGGCCTTCATCAGGCGGTTGTATTCCTTGCGGCCGCTGTCGTTCTCGGCGATCCACTGCTTGACGAACTTGCCCTGCTGGATCTCCTTGAGGATCTTGCCCATCTCTTTCTTGGTCTTGTCGTTGACCACGCGCGGGCCGCGCGTCAAGTCGCCGTACTTCGCCGTGTCGGAGACGAACTTGTGCATCTTCGAGAGGCCACCTTCGTGGAGCAGGTCGACGATGAGCTTCAGCTCATGCAGCACTTCGTAGTACGCGATCTCGGGCTGATAGCCGGCTTCGACCAGCGTCTCGAAACCCTTGAGGATGAGGTCGGAGGTGCCGCCGCAGAGCACGGCCTGTTCGCCGAACAGATCCGTCTCGGTCTCCTCCGCGAACGTCGTCTCGAGCACGCCACCGCGCGTGCCGCCGATGCCGTGGCCATAGGCGAGCGCCTTGGCGAAGGCCTTGCCGGTCGCATCCTGGAACACGGCGAGGAGGGCGGGCACGCCGCGACCCTGCTGGTACTGCCGGCGGACGAGGTCACCGGGTCCCTTGGGCGCGATCAGCACCACGTCGAGATCCTTGCGCGGCTTGATCAGCTTGAAGTGGACGTTGAGGCCGTGCGCGAACAGCAGTGCGGCGCCTTTCTCGAGCGACTTCTCGACCTGCTTGTAGAGCTCGGCCTGGGCGAGATCCGGCACCAGCATCGCGACCAGCGCGGCGCCCTTCACGGCCTCGACCGGCTCGGCGACTTTCAGGCCGTCCTTCTTCGCCTTCTTCCAGCTGGCGCCGTTCTTGCGCACGCCGACAACGACGTCATGTCCGCTGTCCTTCAGATTGAGCGCATGTGCGCGGCCCTGGCTGCCGTAGCCCAGGATGGCGATCCGGGCTTTCTTGAGCGCCTTCTTGTCTACGTCTTTGCCCGAGTACAGCTTCGTCATTGTCGGCTCCATTACCTTTTCAGATGTTCACAAGAAAAACCCCGCATCGGTCCCTTTCTGCAAGGGGGCCGGTGCGGGGTTGTTTGGTGTTCGCTTGCTCGTCTAACTTTTCAAGACTGGGAATTGAGAGCAGGCGTCCCGCACCGGCGACTCCCAAGGAGGAGTACGGGGAGGGAAAGCAGTACGACCTCGACGAGCATGCCGCTCCGGGCGGTGCTCAAAGAGAGGTCGAGCTGAATGGTTTTGGCCTGCATGACAGGCCGGCGATAGCACCACAGGTGTTTGCCTATTGTCAACGACAATGCCTTGTGAATCAGCGCATCGAGCCCCCGATGGCTTAAGCTTTTACCGTGAGTTCACACCTTCTCAATGAAACCGAAAGCGCCGGCGCGCGGCCCATCTGGCTGGTGGGGGAGCAAGGCCTCTCCAACTGGCTCGAACTTCAACCCCAATCGGTCCGCACCTGGGTCAGGACCCATGGCTTTCAGGCCGAAAGACAGAAACTGCTGCTGGTACCGACGGCGACCGGAGACTCGATCGCCGGAGCCCTGCTGGGGCTCGGGCCGACGCCCGAACTCAGTGAACCAACCATCTGGACTTCGGCGGGCCTTCCCGATCGCCTGCCGCCGGGGCGTTACCGGTTCGCGGGTACGTTCAGCGTCTGGGGCGCGACCCAGCTGACCCTGGGTTGGGAGTACGGGTCGTATCGCTTCTCCCGTTATCGCAAGCCGCCCGCGGAGATCCCCTCGCTGGTCACTCCGGCAGGCGCCGACCTCGAGTACGTGCGGCTTGCGAGCGAGGCGCTCGCCGAGGCCCGCGACCTGATCAATACGCCCGCCAATGATCTCGGTCCGGCGGAGTTGGGCGAAGCCGTGCAGCGTCTCGCGCTGCAACATGAAGCGGAGTGCCGGATCATCATCGGCGAGGATCTGCTGCGGCAGAACTATCCGCTCATCCACGAGGTGGGCAAGGGCAGCGCCCGCGAGCCGCGCCTCATCGACATGCGCTGGGGCAAGCGCGGCGCACCGCAGGTGACGCTGGTGGGCAAGGGCGTTTGCTTCGATACCGGCGGCCTCGACATCAAGCCGTCCGCGGGCATGTTGCTCATGAAGAAAGACATGGGCGGCGCCGCGCTCACGCTCGCGCTGGCCCGCATGCTCCTGGAATCCGATGCGCCGGTGCGGCTGCGCCTGCTGATCCCCGCGGTGGAGAACAGCGTCTCGGGCCGCTCGTTCCGGCCGGGCGACGTCCTGAAATCCCGGCAAGGCCTCACGGTCGAGGTCGGCAACACCGACGCGGAAGGCCGCCTCGTGCTCGCCGACGCGCTCGCCGAGGCGGACCGCGAGGAGCCGGAACTGCTGATCGACCTCGCGACGCTCACGGGCGCCGCGCGCGTCGCGCTCGGGCCCGAGCTGCCGGCTATCTACTCGAATCCTCCCGAGCTCGCGATGGAGCTGCGGCAGGTTGGAGAACAGGAAGCCGACCCGATGTGGCCCATGCCGTTGTGGGCCGGTTACGACGACGATCTCGCGAGCCGGGTCGCGGATCTCAACAACGTCTCGACGACGCCATTCGCCGGATCGATCATCGGTGCGTTGTTCCTCAAGCGATTCGTCACCCGCACGCGCAACTGGCTGCATGCCGACGTGTATGCGTGGAACGCGAAGGAGCGGCCGGGCCGATCCGTCGGCGCCGATCCTCACACCGTGCGCGCGCTGTACCGGTTGATCCGGCAGCGCTTCGGCTGATCCCGTGACCAGTACGTGATCACTCCGCGGTCGAAGCCGGTGGCATCACTGGCGGCCGAGGCGATGTTCCGCCGCGAGATCGCGCCGTGGGCATTGCTCGGCCTCACGCTCGGGCTCGTGGAGGGCGCGACCGCGGCTGTGCTCATCAAGAAGACGTTCGCCACCGCCGCGGATCCGTGGCTCGTGAACCTCGCGGTCGCGTTCGTGAGCGGCGCGCCCGCGCTGTCGAACGTCGTGAGTTTCATCTGGGCGAACCTCGCGCACGGTCGCGCGCGCATCGGTCTCATGGTGGCGCTGCAGGCGGCGTTCGCGATTCTCGTGGGATTGCTGGGTGTCGCCCCACGTGTATTGGGGGGACTTGCTTTCGCGGTCGTGTCGATCCTCGTGGCGCGCGTGTTATGGACCGGCATCCTCACGGTGCGCGCGGCAATCTGGAGCGCGAACTATCCACGCGCCGCGCTCGCGCGATACACGGGACGCATCGTGATCGTGAGTTCTCTTGCGGTGTCGTTCGCCGCGGCGCTCGCCGCGTGGATGCTCGATCACGCCGTCATCGATTCGCGCTGGCTGTTCGCCGCCGGCGCCGCCGCGGGATTGCTGGCCGCCTGGCTGTATCGAGCGGCGCGAGTGAGGCGCGAGTTCGTGCTGCTCGCGGCAGAAAACGCGGCGGCGGGACACAGCAGGCCATTCAGTCTCGGCATGTTGTTCGAAATCCTGGGCAAGGATCCTCACTTCCGCGAATACATGTTCTGGATGGGGATATTCGGCGGCGGCAATCTGATGCTGACCTCGCAGCTCGTGGTCATCTTCAGCGAACACCTGCACCTGGCCGCGAGCCTGCAGATCGCGCTGCTCTCGGTCGTGCCGCTCGCGCTGCTGCCGCTGTTCGTGAGGTTCTGGGCGCGCATGTTCGACGAGGGTCACGTGGTCGAATATCGTGCGCGTCAGGGGTGGGCGCTCGTTGCCGCGGTACTCGTGATATCGGTGGGCACCTGGGGTGGATGGGTGGCGCTGCTATGGGTCGGGGCGGTGATGCTGGCGTTCGCGTATGCCGGCGCGAATCTCGGGTGGAATCTCGGGCACAATGACTTCGCCGCGGTCGGTCGTGCGCAACACTACATGGGCGTGCACGTCACGCTCACCGGCGTGCGCGGCGCGATCGCGCCTCCCGCCGGCATCGTGATCTACCAGTGGCTGGAGAGCCTGCGGCCGGGAGCCGGCGTGTATTCGCTCGGGCTGCCGCTCGTTTTCGTGACGATCGGCGCGGCGGGGTTTTCGCACATGCGGCGCACGATGCGCGCCGCCAACACTTGATCAGTTAGTTAGACCAGTGACAGACAGGGGACGGAATCGATGACGACGAAGAAGGGCAAGGGGGTGGATCAGCGGCGCTATTCGCGACTCGTGGTCGACGGAGCGAAACAGTCGCCGTCGCGCGCGATGCTGCGCGCCGTGGGATTCCAGGATGCGGATTTCGAGAAGCCGCAAATCGGCGTCGCATCGACGTGGGCGAGTCTCACGCCCTGCAACATGCACATCAACGAGCTCGCGTCCGAAGCGATCGCGGGCGCCGATGGCGCGGGCGGCAAGGGCGTGTTGTTCAACACGATCACCGTTTCGGACGGCATTTCGATGGGCTCGCCCGGCATGCGCTATTCGCTGGTGTCGCGCGAAGTGATCGCCGACTCGATCGAGACGGTCGTGGGCGCGGAGGGATTCGACGGCTTCGTAGCGATCGGCGGCTGCGACAAGAACATGCCCGGCTGCGCGATGGCGATCGCGCGCCTGAACCGGCCGGCGGTGTTCGTCTACGGCGGAACGATCCGGCCCGGCGAGAAACGGCGCGACATCGTCGCGGTGTTCGAAGCTGTCGGCGGTCATGCGGCGGGCCGCGTCTCGGAATCGGAACTGCTCGAGGTGGAACGCACGGCGATTCCCGGACCCGGCAGTTGTGGCGGAATGTACACGGCCAACACGATGGCGTCCGCCATCGAGGCGCTCGGCCTTTCGCTGCCCGACAGTTCCGCGCAGGAGGCTGTCAGTGGCGCGAAGCGTGACGACTGCCGGCGCGCGGGGGAGGCCGTCGTCGAGCTGGTCAAGGCAGGCATCACTCCATCGGACATCCTCACGAAGAAGGCCTTCGAAAATGCGATCACCGTGACGATCGCGTTGGGGGGCAGCACGAACGCGGTACTTCATCTGCTTGCGATCGCGCACGCGGCGAAGGTCAGACTGGGACTACAGGATTTCACGCGGATCGGAAAACGGGTCCCGTTGCTGGCCGACGTTCGTCCGAGTGGCCGCTATTTAATGTCCGAGCTGATCGCCATCGGTGGAATTCAGCCCTTGATGAAGCGGCTGCTCGATGCCGGATTGCTGCATGGCGAGTGTCTGACCGTCACGGGTCGCACGCTCGGTGAGAATCTTCGCGACGTTGCCGATTACCCACAGGGCCAGGACATCGTCCGGCCGCTTTCGGATCCGATCAAGAAGGACAGCCATCTCGTGGTGATGTACGGCAACCTCGCGCCCGAGGGCGCGGTCGCGAAGATCTCCGGCAAGGAGGGGTTGCGCTTCACGGGCACCGCGCGCGTGTTCGATGGCGAGGAGCGCGCGACCGCCGCGATCCTTGCAGGCAAGGTGAAGCCCGGTGACGTGGTCGTCATCCGTTATGAGGGTCCGCGCGGCGGGCCAGGCATGAGGGAAATGCTGAGTCCGACCGGCGCGATCATGGGACGCGGCCTGGGTGACAAGGTGGCCCTGATCACTGACGGAAGATTTTCCGGCGGGAGTCATGGTTTCGTGGTTGGACATATCTCTCCTGAGGCCGCGCTTGGTGGCCCCATCGGTCTTCTTAGGGACGGTGACCGCATCGCGATAGACGCGGTGAAGCGCACGCTCGAGATCGATATCAGTGCATCTGAATTGCGCAAGCGTCGTGCGAAATGGCGCGCGCCCAAGCCTTATGCAACGAAAGGCGTGCTCGCGAAGTACGCGCGCAGTGTTTCGAGCGCATCGCTCGGTGCGGTGACCGACTGAAAGTGAAAGCCGTTTTCACCATGCGTGTATTGCCAATGGGAGCGCTCACGGAGTTGTTGTCAGGCCGGTGGCAGGCGGTTACAGTTCGGCGGCTTTGGACCGGCGCCGAAGCTCAAAACGTTATTCTGAAATTGACGACAAGGCCATGCTCGCAACAAGGAGCAGGCCGGGGGACGGAACGAACGAACGGTTGCACTGGTCGGTAAGTATGGTTACTTTCCGCCACCCCGTTTTTACGTGCCGATAAAGTTTTTTCACTCGCGACCGGGATTACATGGCCGCTTACGCACAAGACTCTGGTTTCTTTACACGCCGCGGCATCATTGCCGTGATCATCATTGCTCTGCACATCCTCGCCGCGTGGGGCCTGGCATCCGGCCTGGCTCGCAAGGTAGTCGAGGTGTTGGCGCCGCCGATCGAAGCCGACATCGTCGAAGAGCTCAAGCAGGAGGATGAACCGCCGCCGCCGCCGCCGCCGGAAATGGAGCGCCCGCCGGTCGAGGTTCCGCCGCCGGAGGTCACCATCGATCTACCGATGGAAACCACCACCACGGCCATCCAGGACGTGACCGATAAACCGCCGCCGCCGGCGCCGCCGCCGCCACCGCGCGTTGCGGGCACGCCCGCGAAGATGACTCGTCCGGTGAACCCTGACGACTATTACCCGCCGGGTTCGATCCGCCGCGAAGAGCAGGGATCGCCCGTGGTGCAAGCATGCGTGGGACCGAATGGCCGCCTGTTGCGTGATCCCGTGATCACCGATACGTCGGGCTTCCCCGACCTGGATGCGGCGGCCATCAAGGTTGCGAAAGCAACACGCTATGCGGCAGGTACGGAAGGTGGCAGCGCGCTGCCCGAGTCCTGCATCAAGTTCAAGGTCAAGTTCGTTCTGAAGAACAACTAGTCATTTACGGCGAGGCGGTGCTTCCAGGCGCCGCTTCGCTTTTTCGTCATCGAGGAAATCATGGAAAACGCTGTTGAAGTTCATAATCCGTACGGACTGCAGGCCCTGTGGCTCCAGGGTGATGCCGTTGCCCGCGGCACTCTGATCGTTCTGGTGATCATGTCGGCCGTCTCCTGGTACATCATCTTCACGAAGCTCTGGGATCAGCGCCGCCTGCGCCAGGGTGCCAAGGTGGTCGAGAAGCAGTTCTGGAGCTCCGGCTCGCTGAAGGAAGCGGTCGACCGCCTCCCGAAGGACAATGATTTCCGTGCCGTCGCCGAAGACGGTCTGCGCGCCTCGGCGCACCATGAAGGCCGCCTGACGGACCGCATCGACCTGCACGAGTGGGTGACGATGTCGCTGCAGCGCTCGGTCGACTCCGTGAACAGCAAGATGAGCAACGGTCTCGCGTTCCTCGCGACCGTGGGTTCAACCGCGCCGTTCGTCGGTCTGTTCGGCACGGTGTGGGGCATTCTGAACGCGCTCGTGTCCATCGGCGTGTCGGGCCAGGCGTCCATCGACAAGGTGGCCGGTCCCGTCGGTGAAGCGCTCATCATGACGGCCATCGGTCTCGCGGTCGCGGTGCCGGCGGTCATGGGTTACAACTGGCTGCTGCGTCGTAACAAGTCGATCAGCGAGAGCCTGCGCAATTTCGCCTCGGACCTGCATGCCTACCTCGTCGGTGGCGCGCGTGTGTCGCAGGGCGCTCCTGTTGCCGGCGTGAAGAAGTAAGCCCCGGAAACCCCGGACTTACGTTTCAGCCAACAGAGGTATCGCGTCATGTCAATGAGTGTTGGTTCACCGGACGAAGGTGAAGAAGCATCAGCGATTTCGGAGATCAACACGACGCCGCTCGTCGACATCATGTTGGTGCTGCTCATCATCTTCCTGATCACGGTCCCCGTGATCCAGAAGATGGCGAACGTCGAAATCCCGAAGGCCGTGAACATTCCGACCCAGACGAAGCCGGAAAACATCACGATCTCGGTCGACAGCCAGGGCAGGATCTACTGGAACGCCGGTCTGGTCGAAGACAAGGATCGCTTCTTCCAGCTCATCGTCGAACAGGCTCGCAAGACGCCTCAGCCCGAGTTCCACATCCGCGGTGACAAGAACGCGCGATGGGAAGGAGTCGGCCGGGTCATCTATAACCTGCAACGCGGTGGCATCGTGAAGGTCGGTTTCATCACCGAACCCGATCGCGGCAGCATTCGCGTCACGCGCTGACAGATCAGAGGTAGCTTTTCATGGGAATGAGTGTGGGTGGTGATGGCGAGTCCGGCGCGCCGATGATGGAGATCAATACGACTCCACTCATCGACGTGATGCTGGTGCTCATCATCGTGTTGATCATGTCGATCCCGGTCATGACGCATGCGACGAAACTGGACATGCCGCAGACCAACAATCCGCCGCCGCCGGTTCGTCCCGAGGTGATCCAGATCGACATCGACTTCGACGGTACGATCGTCTGGAACAACACCCCGGTGCAGGGCATCGAACAGCTGGAGACGTATTTCCGTTCAGCGCGGCAGTCGGCTGAAGCAGCGGGCCGACCGCAGCCGGAAATTCATCTGCGACCCGATCGCCGATCGCGCTATGAGACGACCGCGCTGGTCATGGCAGCCGCCCAGCGAAATCGCATGGAAAAGATGGGTTTCGTGAACACGGCGGAGTTTCGCGAATAGCGGGATTGCCACGCCAAGCCTTTGAAGTCGCAAGCCTTTGAAGGCATAGAGGAAACTTTCCGCCTTGGCGGCCATCCAATTTCACCAGGATGTCCCGCCGGGTGGATCGCAAAACCAGAGCCGCGGTCTGCAGAGCCCGCGGCTCGTTTGTAAGGAGCTAAGTAAAGTGCGTAACCGGTTGACTCTCGGAATAGCCGCGTTCGTCGCGTGCCTCGGAATGGCCTCCGCAGCGATTGCGCAAGACGACGGCTGCGGTGATCGCAAAGTCACCAAGAAGATCGGCAAGGATATGGCCGCCGCCCAGGATGCCTACAACGCCAAGCAGTGGAACGACGTCCTCACCAAGGTCGCGGCCATCGAGGCGAATCCCATCGAGAAGTCCGCGATCGACAAGTTCTGGCTGAACGAATTCGCGGGCATCGCGAACGTCAACCTGAAGAATTATCCAAAGGCCCTCGAGCAGCTCGAGCTGGCCTACAACTCGCCATGCATGGACGAGGCTAACAAGATTCATCGCGCCAAGGTCCTCATGCAGCTCGCGTATTCGCAGAAGGACTATCCGAAAGCGATCCAGTACGGCAACAAGGTGCTCGAAACCAACTGGGAAGCGGAGACGGCCGTCTACGTCGGTAACGCCTATTACATCGGCAACGACTACGAGAACACTCGCAAGGTGCTGACGGATGTCGTCGCGAAGCAGGAGGCCGCTGGCGGCACGCCCGACGAGCAGACGTACCGCATCCTGCAGGGTGCCTGCGTCAATCTGAAGGACGACGCGTGTGTCACCGAACAGTTCGAGAAGCTCGTCAAGCACTACCCGAAACCGATGTACTGGAAGGACCTGACCAACACGCTGTTGCGTGAGGCTTCCGGCGACAAACAACTCCTGAACGTGCTGCGTCTCGCGGATGGCGTGGAGATACTCGAGAACCCGGGTCAGTATTTCGAGATCGCGCAGTTGGCAATCGCGCAGGGTCTGCCGGGCGAGGCGCAGTCCGCGATCGAGAAGGGCTTCCAGAAGGAAGTCTTCAAGGCGCCACAGGAAAAGGAACGCGCCAACCGACTGCTGGCCGAAGCCAAGCAGGCCGCGACGCTCGACAAGTCCACGCTCGCCAAACAAGACGATTCGGCGCGTGCGAAGTCCACCGGTGATGCCGACGTCAAACTCGGTGCGGCATACCTGAGCTACGGCGAAACCGACAAGGCCATCGAAGCACTGAAGCGGGGCATCGGCAAGGGTGGGGTCAAGAATCCCGATGAAGCCGGACTGTTGCTCGGCATCGCGTACATGCGGGCCAACAACAAGGCCGAAGCCGCCAAGGCGTTCGAGACCGTGAAGCAGGATCCCACGATGACGCGTATCGCGAAGTTGTGGCTGCTCAGTACCTGAACGTGACCTGAATGTGTTGCCGGCCTCGACTTCCGGCTGTTGAGTCGTTTGACGCCTTGCAAACGACGCGGACCCCAGTGAGCATCGGCGAACGAAGCATCGATCAACCTAGAAACCTAGGAGCGTGTAAGTGCATATGAGAAGTGGGCTGTTAGTCGCGGTGGCGGCGATTGGAATCATCGGCGCTGGCTGGGCGGCCCCGGCGGCGGCGCAGGGCGCATGCACCGGCGGCGGCAAGATCAGCAAGCAGATCGCCAAACCCATGGCTGCCGCGCAGGAAGCCCAGAAGGCCCGACGCTGGCAGGACATGCTCGCGAAGGTTCGCGAGGCTGAGCAGACGCCCGGCGCGAAGACCCAGACCGATCTCTATTACATGGCCGAATTCCGCGGCTATGCCTACCACCAGCTCCGGCAGTACGCCGATGCGGCGCGCGAGCTCGAGACCGGACTCAACTCGCCCTGCATGCCCGAGTCGCAGCGCCTCGATCGCTACAAGAGCCTCGTGGGCCTGTATACGAACCTGCGCAATTACCAGAAGGCCATCGACTTCGGTAACCGCGCGCTCAAGATCGGCCGCGATCCGGACATCCAGGTGGCGGTTGCCCAGGCCTACTACCAGGCCGGCGACAACAAGAGCGCCGTGCGCGTGATGAACGAGCTGATCGAGTCGAGCGGCAGGCCGAAGGAACAGCAGCTCCTGCTCGTGCTGTCCGCCTGCCAGAAGGCCGGCGACAACGCCTGCGTCGCCAAGGTCTACGAAAAGCTGGTGCTCAACTATCCGAAGCCCGAGTACTGGTCCAACCTGATGGATGCGCTGCGCAAGAGCGATCTCGACGACCTGCAGCGGATCAACGTCATGCGCCTGGCACTGCACGTGAACGTGTTGAAGCGGCCCGACGAGCTCAAGGAATTCGCGCAACTCGCGCTCGAAGAGAAGCTGGCCGCGGACGCGAAGAGCGTCCTCGATCAGGGCTTCACCAAGAAAGTGTTCGTCGAGCAGCGCGACATCGACGTTAACAAGCGCCTGCTCAAGGTCGCCGAGACCCAGGCCGCGCAGGAAAAGGCCGAACTGGCCAAGCATGAAGCCGCCGCCAGGAGCGCGGCCACGGGCGATGCGCTCGTGAGGGTCGGCGCGCAGAATCTCGCCTTCGGCGACAACGCCAAGGCCGTGTCGCTCATCTCGGCGGGCATCACGAAGGGTGGCCTCGCCAAGGGCGATTCGAAGGAGAAGGCGCGCATCGACGAAGCGTCGCTGCTGCTCGGCATCGCGCACCTGCGCAATGGCAGCAAGGCCGAAGCCGCCAAGGCGTTCCGCGCCGTGAAGAACGACCCGACCATGGTGCGCATCGCGAAGCTCTGGTTGCTCAATACCTGAGCGCGCGACGGAATCGATTCCGCGAAGAGGCCGGACGCCAGTCCGGCCTTTTTCGTTTGTTCAGATGATTCCGCTGGCCCGGTGTGCCGCCAGTAGTTCGTCGTCGTATCCGAGCAGGCCACGATAGATTTCGTCGTTGTGCTGACCGAGCTCGGGCGCCGGCGCGCGGATGGATCCGGGCGTTTCCGAAAAACGCGGCGCGACGTTCTGCATGCGCAACGTGCCGAATTTCGGATGCGGCGTGCCGACGATCGCCTTGCGCGCCAGGAAGTGCGGATCTTCGAGCATGTCGGCCGTGCGGTAGATGAGGCCGGATGGCACGCCGTGTTTCTCGAGCGTCGCGAGCAGGTCGCGGGTCGACAGCGTCGAGGTCCACTTCGCGATCAGTTCGTCGAGCTCGCGCTGACACGCGCCACGCGCCTGGTGGTCGCGATACCGTTCGTCGGTCGCGAGCTCGGGCGATTGCATCGCTTCACACAATCGAGCGAACACCGTGTCCTGGTTCGCGCCGATCATCACGATCCCGTCGCGCGTCGGGTAGACATTCGACGGCGCGATGCGCGGCAGGATGGCGCCGCTGCGTTCGCGCACGTGCCCGAGCTGGTCGTACTCGGTCACGAGCGATTCCATCATGTTGAGCACGGACTCGTAGATCGCCGCGTCGACGACCTGGCCACGCCCGCTGCGCTCCCGATGATGAAGCGCGGCCAGCGCGCCCATGCAGGCATGCACGGCCGCCAGGGAGTCGCCGATGCTGATTCCCACCCGGGCGGGTGGGCGGTCGGGTTCACCCACGATGTATCGCAGGCCGCCCATGGCTTCGCCGATGCCGCCATAACCCGCGCGCTGGGAATACGGTCCGGTCTGGCCGTAACCCGAGACCCGAACGAGGACCAAGCCTGGATTCGCCGCCGAGAGCTCCTCCCAGCCGCAATTCCACTTCTCGAGCGTCCCGGGCCGGAAATTCTCGATGACGACATCAGCTTTGGCGCATAAGTCCTTGAAAATTCGCTGACCGGCTTCCCGGCGCAGGTCGAGCGTAATCGCCTTTTTGTTGCGCGCGATGACGGGCCACCAGACCGACGGCTGGTCTCGTGACTGGGGGCCCCAATGGCGCATGGGATCGCCCTGGCCGGGCGCTTCGATCTTGATGACCTCGGCCCCCATGTCGCCCAGCAACTGCCCGCAGAAGGGCCCAGCGATCAATGTGCCGAGTTCCAGTACGCGGAGGTCTGAGAGGGGTCCAGTGTTCGCGGGCTGCTCGGTGCTCATGGCGCAGCGGTTTCTACCGACGGCCGATCGGGGGGTCAACTAAGATTCACGCCCCATGAGCTTGCAACGGATCGAGATCGTCGAAGTCGGCCCCCGTGACGGGCTGCAGAGCGAGTCGCAGGTGCTGCCCACCGCGACCAAGGTCGAGTTCGTCCGCCGGCTTCGGGCCAGCGGGCTCGAGCGCATCGAGGTCGCGAGTTTCGTGAATCCCAGACGCGTGCCGCAGATGGCCGATGCCGAAGAGATGCTGGCGACGCTCGCGCGCGAAGTGCCTGGGGACGGCTACATCGGCCTCGTTCTCAACCAGAAAGGGTTCGAGCGGGCACGCGCGGCCGGATGCGGCGAGGTCGGCATGGCGATCGCTTCGACCGAGAGTTTCAGCCAGCGCAACCAGGGCTGCAGCGTCGAGGAAGGCATCGATGCCTGGCTCGCCATTTCGAAGCTCGCGCGCGAAGCCGGTATTCGTGCGCAGATCACCATTTCCACCGCGTTCGGATGTCCGTTCGAGGGCGAAGTGCCCACCGCGCGAGTGCTCGAACTCGCCCGGCGGATCGCGCAGGGGCAACCCGACGAGATCGCCGTGGCCGACACCATCGGCGTCGCCGTGCCGACGCAGGTGACGACGCTGATCGGTGCGCTGAGCCGGGAGTTGCCGCAGGTGCGGCTGCGCGCGCATTTCCACAACACGCGCAACACCGGACTCGCGAACGCTTACGCCGCCGTCGAGGCGGGCGTGCGCACACTCGACTCGAGTTGTGGCGGCATCGGTGGTTGTCCGTTCGCGCCCGCGGCGACGGGCAACATCCCCACCGAGGATCTGATCTACATGCTGCAACGGATGGGCTGCGATACCGGCATCGACCTGTCCGCGCTGATCGAAACCAGTCGCTGGCTGCAGGACACGCTGCAGCACCCGGTGCCGGGCATGCTGGTCAAGGCCGGCGTATTCCCGGCTCGTTCATAACAAAAGAAAACAGTCATGGAGAACTCGTGAATTCATTCTGGCTGCGCGCAGGTTGCGCGTTGTCGCTGGCGCTGCTGTCGGCCTGCGGCAAGGCGCCCATCGAACAGGCCGTCCAAGAGAACGATCGCGGCGCTGTCAGCGAGGCGATCAAGAAAGGCGCCGACGTCAATGCGCGGGTGTCGACCGGCGAAACGCCGTTGCTGCTCGCGGTAAGGTCCACGCAGAGCAGTTCGTCGCAGGCGTTGATCGAGGGCGGCGCGGACGTGACCGTGCGCGATTCCGACGGGAACAGCGTCCTGCATCACGCGGCGGCGAATGGAATGACCGGCATCTGCGGACTGCTGGTCGATCGCGGCGTCGCCATCGACGCGCAGGGGAAGGGCGGTCTGACCCCGCTGCACCTGGCGGTCGCGAACGGCCGGCAGGAGACCGCCAAGTATCTCGTGCGGCGTGGCGCGAGCCTCGCGGCCAAGGACGAAGGTGGCCGCACACCGCTCGACGTCGTCATGAAATCCGGCGACGTCCGCTTCACCAAGGATCTCGAACTGGCCGCGGCAACGCGCCAGAACTGACCACTGAGGAGAAACTGCAATGGCGATAAAGGCTGGCGACAAGATGCCCGCGGGCACGTTCAAGACCTGGGGCAAGGACGGTCCGCAGGATCTGACTACCGACGAATTGTTCAAGGGCAAGACCGTCGTGATCTTCTCCGTGCCGGGTGCATTCACGCCGACCTGCGATGCCAGGCATCTGCCGGGTTTCGTGCAGAACGCGGCCGCGCTCAAGGCGAAGGGCGTCGACACGATCGCCTGCATGGCGGTGAACGACGTGTTCGTGATGAATGCCTGGGGCAAGAACTCGAACGTCGGCGACAACGTGCTGATGCTGGCCGACGGCAACGGCGATTACGCCAAGGCGCTCGGTCTCGAGATGGACGGACGCGGTTTCGGCATGGGCACCCGCGGGCAGCGTTTCGCGATCGTCGTGAAGGACGGCGTCGCGGCCGACGTGCAGATCGAGGCGCCGAAGGAGTTCAAGGTCTCCGCCGCCGAGCACATCCTCTCGCGGCTGTGAACTCGATGACGCCAGCCGCTACTTGCGGCTGGCGTCGATCAGCTTTTCGAGCTCCGGCACGATCGTGAATAGGTCGCCGGCGATGCCGATGTCGGCGATTTCGAAGATCGGCGCTTCCGGGTCCTTGTTGATCGCGACGATCGTGCGTGCATCCTTGATGCCGGTCAGGTGCTGGATCGCGCCGGAAATGCCGATCGCGATGTACAGCTCGGGCGCGATGATCTTGCCCGTCTGCCCGACCTGCATGTCGTTGGGCACGTAGCCCGCGTCGACCGCGGCGCGCGAGGCGCCGACCGCCGCGCCGATCTTGTCCGCGAGCGAGTAGACGATCTTGAACGCGTCGCTGCTCGCGAGCGCACGACCGCCGGAGACCACTTTCGCTGCGCTCTGCAGGTCGGGCCGATCGCCGCCCGCCGCCGCGAGCCCGACGAAACGCGTGTGGCCGGGAAGCTCCGCCTTCGACTCCACGATCTCGACTTTCGCGTTGCCGCCGGTCGCCGCCGCTTCGAACGAAGCCGTGCGGATGGTGCCGACGAGCTTGACGCTGGCATCGGCTTCGACCGTCGTGATCGCATTGCCCGCGTAGATCGGGCGCTTGAAGCGCGTCGCGCTCTCGATCGCCATGATGTCCGACACCTGTGGGGCGTCGAGCAGCGCCGCGACGCGGGGCATCAGGTCCTTGCCGAAGGTGGTCGACGGACCGAACACATGCGAGAAGGGCGCCGCCACTTCGGCGACCTGCGGTGCCAGCATGGCCGCGAGCGCATGTTCGTTGGCCGCGTGCGTCACTTCGAGCACGCGCGTCACGCCGGCGAGTTGCGCCGCCTGCGCGGCGACTCCGGCGCCGGGCGCGCTGAACACGGCGACGCAGATTTCCGCTCCCGGGAGCGTCGATGCGGCTTTCACGCATTTCGCGGTGGAGGGGTTGAGCTTGCCGCCCGCGTGTTCGGCGACGATCAATACGGCGCTCATACCAGCCCCCGCTTGTGCAGCTCGGCGAACAGTTCGCCGGCGTCCTTGACCATGATCCCGCGCTGGCGCCCGGGTGGCGGCTCGGTGCGTGTGACCTTGACGCGCGAGGCACCCGCGGCCTCGGCGAATCCGAGATCTGCCAACGAAAGGGTCGCGAGCGGCTTGGACTTGGCCTTCATGATTTCCGGAAGTTTGACGAACCGCGGCTCGTTGAGCCGCAGATCCGTGGTGACGACGGCGGGCAAGTCGACCTCGAGGGTTTCGAGGCCCGCATCGACTTCGCGCGTGACCCGCGCGACGTTGTCGGTGATTTCGAGCTTCGATGCGAAGGTGGCCTGCGGCCGGTTCCACAGCGCCGCGAGCATCTGGCCGGTCTGATTGTTGTCGTCGTCGATCGCCTGTTTGCCGAGGATCACCAGGAATGGCTGTTCGCGTTCGACGAGCTTCAGGAGGATCCGGGCGTTGGCGAGCGGCTCGAGCGGCTTGTCCGAT
Source organism: Pseudomonadota bacterium (assembly GCA_023433515.1). Classification (GTDB taxonomy): domain Bacteria; phylum Pseudomonadota; class Gammaproteobacteria; order Steroidobacterales; family Steroidobacteraceae; genus CADEED01. Next base: position 17,689 of record JAEZCN010000015.1, read on the forward strand.
ACGACGTGCAGCGCGCGCTGCGTGCCCATCGCCAGCGCGTTGCGCAGGGTCGCCTGGCAGTCGGCCGGGCCGATGGTCGCGATCACGACTTCGTCGGCCTGGCCGCGCTCCTTGACGCGCAGCGCCTCCTCGATGGCGATCGCGTCGAAGGGATTGATGCTGAGCTTGACGCCTTCGAGCATGACGCCCGAGCCATCCGGCTTCACGCGCACGCGCACGTTGTAGTCGACGACGCGTTTGATTGCGACCAGAATCCTGCGGGAGTTTGCGGTTGGTTCCATCCGCGGAGTTTAGCCGGAGTCGTGTTCGTGTTCGAGAATCGGGTGTGCTGAATTACGCGCTGCGACGGATCGTCGGACTGGTACCTACACTGTTCGTGCTGGTCACTCTGTCCTTCTTCATCATCCGGCTCGCGCCGGGCAGCCCGTTCCTCGGCGAACAGGCGGCGCCGCCCGCGATCCGCGCGAATCTCGACGCGGCCTATGGGCTCGATCAGCCGTTATACGTGCAGTACGGCCGCTACCTCGCCGGGCTCGCGGCCGGGGACCTCGGTCCTTCGTTCCGTCACCGCGATTTCCGCGTCGGCGAACTCATCGCCGCGGGGCTGCCGCTCAGTCTAACTATCGGCCTGGCGGCGGCGCTGCTGGCGCTGGTCGTCGGCGTGCCGCTCGGAGTTTACGCCGCGGCCCGGGCTCGTTCGTTCGGCGCCCGGTTCTTGCTCGGCTTCTCGATGCTCGGCGTCGTGCTGCCCGCGTTCGTGGTCGGCCCGCTGCTCGCGCTGGTGTTCGGGATCTACTGGCCGATCTTCCGCATCGCGGGTTTCGAGCCGGGCAACCCGGGTTTCCTGGTCCTGCCGGTGGTGACGCTCGCGCTGCCCGTCATGGCCTATGTCGCGCGCCTCACGTACACCAGCATGCAGGAGGTACTGGCGTCCAACTTCGTGCGCACGGCGCGCGCGAAGGGATTGCCCGAACGCATCGTGCTCCTGCGTCATGCGCTGCGCCCGGCGCTGGTCCCGGTAGTGAGTTATCTCGGGCCGGCCGTCGCGTTCATCATCACCGGTTCGCTGGTCGTGGAAACCGTGTTCGGACTGCCGGGCTCGGGACGTTATCTCGTGCAGGGCGCGATCGATCGCGACTATCCACTGGTCATGGGCATGATCCTCGTGTACGGCGTGGTGACGTTGGTGTGCAACCTGGTGGCGGACCTGCTGTACGGCTGGCTCGATCCGCGCGTGCGGCCCGCATGACGCGTCGCATTCGCATATCCGCCGCCGTACTGGCGGTGCTCGCGCTGGTGGCGTTGCTCGCGCCGCTGCTCACGCCGTGGAGCCACGACGCGCTCGATTGGGAGAATCTCGCGGTCCCACCGCAGTTCGAAGCCGCGCACTGGCTCGGCACCGACCGGCTGGGCCGCGACCTGTTCGCGCGCGGCATGCAGGCCCTGCGCGTCTCGCTGCTGATCGGCGTGCTGGCCGCACTGGTCAGCGTCTGCATCGGCGTCGCCTGGGGCGCGATCGCCGGTTATGTCGGTGGGCGCCTCGATGCCGCGATGATGCGCTTCGTCGACATCGTGTACGCGCTGCCGTACGTGTTCATCGTCATCATCCTGTCGACGATGTTCCCGCGCGGCAGCATCGCGGCGCTGTTCATCGCGATCGGCGCGGTGGGCTGGCTCACGATGGCGCGCATCGTGCGCGGGCAGACCATGGCGCTGCGCCGGCGCGAGTTCGTGGAGGCGGCGATCGCGAGCGGCGTGAGTTCGCGCGGAATATTGTGGCGGCACATCGTCCCCAACGTGGCCGGTCCCGTGATCGCGTATGCCACGCTCGCGATCCCGCAGCTGATCCTGTTCGAAAGTTTCCTGAGCTTCCTCGGGCTCGGCGTGCAGGAGCCGTTCGCGAGTCTCGGCACGCTGATCAACGAGGGCGCGCAGGAAATGGAATCCTCGCCGTGGATGCTGCTCGTGCCGGCGACGCTGCTCACCGCGCTGCTGCTCGCGTTCAACCTGCTGGGCGACGGTCTGCGCGCCATGATCGAGTCGCGCGATGAGTGAAGTTGCGCTGCTCGAAGTCGAGAACCTCGGTGTCGCGTACGACGGTCGCGCCGCGGTCGCGGGTGTCAGCTTCTCGCTCGGTCGTGGCCGCTGCCTCGGTGTGATCGGCGAGTCGGGAGCGGGCAAGTCGCAGTCGTTCCTCGCCCTGATGGGACTCCTGCCGCGCGCCGCGCGGGTTTCCGGTGAAGCGCGGCTCGGCGGGGTACCGCTGCTCTCGGCGGCGGGCGCGGCGCTGCGCGGCCGCGAAGTGGCGATGATTTTCCAGGACCCGATGACTTCGCTGACACCGCACCTGACGATCGGTGACCAGGTCGCCGAGCCGCTCGTCCATCACCGCGGCATGAGCTGGGACGAGGCGCGCGCCCGCGCGGCCCGTCTGCTCGACGAAGTCCGCATGACTGATGCACCGCGACGTCTGAATCAGTACCCGCACGAGCTCTCGGGCGGCATGCGCCAGCGCGCGACGATCGCGATGGCGCTCGCGTGCGACCCGGCATTCCTGATCGCCGACGAGCCGACGACCGCGCTCGACGTGTCCGTGCAGGCACAGATCCTCGCGCTGCTGCGTTCAATCGTCGATGAGCGCGGCACCGCGCTCGCCGTGATCACGCACGACATGGGTGTCATCGCCGCGCTGGCGGACGACGTGGTGGTCATGCGCGACGGGAGCATCGTCGAGCGCGGAAGCGTGGCCCGTGTCCTGCAGGATCCGGAACACGAGTACACGAGAGCCTTGCTGGCCGCCACCCCGCGCATCGACGAGCCGGGCGCGAGTGTGTCGACCCAACAGCCGGCAAGCGCGAGTCCGCTGTTCGTGCGCGACGTGCACGTGCATCACAACGTGCGCGCGGGCGGCTGGTTCCGCAAACGCGGCACGCTCGCCGCCGTCGACGGCGTGGGGTTCGAGGTAGCCGCGGGCGAGGCGCTCGGCATCGTGGGCGAATCCGGCAGTGGCAAGTCGACGCTGACGAGGGCGCTGTTGCGCCTGATGCCGCTTGCGCGCGGCGAGATCGTGTGGCTTGGTCGACCGATCCAGGATCTCGCCGGTGAGGAATTGCGCCAGGTGCGCGCCGGTCTGCAGATCGTGTTCCAGGACCCGTTCGCCAGTCTCGATCCGCGCATGAGCGTCACGGACATCGTTGCCGAGCCGCTGGCCGCCCTGCGGCCGGAGATGTCCGCGGCGGAACGCGCCGACCGGGTCGCCGCGATGCTCGCGCGCGTCGGACTCGACGCGGAATACTCGGCACGGCGCAGCCGGGAGCTGTCCGGCGGCCAGTGTCAGCGCGTCGCGATCGCGCGCGCGATGGTCCTCGAGCCCAAACTACTCGTGTGCGACGAAGCCGTGAGCGCACTCGACGTGTCCGTGCAGGCGCAGATCCTGGAACTGCTGGAGACGATCAAGCGGGAGCAGGGCACGAGCATCGTCTTCGTGAGCCACAACCTCGCCGTCGTGCGGCGGCTCTGCGAACGGATTCTCGTGATGTATCTCGGCCGGGAAGTCGAATCCGGACCGACCGATGCCGTGTTCCGTTCGCCGCTCCACCCGTACACACGCCTCTTGCTGGATTCCGTGCCGTCGATCGACCCGGCCGTGGGGCGTGCGCGCCTGGCGGCCATCGATTCGCGCGACGAGATGCCGTCCGCCTTCCAGCGTCCCGGGGGATGTTCCTTCCGCACCCGCTGTCCGGCGGCTCTACCCACATGCGCGGCGCGCAGTCCAGGGCCGGAGGATGCGGGCGACACGCGTCGGGTGGCCTGCCTGCGCTGGCGCGAACTCGTGAACCAGCCCTGAAAACGCGGCCCCGAACGCGTTATCCTCCGTCGCGACAGTTTGCTCCGGAAGCCGCATGACACAGGAATCCCAGATTCGCCCGAGTGAGGGGCTGCGCCACGTCAAGTACGAGATCCGTGGCCGGCTGGCTCGTCGCGCGCAGGAGCTCGAGCGCCAGGGCTACGAGATCATTCCGCTGAACATCGGCAACCCGGGCGCCTTCGGCTTCCGCACGCCCGAAACGATGCGCCTCGCCATGATCGAGAACATGCCCGCGGCGGAAGGGTATTGCCACCAGAAGGGCATCTTCCCCGCGCGCGAAGCCGTCGTCATGCAGCAGCAGATGCGCGGCGTGACCGGCATGAGCGCCGAAGACGTGTTCATCGGCAACGGCGTGAGCGAGCTCATCGATCTCTGCCTGCGCGCGCTGCTCAACGACGGCGACGAGGTGCTGATCCCGAGCCCTGACTACCCGCTGTGGTCGGCCGCGGTCACGCTGAACGGCGGCAAGGCGGTGTACTACCCGTGCCGTCCCGAGAACGATTTCGTGCCGGATCCGGAGGAGATCGCCTCGCTGATCACGCACAAGACCCGCGCGATCGTCGTGATCAATCCCAACAACCCGACCGGCGCGGTGTATTCGCGCGAGATCTGCGAGCGCATCGCGCGCCTGGCGGAGTCGAAGAAGCTGATCGTCTTCTGCGACGAGATCTACGACCAGATGACTTACGACGGCATCGAACACGTGCCGATGGCGACCCTGGTCAGGGACACCGTGTGCTGCACGATGTCCGGACTCTCCAAGATCTATCGTGCCTGCGGATATCGGGTGGGCTGGGCGGCGTTCTCCGGCAACCTGCGCGGCGCGGGCGACTATCTATCGGGCCTCGAGCTGCTGTCGTCGCTGCGTCTGTGTTCCAACGTGCCGGCGCAATGGGCCGTGCAGACCGCGCTCGGCGGCTACCAGAGCATCAAGGAGCTGCTCGCGCCCGGCGGCCGGCTGTACGAATCGCGCCGCGCAATCGTCGATGCGACCCGCACCAGCCGCTACCTGCACCTGAAGGCGCCCAAGGGCTCGATGTACGCGTTCGTGCGCGTGAAGACCGAAGAATTTCCCGACTTCGACGATCAGGCCTTTGCGCTCGACCTGCTCGAGCAGAAACACGTGTTGCTCGCGCCGGGTGCGAGCTTCAACGTGCCGTATCGCGATCATTTCCGCACCACGTTGTTGCCGGAAGCGGCCCTGCTCAAGAAAGTGTTCGTGCGCATCGACGAGTTGCTCGCCTCCTATGCGACGCGCACGGCCGAGGGGAAGGCACGGGTCGTGCACGCGGAAGGGCGTTTCAAGTAGCCAGCCATTCAGTAGGATTGGCTGAAATGGCCTTTGCAAGCTATTGAATATAAAGAGACTTCCTGAACCAGTTTTCGAGGGGCTCGAAGCTGGCGCGACGCTGATCGTTCCCAGCGCGCAGCGCCAGGCGGCCGTTCGAGGCGCGTGGGCCGCGATCCAGCGCGCGGCCGGACGCACGTTGTGGCACACGCCCCGGGTCCTGACGTTCCCGCAATTCGCCGAAGAGTTGTCAGGCGACGCCTGGGCGGAAGCCGGCGCGCCCGACCAACTACTGCCCGCGGGCGCCGAATGGGCCTGCGTTCGCGAGCTGCAGCGCGACGGCGGCGGCCCGGCCGAGGCGCGGGCGTTGCTGACGTCCGTGCGAACCCTGCACGACTGGCAGATCCGCGTATCGTCGCAGAGCATCGCCGGTTCGCCGGAGGGCGAGTTGCTGGCCTCGGCGTTGCGCGCACTCGAAGATTTGACCCGGACGCAGCGCCGCAAACCGTTGCGTGCCTGGCTCGATGCGCTGACCCCGCCGGCGGGGCGCCTGCTCGTGGCGGGCGCGGACGATCTGCCCCTCGCGCAGCGCAGGTGTCTGCAACGACTCGGCGCCGCATTCGTTGGACATGATGCCGAGACCGATCCGGTCGAGATCGCGACCGCCGAAGACGATGAACACGAACTCGATCTCATCGCCACCTGGTGTCGCGCGCAGCTCGAACAGGACTCGGGCCGACGTCTGCTGGTGGTCGACGCGAAACTGCGCCAGCGCCGCGAGCAGTACGAGCGACTGCTTTCCCAGGCGCTGACGCCATCGGAATGGTTCGGGACGGGCGCGCGCTCCATTTCCAGCGCATTCTCGATCGAAGGCGGCCGCACGTTCTCCGAATTCCCGCTGATCGCGCACGTGTTGCTGACGCTGCGATTGCTGACCGGACGCCTGAGATTCGACGAAGTGGTTCGCTGGCTGCGCCAACCATTCCTCGACGGCAGGGACGTATTGGCGAACGTCGCGATCGAGGATGCGCTGCGCCTCGGTCGAAGGCTCGAGTTCGGCGCGCCGGAGCTCACCGCCTTCCTCGAGCGCGATTCCTCCGGCGCCCCGGCCGCCGCGCTTGCGGCGCGACTGCGCCGCGCGGCCGCGCAGCTTTCCGACGAGAGGATGTCGCCGGCCGAGTGGGCGCCGCGTATCGCGAGCGCGTTGCGTCTGTCGGGCTGGCCCGGCGCCCGCGCGATGCGCAGCGACGAACAGCAGACCCTGAACCGCTGGCATGCGCTGCTCGACGAATTCGCATCGCTCAGCGCGTGGCTGCCGCGCATGGACGGCGCGGAGGCCGTCGCGATCCTCGCCGAGCTCGCGGCCGAACGGCGCTTCGATCCGGCGAGCACCGATGCGCCGGTGACCATCACCGAGTCGCATGCCGATCCGGTGGCGAGATACGACGGCATCTGGATCGCCGGGCTCGATTCAGGACAATGGCCTGCCGCGCCGCGCCCCGACGTCTTCATTCCGCTCGGTCTGCAACGCGCGGCCGGGATTCCGTGGGCCAGCGCGGCGGGCCAGACGAACGCGGCGCGCGCTTCACTCGCGGCGTGGCGAGCCGCCACCGAACGGCTCGTGTGCTCTTGGGCACGCCTGGATGGGGACGCTCATCGGACCGCGAGTCCGTTGCTGACCCGCCTGCGTGACGCGATTCCTTATCAGGCGTCGGCGCCCGTCCAACCACTCGCGAAGTCGGTGCGCAAGCCGCAGGACGAAACGCTCGAGGACACACAGGGTGTGGGCGTCGACACGACACGGCCCGTCGCGGGTGGCGTCAAACCACTCACGCTGCAGGCGGAGTGCGGATTCCATGCATATGCGGAGATGCGCCTGCGCGCGGAGCGGCTCGAGGAGCCGGCGCCCGGGCTCGATCCGCGCCAGCGCGGCATGCTGCTGCACAAGGCGCTCGAGCTGGTGTGGATCAAGCTCGATGGCCACTACAAGATCAAGGATACCGAGACCTCGCTGCTGCGTCCGCTGATCGGCGATTCGGTCGAAGCGGCCGAGGTCGCGGTGTTCCGCGGCCACGTGCCCGAGGAACTGCGGCCGTCGGTCGATCGGGAAAAGTTGCGGCTCGAGCGGCTCATCGCGAACCTCATCGACGAGGAGCGCAAGCGGCCGAATTTCGTCGTCGAGATGCTCGAGGCGCGCCGCGAGCTGACGCTCGCCGGCGGCACGTTCGACCTGCGCATCGATCGGATCGATTCCATCGAGGGCGGCGGTTACGCGATCCTCGACTACAAGTCCGGAGATGCGCGCACACCCGACTGGAACGACGCGAAGATCCGCGACCCGCAGCTGGTCGCCTATCTACTGGCCACGCCCGAGCTCGACGTGCAGGCGCTCGCGAACGTCTCGCTGACCCTGGGGCGCGCGAAGTTCACGGGCAGGGCGTCGCGCAAGGGGCTGCTTCCCGGCGTGAACGGATTGCCCGGCCTGCCGGCCAACAAGGTGCCCGCGGAAGAGATCGACGCGGCGTGGCTCAAGGAGCTCTCCCGCTGGAGCCAGTCTGTCGAATCGCTGGCCGCGGATTACCTCGCGGGCCGCGCTCCCGTGGAGCCGGCCACCGACGTCTGTCGCCATTGCCATCTCACGGTCCTGTGCCGTCGCGTCGAGCTCGCCATGCAGGATGCGCCGGACGAGGAAGATCATGACTTCGGCTGACGACAACGACGCGCTGGCACGAAGTCGGGCACTCGATCCCGCGACGTCTTTCATCGTCCAGGCGCCGGCCGGGTCGGGCAAGACGACGGTGCTCACGCAGCGTTACCTCCGATTGCTCACGACGGTGGACGACCCCGAGCAGGTGCTCGCGATCACCTTCACGCGCAAGGCCGCGGGTGAAATGCGCGAGCGCGTGCGCACGGCGCTCGAAGGAAACTTCGAGGTGCGCTCGCCGGCGGACGAGGTCACGCGCGACCTGGCCGCGGCCGTGCGCGCGCACGCCGCGCAACGCAACTGGGGAATCGAGGAGAGCGCCGCGCGCCTGCGCATCCAGACCATCGACGCGTTCAACGGCTACCTCGCGAACTCGCTGCCGATCACCTCGCAGAGCGCGCTGGGCCGCGGCATCGCGGATTCACCCGACGACCTGTATGCGATCGCCGCGCGCGAGGCCATGCGCCACGCGGAGACCGACCCGGAGTATCGAGCGCATTTCGAGCGCATCCTGCGCCGGCTCGACGACAGCTGGTCGCGTCTCGAGAGACTCATCGAAAGCATGTTGCCGCGCCGTTCCGAATGGCTGCCCAACCTGCCGCAACTTTCCGGCGAAGCGCTGGTTCCGAAAATCGAGGCCAGCCTGCAGGCCATCGTCGCCGACGAGCTCGTCAATGCCGTGGCGGCGTTGCCCGGCAGCTTCATCGAACAGGCCAGCGCGCTCGCGCGTTTCGCCGCTCAACATGTCGATCCGGAAAAACACCCCGACATGGTTCAATGGCGCCACGTGCCGGGCGCGCTGCGAAACGTGCTGGAGGACCTGGCGCGCTGGCGCGGCATCGCGCGACTGACACTCACGAAGGAGGGTACGGCGCGCAAGACGCTCACGAAGAACGAGGGGATTCCTTCCGACAACCCTCACGCGAAAGCGCTGCGCGACGACTGGCTCGAGCGCCTGCGCGCGATCGATGAGTCGATTCTCGATGCCCTGCGCAGCATCACGATGCTGCCCGATCCGCGCGTTCCCGCGGCGGATCGCGAGGCACTCGACTCGCTCGCACGTTTGCTGCTGCTCGCCGCGGCCGAACTCAGACGCCAGTTCGACCTGCACGGGGAGTGCGATCACACGGAGATCGCCGGCGCCGCGCGCCGCGCGTTGTCCGAGAACGGCAGTCCGACGCCGCTCGCCGAACGACTTGGCACGCGTCTCATGCACATCCTCGTCGATGAATTCCAGGATACGTCGCGCGACCAGTACGACCTGCTGCGTTCGCTCACTTTCGACTGGACGACCGGCGACGGACGCACGCTGTTCCTCGTGGGCGACCCGATGCAGTCCATCTACGGCTTCCGCAACGCGGAAGTGGGACGGTTCTCCACCGTGCGCGATGGTGGCCTCGCGGGCGTACGGCTCGAGCCCCTCGAGTTGCGGCGCAATTTCCGCTCCGCGCCGGCGCTCGTGCACTGGTGCAACGACCTATTCGTGCGTGTGTTCCCGCGCAAGGACGACGTGCGGCGCAGCGCCGTGCGCCATCTCGCGAGCGTCGCGGCGCGCACGCTGCTGGAGGGCGAACCTCGGTTGTACCGGGTGGAAGGAAAGTGCGGCACGAGTTCGGAGGCGCAATCCGTGGCAGACACGATCGCGAAGCTGCGCGAGACGCGGCCCGACGATTCGATCGCGGTACTGGCCGGCGCGCGACCCCACCTGCGCGCGGTGCGCGCGGAGCTCGCAGCGCGCGGCCTGCCTTTCATTGGCGTCAACCTCGAACCGCTCGCGGACGTGGCGGTCGTGCGCGATCTCGAGGCGCTGGCGCGCGCGCTGGATTCGCCGCTGGATCGCGTCGCCTGGCTCGCGGTACTGCGCGCGCCTTTGGTCGGTCTATCGTTGCCGGACCTGACGGCGGTCAGCGAGGCCGCGGGCAGCGGCACTATCTACTCCGCTTTGCTGGGTCAGATCCCCGGATTGTCGATCGACGGCGCCGAGCGGCTGTTGCGCGCGAAGGGAGTGTTGTTGCCCGCCTGGGAGGAGCGTGAACGCGAGCCGCGCGCCCATCTCATCGAACGCGTCTGGCTCACGCTGGGCGGGCCCATGGCATGCGCGCACGACGCCGACCTGGCGCACGCGCGGCGGTTCCTGACGGCGCTCGCGGAGGAAGACCGCAAGCGACTGCGGGGTCGGCCGCTCGATCTCGAACGATTGCTGGACCGGCTGCGTGCGCAGGATCCCGCGCAGCCGGGCGCCGTGTCGCTCATGACGATCCACGGCGCGAAAGGCCTCGAGTTCGATCACGTCTTCGTCGTCGGCGTGGGCCGCCGCGGCCGTCCGGACGATCCGCGACTGCTCAACTGGCTGGAGGTGCCGCGCGAGCAGGGTGACGACCATCTCATCATGGCGCCGATCCGCGTGCGCGGCGAAGGCGACGAGGCCGACGACGCCATCAACAACTACCTGCGACTGCTGCTCAAGGAACGCGCCCGCGCGGAACGCGCGCGCCAGGCGTACGTCGCACTGACCCGCGCCAGGCGATCGCTGCACCTCTACGTTCATCCGCGCGCGAAGGAGTCCGGCGGCGAGATTGCGTTCGACGCCGATCCCAACTCGATGCTGCGGACTCTGTGGCCGGCGATCGGCGGCGACATCGCGTCGTTCGAGGCGATTGGCGACCCTGCCCATGATGTCGACGTGTTACCGGCCGTGAGCCAGGTACGCAGGCGATTGCCGCGGCGACCGGCCGCGATCGACATTCCGCCCGACGTGCTCGCGCGCGGCGAACTCGTTCCGCTCGGCGCGGACGAGGAAGAAATCGAATTCAGCTGGGTGCGCCAGACAGCGCGACGCGTCGGCACGGTGGTGCACGAGGCGCTGGAGCGTTTCGGCCGCGCGGGAGTGCCGCGCGTGGAAGACCTGCCGCGCTTGCGTACCCGACTCGCATCGCGCCTGCAGGCGCTGGGCGTGGAGGCGCCCGCCGCGGCCGCCGGCGCCGAGCGTGCCCTGACCGCGCTCGAAGCGACGCTGCGCGATCCGCGCGGGCAGTGGTTATTCGATCCCGCGCATGCCGAAGCGCAATCCGAACTCGCGCTCACCGGTGTGCGCGGCGCCGACGTCGTGAACGCCGTGATCGATCGGACCTTCGTCGCCGACGGCGTGCGCTGGGTGGTCGATTTCAAGACCAGCCCGCACGAAGGCGGCGATCGCGAGGCGTTCCTCGACTCGGAAGCGGTGCGTTACACGGCGCAGCTCGCGCGATACGTGCACCTGGCGCGACAGCTCGGGCCGCAGCCCGTGAGGGCGGGACTGTATTTTCCGCTGCTCGGCGCGTGGCGCGAGGTTCCCCTGGACTGACTACCAGGATCCTTCGAAGGAGAACGCGCTGCGCCCGGAAGCATCGGGCTGCGCGCCGAGCGTGATTTCGCGCACCAGGCGCTCGGCGTCCGCGCTGCGACCCTGGATGTAACCCTGCACCAGGTACGCGCGCCCGGGGTTGAGAGTGACCGTACCGTCGACGCCAAAGGGACCACCGAGATCGCGCACCTTTCCGACCAGCGGTCCGCCGACGGGTGCGTTCCCATCGAAGGTCACCTGGTAGGAACCGAGCTCGAGGGGCCGCGCGCCGAGTTGCCGGAGATTGCGCAATTCGAGGTTGCCCGCGATCGCCGTGGGCGCGCCCCCGGCCACCGCGAGCCTCGACAGATCGACCACCACCGAGCCGCTCTTGTCCTGCGGCAACTGCGGGATCAGGCGTGGATCCAGGGTGAGATTGCCGCGGACATCGCGCAGCTCGCCGTTGCCGCCGAACGAGGAGTCCACATCCGCGCGCACGTTCAGCGCGTTGCCGCGAATGCCGACATCACCCACCAGCCGTCCGGTGAACGCGCGAGCCGTGCCGAGATTCCAGGTCGCGTCGCCGAGCGCGGTCTCGCCGTATTTCAGACCGATGCATTCCCCGTGCCAGACCGAACCGCCGAGTTCGCGGCAATTCACGCCGGCGGGCAGGGCGCCCGCGAGCCACGCGGCGGGTAGATAGAGCACCAGGATGACGAGGAACACCGCGACACCCGCGGCGATGGTGAGACCGAGCGATCGCCGGCGCATCAGCTCGCCTTCAGGACGAGGCCCGCGTTGACCAGGCCGGGCTCGCCGGCGGCTTCGATTTCCGCGGATTCGACGCGCACGCCGTGGCTCTGGGACAGGCGCGCGAGCCATGCGACCATGCCGTCGAACGGCACGTTTTCGAGCCGAACGCGCAGGCCACGGTCGGGAGTCGGCTGGCTGCTCGCCAGCGACTTGCCCAGGCCACTCTCGCGCGCGGAGCTGTCGACGAGGCCGATGAGCGTATCTTCGGTGGCTCTCGCGCCGGAGGTCGTGCTCGATGCACCGAGCTCCGGCATGGCATTCCGTATGAACGCGAGATCCGTCTGCTTCGTCGCGACGCGCTGGCGCGCCTCGATGATGCTGCGGTTGAGCGGCAGGATGATACCGAGCAGCAGCAGCACGACGGCCACCACGGCGCCGATGATCACGACGCGGCGCTCGCGCTCGGCGAGATTGGCGTACCAGGCGCGTAGTGCGTTCATGAGCCCGCCTTGCTGATCTGCAGGCGACCGCTGTACGAATCGCCGCTGTTGCTGCCGCCTTCGTTCTTCGCCTGCCAGTTGGCGGCGCGAAGTTGCTGACCGATGGCGTCGACGCTCGAAGCGTCCGGTGCGCGAATGCGCAGGTCCAGCTTGCCGTCGCGGAAAGTCAGGCCCTCGACCACGGCGCTGGGTGCGGCGCTGCGCGCATTGGCCACCGCGGCCAGCGCCGGCAGCAGGTTGCCCGAGCCGCCGCCGCCGCGAACCTCGGCGAGCCGGGTCTCCACGCGCCGGCGTGCGTTGGTGGCGTTCATCTGTCCAGGCATCGCCTGGCGGAATGCATCCTCGATGTTCGCATCGAGAGTCGCCTCGCTCTTCCTGATCTGCGTGAGTTCGAAGTAGCGGGCGCCGACGTGCACGAACAGCAACGTGCCCGCCAGGACCGCCGCGATGCGCCAGGCCTTCCAGGACATCTCGAGCGGTGAAGCGACCGCCAGCGGTCCCTGCAACAGGTTGATGGCGTCATCGGCCGCCGCCGCGGGGGCGAGCAATGCCAGCGATCCGTGCGGCAGCATCTGGACCTTGACGCCCGTGAACCGGTCTCGCAATGCGTCGATCTCGTGCTGGTGCGCGTTCCATTCGTCCTGTCCCGCGTACAACAGCAGGCCCGGCGTGGCCGGCTCGAGACCCGCGACGGGCGAGGACAGCTGGCTCAGCGACATTTCGATCGCATCGGCGATCGAACCCGAGGGAAAGATGAGCGGCGGTCCATCCGGACCGCGCAAGGTGATCGAATCGTCTTCGAGCAATCCGATGAGTTGTCCCGGCATGGACGGCAGCAACGTCGCCGCCGAGTAGATAGCCTGCGGCTGCAGGCCCGCCACGCGCAGCTCCGCGAGCCACGCATCGATGCGTTTGCGTTCGACGACGACCACGGACACGCGGCCGGTGCCGGCAGAACGCTCGCCGAGCGCGAAGTGGAGATTCTCGATTTCGTCGGCGACCCGTTCCTCGAGCGCGAAGGGCACGACCTGCGCGAGCTTCGCGGATCCCTTGGCGGGCGCCTCGCAGTCGGTCGCGAGCGCATCGACCGGCGGAACGATGACGGCGACGCGTCGCCCGACGGCAAGTTGCGCGGCCTGTTCGAGCGTGCCGGATACCCGGTTGACGACCACCTGGCCGTCCGACGTGCACACCAGCCACTGGGGCGTGGCGCCATCGCGCAGTTGTATGACTAACGACTCGCTCATGCGATCTGACTCAAGGAAATGGGGTTACTCGCTACCGAAACTGCGCTGCACGGTGCGCACCCGATTATCGCTCTCTCGGACCAGAACACTGTACAAAACGAACTCCGCAGTGCCAACCCGGATGTAAGTCCGGAGGCGGAACCACGAGGATTTGTCCGCCACCCGATTGGTGACGATCGTCTTGAGATTGGCATCGCCGATGCCCGCGAGGTAGGCCTGGATCATCGGAAAGCAGTCGTTTTCACGAGGTACCTTCAGGTCCTGCGTCGAGAACTCGGTCCTGCTCGAAGGATCGTTCTTGGTCGCATCGAGAACCAGGCCGCTGGCCGTACAGACATTGAGCGGCACGTCGTTCGGCAGGGCGGTGACGTAGGGCGCGATTTTCGCGAAGTTCTCGGCGCCGAAACCCGGCAGCGCCAGCAGTTCCGACGCGTGCGTGATGAAAGTGTTAGGCGGCCTGTAAGGCGGAGTCTGCGAAAGATAGAAGGTATCTTCGCCCCCCTGCGGAAGTGGCGCGATGTCTGGATCTATCCAGTCGGTCATCAGGTCCGCGTAGCGCTGGTCGATGTTGTGCTCTTCGAGCAGTCTCTGGAAGACCTCGATCTGGTGCTGGTCGACCGCGAAGTCGTTGGCCTGCGCGTTCCACGACACGAGGCTGTTCAGATTGAAACGGCCCTGCAGGTCTTCGAGCTGTGCCTGGATCCACACGCCGGTGCCTTCGATCTCGAGCGGACCGACGGGCTGCGCCCAATCCTGGTTCGTCTGCGTGCGCTGCGCGCTCGCATTGTTCTCGAGCGCGATGCCCGCGAGCGCTTCGGCGGCCATGCCTGCCTGCAGCGCCTGTTCGAGCGTGAACGTCGCCGCGGCGCGCCGCGCCGCCATCGCCTTGTTGTAGGTGACCGCGGCCGCCACCGTGGTCGAGATCGCGAACATCACGATCGCGACGAGCAGCGCGATGCCTCGTTGCTTCGAGTGTTTCACGTCGGTATCTCGAAGACCCGCTGTACGCGGCCCCAGTCCTCGAATACGACCGTGAATTCGATGGCGAGCGGTCGCGTCAGCAAGAGCTGGCTCACGTTGATCGAACTCACCGGGCCACTGGCAGTTACGGCGGGCCAGTCGTTGCGCCAGCTGCGCGACACCGGGTCGAGGAAGCGCACCTCCACCGCGGTGATCCCCGTGAACACGATCCGTTGTTGCGGCTCGGAGTTGAGGGCGGGATCGACCGCGAGCCAGTGCTCGCGCACCAGCGAACCCTCGAAGTAGCGATAACGCACGCGTTGCTCGGCGGGACGCTGGATCCCGGCGGGATTGCTCCAGCCCGCGCGAGTGAAGGTGAGCACGGTGTTGTCCGAGCCGGTGGCATAGATCGCGGGCATCAATTGCCCGTTGCCCGCCGTGTCGCGCGCCGCCCGCGCGACGATCTGCGAGAAGTCCTGCGCGACGATACGCATACCGCGCTGGATCTCGTTGACGCGGTCCTGCGAGGCCGTGAGCTGATCGCGGTTCTCGAGCGCCTGGTTTATCGCGTTGTAACCGATCGCGAACATGATCGCGGAGATGAAGATCGCGATCACCACTTCGATGATCGTGAAGCCGCGATTCTTCGTCCCGTGGCCCATCAGCGATCCGCCGCTCCTGGACCGGGTGCGGGCACGGTTCCCGGCTCGCCCGGCGGCGTCGCGGGAGATCCGGGCGGGTTGCCGGGTCCGCCTTGCTGCGCAGTGGGACCCGCGCCGCTCAGCGGGGCGGCGATCGGGGTACGCACACTCGAGGTCGACGAGCCGATGACTCCCGAGACGGTCGTCGACCAGTTCAGCTTGTCGAGTTCTGAGCCGGCCGCCTTGCCTTCGTCGAAATCCTGGCGGGTCGTCGCGCTGCCGGTGGAGCGCGGCCGGGTGTCGTCGACCCTTTCGCCGGTGGGGCGCGCACGGACGTCGATGCGATACATGCCTTTCACCGGCAGTTCGATGACTTCTTCTTCCCACTGCCAACGCATGCCGCCCATTTCGGTGTTGCCGGTGCGGCGTCCCTTGCCGGGTTTCTGCTGGCTGATCCGGATTTCGGTCAGCCGGTTGAGGGCAACCCAGTCGGCCAGCGTCTTGTCCCGCAGATAGATGACGTTGCTCGCGGAGGAAGAGATGGTTCCGAGCAGTGCGCCGACCGAGACGGCGACGATCGCAAGCGCGATCAGCACCTCGAGCAACGTGAAGCCGCGAGCGGTGCGGTGCCGGAGAAATTTCGGCGCCGCATTCATCGGCTTTTCGCCATCCGGGGTGCGGGGCGGGTGGGCTCGGTTTCGCCGGGCATGACCAGCAGTATGTTGGTCTGCTCGTCGGTGAAGATGCGCGCGCGATCCTTGCCGCCTTCGCGCTCCAGCGTCACTTCGAACGAGGACAGGTCGCCGTTGGCGAAGATCATCACCTGCGGCTTGAAGTCCTCGACGTCCTTCTTCTTCGTGTCGAGCACGATGCGGCGACCTTCGACCACCATCGCAGGACGAATGCCACGCGGAAGATTCCGCTCTCTGAGCGCGTCGTCTTCCTCGGCCGGCCGCCACTCGTTCGCGAGGATGTCGAACACGACGAACGAGTAGCTGGTCATGTTCGCGCGGAAACCGTAGTCGCGGGTCTGGAGTTCCGCCTGTTCGCGCACGTAGTTGAGGAGGGCGTCGAGGCGCTGGGCTTCCTTTTCCAGCTCGGTGTCGCGGCGATCGCCGCCAAAAACCACCACCGCACCGGCCGCCACCAGGCCGATGATGAACACGACGACGATGAGTTCGATCAGCGTGAAGCCGCGCGCGAACGCGGATTTCGCGCGAGACATGTCGCTACTCGATATTCCAGTTGCCAATGTCAGCGGCTTCTCCTTCGCCACCTTCCTGGCCGTCGGCTCCGAGGGAGTAGAGGTCGTACGCCTGGCCGCGCGTGCCGGGGTACACGTACTGGTAAGGATTCCCCCATGGATCCTTGCTGATCCGCTTGAGGTAGCCGCCTTCCTTCCAGTTGCGGATGGCCGGATCGTTCGGTTTCTGGACGAGCGAGGTCAGACCCAGGTCGGTGCTGGGATATACGTAATTGTCCAGCTTGAACATCGTCAGCGCGGTTTCGATGCCCTGGATGTCGGACTTCGCTTTGGCGACGCGAGCTTCCTCGACGCGGCCAAAGACATTCGGCAGGATCAGCACCGCCAGCAAACCGATGATCACGACGACCACCATGATCTCGATGAGCGTGAAGCCGCGGGCCAGGCGAAGAGAACGAAATTTCATGAATTCCCCGTGGGGCAAATCGGTGGCGGATGATAGCAAATGAACGCTGAAACCCCCGCTACGGGGTCAGCCGGCGGGGTCCTCAGGTCGCTCAACTGCGACCGGGCCTACGGGCTTGCCCTGCTGCTGGTCTGCGCGGCGCTCGGATTGCTGGAACTGGGCGGTGAGACAGTCCGGCAGGCGTTGAGTTTCGACCGCGCCGCCATCGGCGGCGGCGAATGGTGGCGGCTGTTGAGCGCCCATTTCGTCCACCTGGACGCGGAACATACCGTCCTCAACGTGCTCGGCGTGGTCCTGATGTGGGCCCTGTTCGCGCGCGACTTCACCCCGATGCGCTGGCTGGCTATCTATCTGTTCGCAGCGGCCAGCGTGAGCGCCGGGCTGTGGTGCTTCAGTCCCGAAGTCGAGTGGTACGTGGGCTCCTCGGGCGCGTTGCATGGGGTCATGACGGCCGGAACGCTGGCGCATCTCGTGCGCCGCGATCTCGACGGCTGGATTCTCGCGGCGTTCATCGTGGCGAAACTTTCCTACGAGCAGATTGCCGGCCAGATGCCGTTCGCGGAAGGCGCGAACACGATCGTCGACGCGCATCTTTACGGCGCGATCGGTGGACTGCTTTGCGCACTGTTCCTCGTGTTCGTCCTGAAGAGGCGTCCGCAATCGCTATAATCCGCGCCCCATGACAAACAACCACCTTGCTTTCGTCTTTCCCGGCCAGGGATCACAACAGGTCGGCATGCTCGCGAAGCTCGCCGACGAATCGCCGGTCGTGCGCGCAACGTTCGCCGAAGCGTCCGACGTGCTCGGTTACGACTTGTGGCAATTGTGCAGCGCCGGTCCCGCCGAAGAACTGAATTCCACCGAGCGCACGCAGCCCGCGATGCTCGCCGCGGGCATCGCCACCTGGCGCCTGTGGCAGGAACGCAAGGGGTCGCAACCCGCCATCGTCACGGGCCACAGTCTCGGAGAATTCACCGCGCTGGTCGCCGCCGGCGCGCTCGACTTCGCCCCTTGCGTCGATCTCGTCCGCTTTCGCGGCCAGGTCATGCAGGCGGCCGTGCCCGCGGGCGCGGGTGCGATGGCTGCCTTGTTAGGCCTCGAGGACGCCGACGTCGAAGCGGCCTGCCGCGAGGCGGGCGCGCAGGGCGGCGTCGTCGAAGCGGTGAACTTCAACTCTCCCGGCCAGGTGGTGATCGCGGGCGAACGCGCGGCCGTGCTGCGCGCGATCGACGCCGCGAAGGCGCGCGGCGCGAAGCGCGCGCTCGAACTACCCGTCAGCGTGCCATCGCACAGCAGCCTCATGAAGCCGGCCGGCGAGCGCCTCGGCGAGAAGCTCGCGTCGACGACTTTCAACGTGCCGTCCATTCGCTACGTGAGCGCGGTCGACGCGCGGGAACATTCGGACCCCGACGACATTCGCGCGCTGCTCGTACGCCAGCTCTCGAGCCCCGTGCGCTGGACATCGACCGTCGCGGCGCTGACCGCGAGTGGCATCCGCCAGGTTGTCGAGTGCGGGCCGGGACAGGTGCTCGCCGGACTCGTCAAACGCATCGAACGCGGACGCGATACACAGACCTTCGTGTTGGAGACTCCCGAAAACCTTGCCGCCGCCGCAACCGCGGTCGCGGCCTGAACGGAAACAGAACGCATGCTGCAAACGAATCTTCAGAATGAAGTCGCGCTCGTCACGGGCGCCTCCCGCGGAATCGGCCAGGCGATCGCAAAGGCGCTGGCCGGCGCCGGAGCCAAGGTCATCGGGACCGCGACGTCGGAAGCGGGGGCCACTAACATCAGTTCGTGGCTTGGAAGCAACGGCCGGGGCGCGCTCCTGGACGTGGGTAGTGCCGCGTCCATCGACGCGTTGCTGGCCGATCTCGATGCGAAAGGCGAGATGCCGACGATCCTCGTCAACAACGCGGCGATCACGCGCGACATGCTGCTGCTGCGCATGAAACCCGAGGACTGGGACGCGGTGATCGCGACCAATCTCACGAGCGTCTTCCGACTCTCGAAGGGTTGTTTGAAGCGGATGATGAAGGAGCGGCGCGGCCGGATCGTTTCGCTGACGTCCATCGTCGGCCTTACCGGCAATCCCGGACAGGCCAACTACGCGGCCGCCAAAGCCGGAATCCTCGGTTTCACGAAGTCCCTGGCGAAGGAAATCGCCTCGCGCGGCGTCACCGTGAACGCCGTCGCGCCGGGATTCATCGATACGGACATGACCCGCGCGCTCAACGAGGAGCAGCGGACGGCGCTCACCGCGCAGGTTCCAATGGCGCGCCTCGGCAGCGTCGACGACATCGCCGCGGCGGTGCTTTTCCTGTGTTCACCCGCCGCGAGCTACATCACGGGCGAGACGCTGCACGTGAACGGCGGGATGTACATGGCCTGAGAGGCTCGTGGGGAGGTCGCATCGGCCCAGAATCGTTGGGTCTTTGCAACAGGCAAATCCTCGAAATACAAACAAAAACAAGCACTCACAATTTGACAGCATGGCAGCGGGCAAAGTGTTGCCCTAGAATACGCGCCCGCTGCGCGCCTCCCTCCGGGGAGGGGGCGTAGCCAAAAAACTTTCCTATTGAGGGCGAATCAGAAATGAGCACGGTGGAACAACAGGTCAAGGCGATCGTCGCCGAACAGTTGGGCGTCAAGGCTGAGCAGGTAGTGAATGACGCTTCGTTCGTCGA
>JAEZCN010000057.1 GCA_023433515.1 Pseudomonadota bacterium
ACACCCTGGTGCACGGCATCGCCGAACAACTGCTTGAAGTTCGCGGGCGATGCACGGCCGACCTTCTTGCCGGCCTTCTGCGCGAGCGCCTGCAGCTCGGCGACGCGCGGCTCGGCGCGACCCTCGACGATGGTCAGCGCGCTCACGCGCTCCGCATGCCGCGTGAGCAGCGCGCGCACCGCGTGTTGTCCGTAGACCTTCTCCGTCAAACTACCTCTCCCGCTTTCCGCGCCGCGGCCCGCGGCGCAGGTGCGACGTGCGGCGCGGCGACTTCTGCAGCTTGGGCGTGGTTTCCTCGACCTCGACCAGCGCGAGATCCACGAGACCTTCGATGGGGTTCACGCTGGTCACGATCACGTGTACGCGCGCGCCGATGCCGAGCCGGCGCTTGCGCACACGGCCAACCCAGGCTCGACCGCCCGGCTCCATGACGTATTCGTCGCCGCGCAGGTTGTCGATGTGCAGCAGGCCGTCGACACCCACCGCGGTGAGCTGCACGAAGGCGCCGAACTCCACCACCGTCGTGATCAGCCCCTCGAAGGTCTGCCCGATGCGGTCGCGCAGATAGACGCACTTGAGCCAGGAGGAAACGTAGCGATCCGATTCGTCGGCGCGCTTCTCGAGCTGCGTGAGCTCGGCGCCGGCCGCGGCGAGCTGGCCGCCGTCAAAACGATGGCCGTACGGATCCGCGTCCGAAAGCAGCGCGCGCAGCGTTCGATGCACGACGAGATCCGGATAACGGCGGATCGGCGACGTGAAGTGCGCGTAGTGTTTCAGCGCCAGCCCGAAGTGCCCGATGTTCTGCGGCTGGTATACGGCCTGCTGCATCGAGCGCACGACCAGCGACTCGAGGAAGGGACGCTGCTCGTCGTTCGGAAAACGATCCGTGATCGCGCGAAAATCCTTCGGCTGCACGTCCTCGGGCAGTTCGGCGGCGACTCCGAGCGCGTTCAGCGTCTCGAGCAGTACATCTATCTTCTTGTCCTCGGGCTTGCCGTGCACGCGGTACAACGTGCCGACGCCCTTCTGCTCGAGCTCGCGCGCCACGGCCACGTTCGCGAGGATCATGCACTCCTCGATGAGCTTGTGGGCCTCGTTGCGCTCATACATATATATGCGCTGGATCCGGCCCGCGGAGTCGATGTCGAATTCCGCCTCGGCCGCGTCGAACTCGAGCGCGCCGCGCTTGTGGCGCGCCTTGAGCAGCGCACGGTATACGTCCACCAGCGGCTGTAGTTTGTCGGCGAGATGTCCGAGTTCGGCGCGCGCCTCGGGCCGGCTTTCGAACAGCGCCGCGTAGGCCTTGGTGTAGGTGAGCCGGTGCGCGGAACGCATGACGGCCGGATAGAAATGCGCTTCCGACAACACGCCAGAACGCGTCACGATCATGTCGGCCACGAAACACAGGCGATCGACCTTCGGCTGCAGCGAGCACAACACGTTCGACAGCGCGAACGGCAGCATCGGTATGACGCGCGTGGGGAAATACACGCTGGTCCCGCGTTCCCTTGCGCTCGCATCGAGCGCGGTGCCGCGCCGCACGTAGAAGCTCACGTCCGCGATCGCGACGATGAGCCGGAAGCCTCGCGGATGCGGCTCGGCATACACCGCGTCGTCGAAATCCTTCGCGTCCTCGCCGTCGATGGTGACCAGCGGGAGATCGCGGATGTCGATGCGTTGCGCCGCGACGGCGGGATCGACCGCGTTGCCGTAAGCCTCCGCCTCGCGCACGGCTTCCGGCGAAAACTCGCCCGGCAGGTCGAAGCGTGCGATGGCCGCCTCGCAGGCGAGCTCGACCGGTTTCTCGGGATCGAGTCGCTTCGTGACGCGGGCCTGGGGGGTCGAGCCTTGACCTGCGTATCGCGTGATCGCCGCGATCACCCAGTCGCCATGCCGGGCGCCGTTCAGTTCGCCGTGCGGCACCAGGCAGCGCATTCCTATGCGTCGGTCCGCGGCGGTGACGAACGCCGTGCGGCCATGCACCTCCATCGTTCCGACGAACGCCTTGGTCGCGTGCTCGATGATCTTTTCGAGTTTTCCCGAGTACCGCCCGTCGCGGCCACGCTCGACCGACACCCGCACCCGATCGCCGTGCATCACGCCGACCATCTGGTGCGGCGGCAGGAAGACCGCCTCCTCGTGACCCTCCACGCGCACGAACCCGAAGCCGGCGCGATTCGCGCTGACGACGCCCTCGGTGGTGTGGCCGAACGAAGCTTTCTTCGCCGAGTGCTGGGACGATTCGTGCGGTCGATCGCGGCGAGGTGGGCTCTGACGCCCGTTGCGTTTGTTACGGTGCAAGGATTAGGCCTTTTCTGCTTTCGCGCGATTCTACGCAGATTCAGTCTGCGGCTCGCGACTATGGCGCCGCCGCCGGAGCACGCCGATACTCGGCATCAGGACCATGACGACATTCGAAGCAGGACTTTCGATCGCGCTCGGCCTCGCGCTCGCCGCGGCCACGGGCTTCCGCGTGTTCCTGCCTCTGCTGATCGCCAGCATCGCGGCGCATACCGGACACCTTCCCCTGGGCGACCATTTCACCTGGCTGGGTTCGTTGCCCGCGATGATCATGCTCGCGGTGGCGGCGGCGGCCGAGGTGGCGGCCTATTACGTCCCGGTGGTCGACAATGTCCTCGATGCCCTCGCCACTCCGGCCGCGCTCGTGGCGGGCGCGCTGGTGTCGGCCGCGGTCATGGTCGACCTGCCGCCGCTCGTGAAATGGTCGGCGGCCATCATTGGCGGCGCCGGGGCCGCCGGCACCATGCAGATGCTGACCACGGCGGTGCGTGCCAAGTCGACCGCGCTCACCGGGGGCATCGGCAATCCCGTGTTGTCCACGGCGGAAGCCGGTGGCGCCGTCTTCATCTCGGTGCTCGCCCTGCTGGCGCCGCTCGTCGCGATCGCCGTGCTCGCAATCGGGATCTGGTGGATAGTGAGGCTGGTGCGTCGTCTCGCGTCGCGCTCGCGCTCCGCCGCATATCAGCGTTCGAACACCACGTGATCGTAGCGCCATAGCGATTCGAACAGCTCCCGCACGCGCCCCGCATCGTTCGCATCCGCGTCCGCGGCGATCTGCGCGATGCTCCGGCGACCGTCGATGCGTTCGAACATCTTGCGGTCGATGCGACGCAGCACGAGGAACAGATCCTCGAAGGCGTGGGACTGGTTCATGAGCACGGCGGCGGCTCCGGCCGGGATCCGCTCGGTCACGACCTTCGTCCAGGGCAGCCGGTGCGGCACGAAATTCTTCCAGACCGGTTCGTCGAAATGGATGCCCGCGTTCTGCCGGCGCGCGTCGCGCCGATGCGCGACGACGCTGTGGCAGGTCATCACGCCACGCCAAAGCTCCATCGCGGCGTATTGTTCCCGGTCGGGCAATTCCGCGAGTCGCGAGGCATGCGGAGTGCTCGCGACGGAGCCGCATCGCGACAGGTACGGCGCCTGCGCATACCAGCGTGCGAATGTGAGATCGCAGCGCTCGAGCAGATCCAACACCTGCGGAACCGTGTACGCGCGGTCGCGCGGATTCAGCAAGGCGTCGGCCAGCGCATCGGCGTTCGCGGCGTCGCGCGCCGCCCGCAACGTCGCAGCCAGAGGATGCTGCCGCGGCAGGCAGCTCAACGTCTCGACCAGGTCGTCGATCTCGCGATCCGACGTGCCGATGCCGAGCCGCCGGCAGAACTCCTGAAGTAGATAGACACCCGCACGGCCGTGCGGCGCGTAGACCATGAGGTTCATGGCGCCGGCGGGCTTCAACACCTGCGCGAGAGCGCGCAGCCCGGCATCGGGATCTGCGAGGTGATGCAGCACGCCGGTGCAAACGACGAGGTCGAAGCGGCGCCCGAGCTCGCCGACCCGCTCGAGCGGCACCTGTTCGATCTCGAGATTCGCGAGCGCGTATTTCCTCGCGAGCTTCGCCGTGTGTTCGATGCTTGTCGCGCTCACGTCGATGCCGACCACGCGCGCGGCGGGCCGGCACAACGCGTATTTCGCCGCCTGCCAGGTGCCGCAGCCCGCGACCAGGATGTCGAGGTCCTGCCGGAAACGCTCGGCAGGCCAGTAGAGGTGGAACTCCGCGCGCTCGCGCGTGCCGTCGCGCCATTCGTCGCGCGCGCGATCGAGATTCTCCACCGGCGGTGGATAGGGATGGCGGGTGTAGAAGTCGGCGACTGGATCCGTTTCCAGGCACGGCCCCACACCCGGCTCTTCGCGTATTGCAGGCTGCGGGCTCACGCGGCGTGGGCCTTCGACAGGGTGTCCTGTTGCTGGCGCGCTTTCTCGAGCGCTTGGTCGATGCTGAAACTCGCGGGCTTCTGCCGCGGCGGGAATTCCGCGAATGTCTTCAGGAATTCACCGACGATGGCCTGCGCGGGTACCAGCAGGAAGGCGCGATCGGCCATCCACTTGCCGTAGAACAATTGGCCGTCCTCCTTGCCACGCTCGAACGGGTCGCTGCGCAGGTTGTAGAGATCCGGCGTACGAAGGGGCACCAATGGTTCCTTCCACACGTCGAGTCCCTTCGCACGCTGTTCCATGAACATGCATTTCCAGTTGCCGACGCGCAGCGCCATGAGATCGCCGTCGTCACTCCAGTACAGGAAGCCCTCGCGCGGATTCTTCTTCGCTTCGCCTTTGAGGAAGGGCAGCAGGTTGTAGCCGTCGAGATGCACCTTGAATGTCTTTTTCCCGGACTTGTAGCCCTTCTTCATCTTCTCGACGATGTTGGGCTCGCCGGCCACCGCCGCGAGCGTCGGCAACATGTCCTGGTGCGAGAAGAGCTCGTTGGATACCGTTCCGGCCTTGATGACGCCCGGCCAGCGGATCGCGCAGGGCACGCGCCAGCCGCCTTCGTAATTGGTGTCCTTTTCGCCGCGGAACGGAGTCGAACCGCCGTCCGGCCAGCTCATGACTTCGGCGCCGTTGTCGGTCGAATACATGACGATGGTGTTGTCCGCGATGCCGAGTTCGTCCAGCTTGGCGAGCAGTTTGCCGACGTGACCATCGTGCTCGACCATGCCATCTGGATAGACACCAAGTCCGGTGACACCCTGCGATTCCTTCTTCAGATGCGTGAAGATGTGCATGCGCGTGGAGTTGAACCAGCAGAAGAATGGCTTGTCGCCCTTGGCGCTCTTCTCGATGAACTGCAGGCTCGCGTCGAGAATCTCCTCGTCGATGGTTTCCATGCGCTTCTTGGTGAGCGGCCCGGTGTCCTCTATCTTCTGTGTGCCATCCGCGTTCGCGAAGGCGCGCAGCACGCCGCGCGGGCCGAATTTTTTCTTGAACTCCGGATCCTTCGGATAGTCGGGGCACTCCGGTTCCTGCTCGGCGTTGAGGTGATAGAGATTGCCGAAGAACTCGTCGAACCCGTGCGCCGTCGGCAGGAATTCGTCGCGATCGCCCAGGTGATTCTTGCCGAACTGGCCGCAGACGTAGCCGAGTGGTTTGAGCGCGTCGGCGATGGTCGGGTCTTCCGGCTGCAGGCCGAGATCGGCACCGGGCAATCCCACCTTGGTGAGCCCGGTGCGGATCGGCGACTGTCCCGTGATGAACGCCGCGCGTCCCGCGGTGCAGCTCTGCTGACCGTACCAATCGGTGAACATCGCGCCTTCCTTCGCGATCCGGTCGATGTTGGGCGTGCGGTAGCCCATGATGCCGTGGTTGTAGGCGCCGACATTGAACCAGCCGATGTCGTCGCCCCAGATGATGAGAATGTTCGGCTTCTGCGCGGCCATTGCGGTTCTCCTCGAGAAAAGTCGCGGCATTGAACGCGTGGCGCAGTGCAGAGCCAATCGGATGAAGTGCCTATTCCTGCTCCTCGGCCTTCATTTCTCCGGATACAACAACGTCAAGACGAAGCGCGCGCCCCACTCCGGTCCCCCTTCAGGGGTGTCCGCGTACCAGCGCGCCCCTGCGGCGAAGCTGATCGTCTGTCCTCCGATCTTCGTGACCTTCGAGTACATGACGTTGATGGGCACGGTCCACTGCTCGTTCTCCCAGTCGTACGTCGACTCGCTGTTGAACGTAAGCGTGCGCCCACCCTTGAACTGCTTCGCGAGGAAGGGTTGCAGGAAGGTGTTGCTGACGTCCGCGCGGTTGTCCGATCCCGCGAATGATTCGATGTGATTGACGAGCGCACCCGCCGTCCAGCCGGTTTCGGTCTGCTTGAGCACCAGCGCGCTCGGACCCGCGCCCCATTTCTCCGCGCCTAACAAGTCATCCGTTGCCGTGGGAAGCAGGAACACCGGGCCGATGCCCCAGATGAGGCCGCCGGGCGCTGACTTCGGCGAGAAGAAGAACGTCGGCGTCGTGTCGCCGAGGCCGGATTGGCTCGAGCTCCCGATCACGTCATCCTGGTAGATCACCGGCATGATGACGCGCGTAATGAGATTCCAGTTCTCGCCGAGCGACGATGGAATGACGGGCTGGACGTTGAGCGTGAAGCGGTAACCGTCGAGCTCGCCGTAGCTTTCGTCATAGTTCAACTGCAGCGGCACGCTGATCAGCGACGCGACGGGATTCGAGAGCTGCTTCGCGAGCGTGTCCGCGTTGTCCTGGGCGGATGCCGCGCTGGCCACGAAGGCAGGAAACAGCGCTGCAACCGCTGCAACCGATTTCACCGCCGCACCCGGCCGCTCACTGCCGCGCCAGGTACATGCGCATCTTCGCCGCCTTGTCCTCCACTGCTTCGCCCGATACGTCGAGCAATGCCTTCCTCACGGTGCCCGCGAAGGCGAATGGCGCGCTGTAATCCTCGTCTTCCATCACGGGCGACCCGGCATCGGCGCCGATACATATGCCCGCGGCGAGCCCCAGCGACATCGGTATCGTGACAGGAAGGTCTCCCGATCCGACCGGTTCACCGTCCACAAGTAGTTTGATGTTCGCGGGCGTGCCCTTGCCGTGGGCGATGTCAGGCTTTCCCGTGGGCGTGAACTCGAACGAGAAGATGTGATCGCCTTCCGGGATCTTCTGCTGGGACTGCACGCGGAACCGCTGGTCGGCGCAGTAGTTGTACCCGTAGGTCAGGCGTCCATCCTTCACGTAAAACACGAAACCACCGTCGACACCGCCCGCGGACATCAGCACGCCGTCAGCGCCACCCTCCGGGACGGTCGCATGCACGGACAACGAATGCGGCACGTTGACGAGAATCGGCGCCGCGGCCTGCGACACGACCTGCGTTCCGGGGTAGTAGACGTATCTCTGGCGCTTCTCGGCGATCTGCGGCCGCGGATCTCCGAACCGCAGCGTGCCGCGACTGTCGATGGGCAGGACGTCGTACTTGCCGGCCTCGACGTACCAGAGCGCGATCATCGAAATGAGCCGCGCCCGCTCCTGCTCCGCGAGATTCTTCGTCTCCGCGAAATCCTCGTCCACGTGGTAGAGCTCCCAGCCCTTGGCGTCGAGCTCGACCAGCTTGTCCTTGTCGAGCGGCGCGCCGAATCCGAGGCCTGACTCGGTGAACGAGGTCCCCGGCCACGGACACACCGCGCGCCAGCCATCGTGATAGATGGAGCGGTGGCCGAACATCTCGAAGTACTGCGTCTGGTGCAGCGACGGCGACTTCGCATCGTCGAACGACGACTCGAGGCTGTGTCCCTGGAGGGGTGACTGCGTGACGCCGCGGATGTGGGTGGGCGGCTCGATGCCGAGCGCATCGAGCACCGTCGGCACCAGGTCGATCGCATGGGCGTACTGCGTGCGGATCTCGCCGCGTGCCTTGATGCCCTTCGGCCAGCACACGATGAACGGGTCGGACGTCCCGCCGCGATAGGTCTCGCGCTTCCAGCGCCGGAACGGCGTATTGCCGGCGTGAGTCCAGCCCCACGGATAGTGGTTGAAGTATTTCGGCCCACCGATGTCGTCGATGGCCGCGAGATTCTGCTCGAGGTTCTCGGGCACGTTGTTGAAGAACTTTCCCTCGTTCACCGAGCCGTTCGGACCGCCTTCGGCGCTCGCGCCGTTGTCCGAGATCAGCATGATCAACGTGTTCTCGTACTCGCCCAGCTCCTTGAGGAACGCGATGAGCTGGCCGATGTGATGATCGGTGTGTTCGAGAAACCCGGCGAACACTTCCATCATGCGCGCGTACAGCCTGCGCTCGCTCGCGGGTAGTTTGTCCCAGTCCTGCACGTCCGGATCGTGCCGCGACAGGACGGTGTTCTTCGGGATGATGCCGAGCTCCTTCTGCTGC
The DNA here is from genome assembly GCA_023433515.1 of Pseudomonadota bacterium. Taxonomy (GTDB): domain Bacteria; phylum Pseudomonadota; class Gammaproteobacteria; order Steroidobacterales; family Steroidobacteraceae; genus CADEED01. The sequence goes on from JAEZCN010000057.1 coordinate 8,201, forward strand.
GCGAAAACCTGTTCGCGGTACGCATCCCAACCCTTGTCGAACTTGCCCTTGTACCTGTCCGCCCACTCCTTCGGCACGTGGTGAGGCGCGTGTTGCGCGCCCGTGCAGAAGTACATGAAGAACGGCTTGTCGGGCGCGACCTGTTTGGCGTCGGCGATCATCGCCTTCGCCTTCTCGACGAGGTCGGGAGTGAGGTGGTAGCCCTCCGCGGGCGTCTTGTCGGGCTCGACCTGCGAGTTGTCGCGTACGAGCTCGGGGTAATACTGATGCGTATCGCCGCCCAGGAATCCGAAGAATCGTTCGAAGCCCCGGCCGAGCGGCCAGCGGTCATAGGGACCCGCCGCCGAGTTCGCTTCGGCGGGTGTCAGGTGCCACTTGCCGAGCGCATAGGTGTTGTAGCCGTGCTTGAGCAGTATCTCCGAGAGAAACCCGTTCTCGAATGGAATCTGTCCGTTCGAGCCCGGAAATCCTTCCGAGCCCTCGGTGATGCAGGCCATCGCGTTCGAATGATGGTTGCGCCCCGTGAGAATGCAGGAGCGCGACGGCGAACACAGCGCCGTGGTGTGCATGTTGTTGTACAGCAGTCCGTCCTTCGCGAGCGCATCGATGTTGGGCGTCGCGATCGGACTGCCGTAACAGCCGAGGTGGCCGAAGCCAGTGTCGTCGAGCACGATGAAAAGTACGTTGGGCGCACCCTTCCTCGCGCGATTGGGCGCGGGCCATGCGGGCCTGGATTCCTCGAAGGTCCGGCCGATGACCCCGGAGAATGCCTGCCCTGCCTGGTACTCGTTCAGCGCATGGGCATCACCACCGTTTCCGGACTTCTCTTCACGCTTTTTCATCGGGGCGTCTCCATCCATGTCATTGCAGAGGTTGTGCGATCGGGAATGTCCATTTGCCCCGCAGGATCTCCGGCCTTGGCCGGTACAGCCGCACCATGTAGCTCCAGCCCTTGCAGATCGGCAGGCAATTCGGTGTCTCGCCGTCGTAGCCACCGAACTGCACGGTCACCGCGCCATCCGCGTCCTTGACCGCGGTGAGGTTGTTCACCGTGTATGCGTCGTATTCGTTCTTCTCGAAATATCCCTGCGCGTTGTAGACGCTGATCGACCAGAATCCGTCCACAGGCACTTCGCCGACCCGCATTCGGTAGATAGTCTCGCCGTCGTTGCGCGTCGGCGTGACGTTGAGGTAGGTCGCGTCGCGTTCCGGATTGCCGCCCCAGGCCATCGCCGCGCCGATGAGACGGCGGACCGGCGAGACCTCTTCCCTGGTGCCGAACATTCCGCTGGTGTCCGGCAACGAGGACCCGAGCTTGAGCAGCGCCTCGCGCACGGTCTTCTGGCTCGCGGGATCCCAGACGGGATGCTCGAACTTGCCGATGCGCAGGTAGTCCTGGTGGACGTGCACGGCATCCTGCAGCGCGTGCACCTTCTTCAGGTCCTCCGGATCGCGCGGATCGACGAGGATGCGCAGCGCGCACAATACATACCTGGTGTCGAAGTTCGGCCGCGACAACACGTGCCGCCCGCCGCCGTACACGACCATCTCCGTGTACTGGTCCTCGTCGATCACCTGCATCGACAGGAACCGCCTGCCGGGATCCGGCAACGTGATGACGACGTTGCCCGCGTCGAGATCGAATACCGCGCCGCCATACAACGTGTCGCGGTTCATGCGGATGACGTACTGCTGTTCGATCGGCGTGACCTCGCGACTGAAATCGAACCGCCCGAAGCCGTTCCTCTTCACGACCGAGTCGAAATACAGGTCGCTTTCCGCCCGCACGAAGTTGTCGATGTCGACGGGCACCGGAACCGGAGCGTGAGTTGCCATGGCCAGCCTCGCGAATTGAATCCCTGTGTAGACGCTGGTCTAAAGGCGTGCCGCACCGCCCTCCATCGGACCTTGGCCGTATAGCCCCTGCCCCCGCGCGACTCGGCGGCCGTTCGCTGCTACATTCCCGGGCTGATTTGACGGCCTCGCACCCATGAAACTGACTATCGGACTTCGCAAGATATTCGTGCTCGCGGCCATCGCCGCACTGGTAATCGGGCTGTACGCGATCATCGGGTTCTTCGTCGTGCCTCGTGCGGTGAAGTCCCAGATCCAGGAATTCGCGCGCGAGAACTATCAGCGCGATCCCACCGTCGGAACAGTCCGATTCAACCCGTTCACGCTCACGCTCGTGATCGAGGGCTTCGCGTTTCCCGACGCGGATGCGAAACCGTTGTTCGGCTTCGAGCGCCTGGTCGTCAACTCGTCGCTCTCGAGCATCTGGCGCCGCGGTCCGAGCCTCGAACTCATCGAGCTCGACCAGCCATTCGGCCGCGCGGTGATCCGTCCCGATGGCACGCTCAACCTCGCCGATCTCGCGAAGCCATTCGAGAAGGAGCAGGAGCCAGGGCCGCAATCCGAGCCGACGCGGGTGTTCATCGACCTGCTGCGGGTGATTCGCGGCCGGGTCGACTTCGAGGACCACACGAAGCCGACGCCCTTCCACGCGCAGCTGCAGCCGGTGACGTTCGCGCTGCGCGAGTTCAGCACGGTCGGCACCGGCGCCAATTCCTACGCGCTCGATGCGGAATCCACTGATGGCGGCAAGTTCACCTGGAACGGCACGTTCGAACTGAAGCCGGTCTCGGCCAAAGGCCAGTTCGCGTTGATCGACGTGCCGACGAAGACGTTGTGGTCGTACCTGCGTGACTCGCTTGCGTTCAGGATCACCGACGGCGCGATCACGCTCGACGGCGATTACGACTTCTCCGCTCCCGAGAGCGGCGTCAATCTAGTCGTCGGCCTCAGGAACGTCGACGTGCGCGAACTCGGCGTCGCGCCGCGCGGGAGCGACGACGAATACGTTCACCTCACGCACCTGAACCTGCGCGACTCGCGCTTCGATCTCGCGAATTCGCGCATCGAGTTCGGCGCCATGAAACTCGCCGGTGGCGAAGTGCGCGCGTGGCGCGATGCGGAAGGGCGCATCAACCTGATGGAGCTCACGGAAGGACCGCCCGCGGCCGAAGCACCACAGCCTGCCGCGAACGAGTCATCGGCACCAGCCGGATCCGCGGCCGAGGCCAAGCCAGAATGGCTGGTGAGCGCGCCCGACATCACGGTGGAACAACTCAAGGTCGCGCTCGAAGACCGCTTCGTGAAACCCACCGCGACGTTCGAGCTCGATCCCGTCGTTCTGCACGTGAACGGCTTCACGACCCAGCCAGGCCAGCTCTTCGACGTGGACGGCAACATCGCGCTCGCGAGCGGCGGCAGCGTCGAACTCGATGGACAGGCGTTGCCCGAGCGCGGCACCTTCCGCGGCAAGGTGATGGTCGCGAATATCGACCTCAAGCAGTTCCAGCCCTACGTCGCCACCTATTCGCAGCTCACGCTGCTCGACGGCGCCGTGAGCGCGGATCTCGACATCGAGCGCGGCGAGGACGCCGCGCTCAGGATCGCCGGCGACACGCGCGTCAACAAGTTCCACTCGGTCGATACCGCGATGCGCGAGGACTTCGCGAAGTGGGACCGCCTCGAGCTCAATCGCATCGACTACAAGTCGTCGCCCGCGCCCGGCAGCCTGAGCATCGCGACCATCAACGCGCAGGGCCCCTACATCCGCTTCATCATCGCGCCCGACCAGACGACCAACGTCAGCAAGATCATGACCGCGCCCGCGAGCGCGCCGGGCCCCGTGCAGACGGTGAAAACCACGGCGAACGAGCCGGCGCCGGAGAACCCCCAGCCCATGGAGATGCGCATCGGGCGGGTGAACATCCGCAACGGCTCGGGCAATTTCGCCGACTTCTGGATCCAGCCTAACTACGCCGTCAGCATCCAGCAGCTCGACGGCTCGATCGCCGGTCTCTCCTCCGATCCGGCCTCGCGCGCGAAAATGAAGCTCGACGGCAAGATCGACCGCTACGCGCCCGCGAACATCGAAGGCGAGGTCAATCTGCTTTCGGCCAGCCTTTTCACGGATCTCAAGGTCAACTTCAAGGGCGTGGAGCTGTCGTCCGTCACGCCCTATTCCGGCCGCTTCGCGGGTTATCGCATCGAGAAGGGAAAACTCTCGGTCGATCTCGAATACCACGTCGAGAACCGCAAGCTCGACGCGAAGCAGCAGTTCGTCATCGATCAGCTCCAGCTCGGCGAACGAGTCGAAAGCCCCGACGCAGTGAAGCTGCCGCTCAAACTCGCCGTCGCGCTGCTCAAGGACGGCAACGGCGTCATCGACCTCGGCCTGCCGGTCTCGGGCAGCCTCGACGATCCGCAGTTCAGGCTCGGCCCGATCATCTGGAAGGCGTTCGTGGGCCTGCTCACCAAGGCGGCCACGGCGCCGTTCAAGATGCTCGGCGCCATGTTCGGCGGCGGTGACGAGGAGATGAACCTCATCGTGTTCGAGCCCGGTTCCGCGACATTGGACGACGCCGGCAAGCAACGGCTCGCCGGCGTCGCGAAGGGGCTGAAGGAACGTCCGGGACTACAGCTCGACGTGCCCGCCGTGTATGCGGACGTCGACGGAATGGCGATCGCGAACGAAACGATGGCAACCAGGGACGGCACGAACGGAGAAACGGAGCCGAGCGCCGATCCCAACGACCGCCTGGAGCATCTGGTCGAGCAATATCGCGCCGAATTCGGGCCGAAAGCGACGCTGCCCGGCAGCGTCCCCACCTTGCTCGACACCCGGGCGAAGAAGCGCGATCCGCGGATGATCGCCACCGCGACCGGCGAGCTCGAGCAGGCGCTGCGCGAAAAATACGCGGCGACACCCGAGCAGCTCGAAGCGCTGGGCCAGGCGCGCGCACGCGCGATCCAGGATGTGCTGCTCGGTAGCGGCGAGATCGATCCGCAGCGCGTTTTCCTGATCGCCGCCGAGTCCAGGCCTCCGGTCGAAGGCAAGGTGCGCGTCGAGCTCGCCCTCAAGTAGTCAGTCCATCGACTTCCGCAATTCGACCAGCAGCGGGTCCCGAAAGCCAGGAACAGGCCGAGCAATGCGAACACCGCACCTTCGGTGGCGCCGAACGAACTCTTGTCGGACGTCCCCGTGAGCAGCCGGTGGCGCTCGCCCTGTTTGCGCCCCCAGGCCTGTGCCGC
>JAEZCN010000019.1 GCA_023433515.1 Pseudomonadota bacterium
GGCCGGAATCCCAAGACCGGAGAGGCCGTGGCGCTCTCCGGCAAATACGTGCCGCACTTCAAGCCGGGCAAGGACCTGCGCGAGCGCGTGAACGACGGTGCGGACCGTCCCATCCGGGACTGACCGCTCGATCGATTGACCTCCAGCACTAACTACCCGGCCACGCTCGACCTCGAGCCGTGGCCGGGCGGTTCCTTCCGGTTCGAGACACCCCTGCCGGGCAGCAAGTCCCTGACGCTGCGCGACTGCGCCATCGCGGCGCTCGCGAACGGCACCAGCACCATCCGATATCCCGGCGAGGCCGACGACTACTGGCGCATGAAGGATTGCCTGCGCCGGCTCGGCATCGACGTGGACGATTCGCTCGACGACCAGGTGATCATCACCGGGCACGGCGGCCAGTTCGCCGGCGGCGCGGTGACGCTCGACGTCGGGCAGAGCGCCGTGACCACGCGCCTGATGCTCGCGTTCGCGGCGCTGCGGCCCGACGAGACGCGCATCGACGGCCACATCTCGATGCAGAAGCGGCCCAACAAGGACCTGGTGGACGCATTGCGCGCGCTCGGCGCGACGCTCGAATCCACCCACGACGGCTACCTGCCGACGACCGTCTCGGGGACGCGCGCACTGCGCGGGCCCGCGCGTGTTTCCGGCACGATCTCCAGCCAGTACCTCACGAGTCTGCTGATCATCGCGCCGCTCATCGAGGGCGGTCTCACGGTCGAAGTGGAAGGCGACCTGACCAGCAAGCCGTATCTCGATCTCACGCTCGACGAGATGGGCAAGTTCGGCGTCGAGGTCGAGAACCGGCAGTACCGCAGGCTCGTCGTGCGACCGCAGGCTTATCGGGCGGGCGAGATTCCGGTCGAGGGCGATGCTTCGGCGGCTTCCTATTTCGCCGCGCTGGCGCTGCTGCATGGGCGCCGCATCACGCTGACCAATCTCGGATCCGGCACGCGGCAGGGTGACTACGCGTTCCTCGGCCTGTGCGAAGAACTCGGCGCGCGAGTCGAACGTTTGCCCGGCCGCACGGTGATCGAGGGACCCGTTTCCATGGCACCGGGCTTCGACGGCCCGGTGGACATGACCACGATGCCCGACGTGGCGCCGACCCTGATGATGATCGCGCCGTTCCTGGCGAGACCCACGCGGATCACCGGGCTCGCGACGCTGCGCGTCAAGGAATGCGACCGCATCGCCGCGCCGACGCGCGAGCTGCGCAAGCTCGGCGTCGAAGTCGAGGAGGGGCCGGACTTCATGGTTATCCAGCCACTGAATGCGGCCGCGAAATCGCGACTTTCGGTGGTGGATATCGAGACCTATCACGACCACCGCGTCGCGATGTCATTCGGCGTGCTCGGCTCGAAGCTCCCCGGCCTGCGGATCCTCGATCCCGGATGCGTCGCCAAGACCTACCCGAACTATTGGCGCGACTGGCAGTTGGCCAGGGGCTGAATTTCCAGGGGCTGACGCCCCACTCTTCACGCCGTCGAAGCGACGGCGTCCGGGAGATTTGGTTTGCGCCGCGTGATAATTTGAACGCATGCGCCTGAGAGGCATCGGTCCTGAGGTCCTGCTGCTGTGCTTCCTGCTCGTCGGGGCGGCGGCGTTCGTGCTCGGCCGGCGCTCGGCGCGCGCGCGGCGCATGCGCCACGACATCGACTACTTCACGGGCCTCGATCACCTCGTCAACGACCGCTATGACCGCGCGGCCGAGGTGTTCACGCGGCTCGCGACCAAGTCCCACGAGGCCGAGATCCAGTTCGCGCTCGGCAGCCTGATGCGTCGCCGCGGCGAGGTGGACCGCGCGATCGCGATCCACACCGAGCTGCGGCAGCACGGCGAGACCGCGATTCGCGAGCAGGCCACGTTCGCGCTCGGCCTCGACTACATGAGCGCGGGGCTGTTCGATCGCGCCGAGGAACGGCTGCGCGACCTGCTCGGTTCGCCTAACTACAGGGCCGCGGCGCTCGAGAAGCTGGCCTGGGTCTACGAGCAGCAGCACGACTGGCGCGCGGCGCTCGACATCTGGCGGGAGCTGCCGCTGGAGAAGCAACGCGAGCGCGCCTCGGTCGCCGCGCACTACTGCTGCGAACTCGGCGAGGGGTCGCTCGCGGCCGGGGATTTCGCGGGCGCGAGAGCGCACGTCGCGGCCGCGCGCGTGCATTCGCCGTCGAGCGCGCGGGCCGCGTTGCTGGCGGCGCGCGTCGCCGCCGCGGCGGGAGAGCGGGACAAGGTGGTCGACCTGTACGCCGAGGCGCTGAATCCGTCACGCACGCTGCAGGCCGCGTTCGTGGACGAAGCGCGCCTTGCATCCGGGGCACGGGCCGATGAACTCGACGCGCGGCTGCGCGCGGATCCGCCCGCGGATGATGTGTCCCAGCCCGAGCCGGCGCGCTTCCGCTGCGAACAATGCGGCGTGTCGAGCGTCACCTGGCACTGGCGCTGTCCGAGCTGCCGCAGCTGGGACTCGCTGCATAGCCTGAATATCCGCGCGAGTTGACGCGATTTGCGGCTCCGTTCGCGGAGCGGCGCCTTGCTAGTCTCCCTGCCGCCCGGCGAATCGCCGGGTCCCAACACGCAAGGAGGCAACATGAAGATCAGACACTTCGCATCGACGCTCGCGGCCCTGGTATTGCTCGCGCCGCTCGGCGCGTTCGCCGAGCCCGTGAACATCAACACGGCGGATGCCACGACTCTCGCCAAGGCGCTCAACGGCGTCGGCCCGGCCAAGGCCAAGGCGATCGTCAGCTACCGCGAGAAGAACGGGCCGTTCAAGTCGGTCGACCAGCTCGCCATGGTCGAAGGCATCACGCAGAAACTCATCGACAAGAACCGCGCGGACATCCGGTTAGGGGCTGACAAACCCGCGGCAGGCGCGGCGCCCGCGGCGGCGAAGCCGGCGACACCCAAGCCCGCCTCGTAAGCGATATCCGACAGCGCGGAGGCGTGAAGTCGCGCAAACAATTCGCCTTTTCGCCAGCCGCGCCCCGCGGAGCCGCAATTGGGCCGTGATATGGTTCCGGGCCTCTCAGGCCCGGAGCCCGTATGTCGACCAGGACGAAGAAGTCTAAGAAGCCTCGCATCGATGTCGCAGTGTTTCCCGTTGCCGGACGCGGCACCCGGTTTTTACCGGCGACGAAGGCCAGCCCCAAGGAGATGCTGCCCATCGTCGACAAACCACTCATCCAGTACGCCGTGGAAGAGGCGCTCGCCGCCGGAGCACGCCGGCTCGTGTTCATCACGGGATCCTCGAAGCGCGCGATCGAGGACCACTTCGATTCCGACGCCGAGCTCGAGAACCTGCTGCTCTCGCAGGGCAAGAGCGACCTGCTCAAGATGCTGCGCAGCGTGTTGCCGTCGTACGCGTCGTGTATCTACATCCGTCAGCCGGCGCCACTAGGTCTCGGCCACGCGGTGCTGTGCGCCAAGCCGGCCGTCGGCAATGCGCCCTTTTTCGTGCATCTCGCGGACGATCTCATCGATGCCGAGGAGGCCTGTCTCAAGCAGATGGCTGATCGCTTCGACAACGGCAGCATCGTCGCCGTGCAGACCGTGCCTCACAACCAGACCGACAAGTACGGCATCGTGAAGACGGGCGCCAGACACGGCGACTTGCTGCGAGTCGATCGCATCGTCGAGAAGCCGAAGCCCGACAAGGCGCCGTCGAACCTCGCGGTGGTCGGCCGCTACCTGCTCACGCCACGCGTGTTCGAGCACCTCGAGCGCATCGGCGAGGGCGCGGGGGGAGAGATCCAGCTCACCGACGGTATCGCGCGGCTCATGAACGACGAGTCGGTGTATGCGTACCGGTTCGCGGGCAAACGATTCGACTGCGGCAGCAAGATCGGGTACCTGCAGGCGAACGTGGAATACGCGCTGGCGCACCCCGAGCTGTCGACGACCTTCCGCAGTTACCTGAAGAAGCTCGCGAAGGATCTCTAGCCCGGGCAGCTCTTCACGCCCGCTGGCGTGCTCGTGACCTGGAAGGACCGTACGGTCGTGATCGCGCGCGACAGCGAGCCGTCGATCGCGTTCATCGTGTGAACCCAGTCCACGATCTGCACGCTGTCGCAGCCGCTCGCGCCGCGCACGAGTCTGCCCATGCGGATCGTCTGCGCGAGCGTGTCGCCGTTGGTCACGGTCGAACTACTCTCGACCGCGTAGTCCGAGTTGTTGAACGTCGTGAACTGCCACAGGTACTCGGCGAGCGACTCGAGTTCCGCGGCAGTGAGCGGGCGCTGGTTCATCGAGCCGGCGAAACCGGCCTCGGCGCGCAGGTCGCTGCCGGCTCTATCGAGATACGAACACTTGAACACCCGGTGACGCAGCATCGCGGTCACGTCGGCGCGCGGCACGCGCACGAGCTCGAACTTCTGATCGTCGCTGTTGACCGTGGCGAGATCGGAATACTGACCGCCCCAGGTCGACAGGCGCTCGGACCAGTCGATGGCCTGCGCGAGGTCGTCGGTGCAGAGCTCATAAGTCGGTCCCGCGGCCTGCGGGCCCGTCGCCATGTCGGAATTGCGCAGGTGGCGCGTCGACAAGGTGCCGACGACGCTCGAGGGGCGGGCCTCGATCTCGAAGCCGGCCGGCGTGCGCTGGTCGCCCTTGTACAGACGATCCGTCAGCGAGAGATCCGGGGAGGAAAGCGACGGAGCCGCGGGCGCCGGCGGGGCGACCGTGGCGGGCGACGTGTTGCCGGAAGGAGCGGGCGTGGAGGTCGTCCCGCTGCCGCCACCACCACCGCAGGCCGCCAGCGACATCGCCGTCAGCGCGAGGAGGATGTTTCGCAGGTTCATTCGTTGCACCGCTGCCAGCTGTCGTGGCGCACGCGTACCCACGTGCCACTTTCTTCGACCGCGCCGCTTTCGTCGTAACGCCGCACTTCCATGACCGGCATTCCGCGTTCGCGCGAGCGCGCGAGCGAGACCTCGCAAGCCCATAGCCACATCGCGCGGTCGTCGGTCCAGGCTTCCCAGACCAGTCCTTCCTCGAGGGATCGCTGCGCGACCTTTTCCAGCGTCGGCGTGAGCTGGCTTTCCTGCGTGAGACGATGCGCATCGCACGGCAGACTTTCCGCGTGGCGTATGAAACTGTCGAGCAGTTCGCCGGCATTGCCGGGATGCTGTATCGCTCGTAGTTTCATCGTTTCCATCGACCCATTACCTTGATAGGGGCCGGCGGCAGCGCACGAGCACTTGCGAGAGAGGAGTACCGTCGGTCGGTGTGCACGGACCCATGAGCTGCCGCCAGCGAAACGTTGGCGCGACGAAGATGCGCGCACCCTGCTCAGGTTTTCGGCGGCACCCCGGCAGGGTTGAGCCTGCGAATGTGACGGACTTCGCGCAAGCGCCGCAATTATTTGAACCGCGTCTCTTATGTTTCGTAGTTAGGCGTGCGCGCGGCGCACGGCGAACTGGATTACGTAAACCGCGGATGCGAATCGCTCCACGTGGAACGCCGGACGTCACGCGTCGTGTTAGTTAGATGCGAAAAAAAGAAACGCGCCCGGAGGCGCGTTCGAGGATGCCGGAGAGTCTGTCGGTCAGGCTTCGGCGGAAATCACGCGGCCCGTGGCCGCATAGGGATTCGAACTCGTGCGCGGGCCGTAGGCGCGCGGCGCGCTGTCGACGGATCCGGTGAGGGCGCCCAGCAAACCCTCGACGCGCTTGATCTGCGCGCCGACCAGGACGCCGTTGCGGTCGTTCAGGTCGCGGCAGCGTTTGGCGCGTGAGGCGCATTCTTCGTACGGCTTCGCGAGCGTGCGTTTCGGATCGCACCAGGCGATGAGCTTCGAAAGTCCGGACAGGTCGGCCGAGTAGCCGTGCAGGCTGCACAGCGCGCGGCGCTCGTCCTCGATCTTGAGCAGACGGACCACGTTCGACTGCCGCGTTTCAGCCAGCGATTCGAGGGCGTCGATGTCGCGCTCCCTGAGCGCGCCGTGTTCGCGATCGAGCAGGGATTCGAATTCGCCGAGCGCGGCATTCTCGTCGGCGAGCAGGCGCCCGAGAGTGTCGCGAACCAGCGCGGGGTCCATGTTCATCCGTTACTTGTTCGCGGGAATGGCCGCGAGCAGATCCACTTCGAAGCGCATCATCTTGTCGGCGACCCGCTGCGGGTCGACGTGATAGCGGCCTTCGTCCATCGCCTTGCGGACCGCGTCGACGCGGCTCTCGTTCACGATGGGCAGGGTGGAGATGCGCTCCTCGAGCGCGGCGAGGGTGCGGGCGGTGTCGGAAACGTTGATGTTCGACGTTCCGGTGGTTTCGGTCTTGCGACCTTCCGCCGTGGTGTCGCGCACGCGCGCAACCGGGGCTCCACCGTTCACCTGGACCGGTCGTCCGTCGATTCCGCTGATCTTGTTCGCCATCGCCAATTCTCCTGGATCGTCTACGAGCAGGTAACGGCGTGGCCGCAACAATCTTTAGGCGGAAAGTCGACTATTTGGCGCATATTCTGTCGCATGGTCATATTCCACGGGCAATCAGGGAGTTACCCGGACCACTCCGGCTGAATCGGCCACTCCTTCCACGACCTTGAGCGACAGAAGGTTCTGAACGCGCACGCGCTGGTGCGCGGCGGCGTCGGCGAGCGCCTTGCCGGGCGCACGCACTTCGAACCCATTGGCGGAGGCGGTCAGCGTGACCTCCTGGCCTCTATGTATAAGGAGTGCCGCGGTCAGCGCGTCCGCGCTCAACAGGGTTCCGGCGGGCAGCGCTCGCTTCGTCAGTCGACCCGTGAGCTCCTCGACCTTCATGACGTAGGGCGAAGCCATGCCAGGCAGTTCGCGCCTCTGCGTATCGACGTCCGTCGCGGCGATCGTCTCGCCGCGCGCGACGGCGCGCCGCAGGAGCAGCACGCTGTGCGTACGCCGGATGTCCACCGGCACGTGCACGGTCCAGGGCGAACCCTGTGTGCAGGAAACCCGCGCGAGCACGCGCGACTGGTTGCCGCGTGGCGGCTGCGCGTGTGTCTCGAGCGGTGCGGCGCAGGCGGTGAGCCGCAGGCGCGTGTCGAGCGCTCCGGCTTCGACCGATACGCCGGTCGCCTTCGGATCCAGTACGCCGCGCACCGCGCGTTCGGCCGAGGCGCGCACGCTCGAGAGTGTCTGCAGTCCATCCGCGGCCTTGTCCGAACCCTGGGCGAAGCACGCGCAGGAGAGAGCGGCCATTCCAACAGTCAACGTTTTGACCCACATGCCCTGTAGTTAGCAATCGACGTGCCAGCACACGCGGTCCGCTCAAGAAACGACGCGCGAGGCCGTTACCGGATACCAGACGCATCGAGCGCCGCCGCCGGAACTTCTCCGCCGCCGCGCGGCAATCGCTCACCCGCGCGGTGCGCGCCGCGTCACATTCCCACACGTCCATAACGTCCGCACGGCCCCGTGCGGCGCGAAAACCCTCCGTGGCACGTCGCTTGCTTTGCTTCCCCCGTGTCGGCCCGCTGACGCCGACGCGAGGAGTGACCATGCCATTGAATCTCGACCAGTACATCGGAGTGCACGCGACCGCGCTCGACGTGCGTGCGCGTCGTACCGAGTTGATCGCGAACAACCTCGCGAATGCGGACACGCCGGGCTACAAGGCCCGCGACATCGACTTCCGCCAGGCCATGGCGCGCGCCGCGGGCGAGACGCCCACCTCGGGCGTGAACTTGTCGACCACGCAGGCGGGCCACATCGGCGGCGCCGCGTCGGCCGACGCCGCCGGCAATCCGGATCTCAAGTACCGCACGCCGCTCGCGCCGGCGCTCGACGGCAACACGGTCGACGCGCAGCTCGAGCAGTCGGCCTTCGCCGAGAACGCGGTGCGCTACCAGGCGACGCTGACTTTCCTCAACGCGAAATTCCGCGGTCTCATGACCGCGATCATGGGCAGCTGATCATGTCGTCCTTCAAGGCATTCGATATCGCGGGTTCGGGAATGTCGGCGCAATCCGTGCGCCTCAACACGACGGCCAGCAACCTCGCCAACGCCGAGAGCGTGAGCGGCGACGCCAACAGTGTCTACAAGCCGCGCCATCCCATCTTCGAGGCGGTTCGCCAGCAACTCGGCGCCGCGCAGGCCGAGAACGGCAATGCCGCCGTGCGCGTGCGCGGCATCTACGAATCGCAGGCGCCAGCCGCCGCGCGCTACGAGCCCGGAAATCCGCTCGCGGACGCCAACGGCTACGTCTACGCGCCCGCGGTCAACGTGGTCGAGGAGATGGTCAACATGATCTCCGCCTCGCGCTCGTACCAGAACAACGTCGAGGTCATGAACACCTCGAAAGACCTGCTGCTCGCGACACTGCGTCTGGGCCAGAGCTGAGAGGAGTAACACATGTTCGACATGGACATCATCAACGCGGCCATGATCCGCCAGCGCTCCGACCAGGACGCGGCGGCCGCCGCGGCCGCCAACGCGGCCATCGCGAAGAAAACCGAGCTCAACCAGGAAGATTTCCTGACGCTCATGATCACGCAGCTCAAGAACCAGGACCCGTTCAAGCCGCTCGAACCCGCGCAATACGTGGGCCAGCTCGCGCAGTTCAGCCAGGTCTCGGGCCTCGCGGACATGAACAAGCAGATCAGCTCGCTGACCAACAGCCTGCGCGGCAACCAGGTGCTGGACGGCGCCAGTCTCATCGGCCGCGCGGTCATCGCGCCGGGCGGCACTATCTACCTGCCCGAGGCCGTCGAAGGCGAGGCGCGCGGTCCGCAGGGCCTCATCGAAGTGCCCGTGGGAGCCTCCTCGGTGCAGCTGCTCGTGAAGGACGCGAGCGGCGCGCTGATCAGGTCGCAGGCGCTGGACAATTCGCGCGGCGCTCACGCCTTCGCGTGGGACGGCACCACCGACGCCGGCACGCCCGCCGATGCGGGCGCGTACCAGATCGAAGTGGTCGCACGCGTCGGCAACCAGAACGTTTCATTGCAGACCAGCGTCGCGGCGCGTGTCTCGAGCGTCGCGCTCGACCCGGCCACCGGCACGCTCACGCTGGACACGGATTCACTCGGTGAGATCGCGATCGACGACGTCGAACGCGTGCTCTGACGTAGCAGGTTTCAAGGAGTCATCACATGCCTTTCCGCATCGCACTTTCGGGCCTCAACGCCGCGCAATCCGATCTGAACGTCACGGCGAACAACATCGCCAACACGTCGACCAGCGGCTTCAAGGGCTCGCGCACCGAGTTCGCCGACCTGTTCGCCGTCTCGCTGCAGGGCACGTCGAACAACGCCAGCGGCAACGGCGTCCGCGTCGCCGCGGTCACGCAGCAGTTCGCGCAGGGAAACATCGAATTCACCGACTCGAACCTGGATCTCGCGCTGAGCGGGCAGGGCATGTTCATCCTCTCCGACAACGGCGCGCTGTCGTATACCCGTGCGGGTGCGTTTCAGATGAACCGTGACGGATACGTCGTGAATTCGATGGGCCAGCGCCTGCAGGTCTATCCGCCGCTGGCGGGGGGTGGATTCAACACCGGTGGTCTCGGCGACCTGCGCCTGCAGACCACGGACTCCGCGCCGTCGGCCACGGCCAGCGTCGAATACACGCTGAACCTGCCGGCGAGCGCCACGCAGCCGCCGACCGCGCCGTTCAACGCGAACGATCCGAACACCTTCAACCAGGCGACGTCGCTCACGCTGTTCGACTCGCTGGGCGCGACCCACACGGGCACGCTGTATTTCTCGCGCACC
>JAEZCN010000022.1 GCA_023433515.1 Pseudomonadota bacterium
CGCCCTCGGCGATGTCGGTGACGAACGTGAAGTCGCGCTTGTGGTGGCCGTTGTTGAACACGTCGATGGGCTTGCCCTCGAGGATGTTCTTCGTGAACAGGAACAGCGCCATGTCGGGCCGGCCCCAGGGGCCGTACACCGTGAAGAAACGCAGGCCCGTGACGGGTAGTTTGAACAGCGCCGCGTAGTTGTGCGCCATGAGCTCGTTGGCGCGCTTCGTCGACGCGTACAGCGACAGCGGATGATCGACGCCGCGATGTGGCGTGAATGGCATGTTCGTGTTGAGTCCGTACACCGAACTCGTCGACGCGAACACGAGATGCTCGGCGCCGTTGTGGCGGCACCCTTCCAGCACGTTGAGCGTGCCCGTCACGTTGCTGTCGATGTAGGCCTGCGGATTCTCGAGCGAATAACGCACGCCGGCCTGCGCCGCGAGGTGGATGACGCGCGGGAACTTCTCGCGCTGGAACAGCGACTTCATGCCGCCCTTGTCGGCGAGATCCATCTTCACGAAACGGAACTTCGGGTGGGCCTCCAATATCGCGAGGCGCGCGCGCTTGAGGTTCGGATCGTAATAGTCGTTGAGATTGTCGAGGCCGACGACTTCGTCGCCGCGCTCGAGCAGTTTGCGTGCGGTATGGAATCCGATGAATCCGGCCGCGCCGGTGAGCAGGATCTTCACAGGCGACCGTCCACCTTGCTGGACGGGAACACGTACTTGATGTCGTACACGACGTGATTCTTCTTGCAGGCCTTGCGCACGCTCTCGATCCCCTGCTCGCGGAATTCCTTGTGGCCGACGGCAATCACGGCGGCATCATAAGCCCCCGTGGGCACGCGGCTTATCGGACGAATCCCATATTCGTGCTCCGCCTCGGCCCGGTCGATCCACGGGTCGTACACGTCCACTTTCGCGCCGTAATTCCCGAGCTCGCGCACGACGTCCGCGACCTTGGAATTTCGCAGGTCCGGGCAGTTCTCCTTGAACGTGAGGCCGAGCACCAGCACGCGCGAACCCTTGGCGAGGATCCGCTTGCCGGCCATGAGTTTCACGACCTGCGCGGCAACGTAGTTAGCCATGCTGTCGTTGAGGCGGCGCCCCGCGAGGATCATCTCGGGGTGGAAGCCGATCTCCTGCGCCTTGTGCGTGAGGTAGTAAGGATCGACTCCGATGCAGTGTCCGCCGACCAGGCCGGGTCGGAACGGCAGGAAGTTCCACTTGCTGCCCGCGGCCAGCAGCACTTCTTCCGTGTCGATGCCCAGGCGGTTGAACAGCAATGCGAGCTCGTTGATGAGCGCGATGTTGACGTCGCGCTGCGTGTTCTCGATGACCTTCGCGGCCTCGGCGACGCGAATGCTCGACGCCTTGTGTGTACCCGCGCGCACCACCGAGCGGTACAACTTGTCGACGAAGTCCGCGACTTCGGGCGTCGAGCCGGACGTGACCTTCTTGATCGAAGGCAGGCGATGTTCCTTGTCGCCGGGATTGATGCGCTCGGGACTGTAGCCGGCGAAGAAATCCTTGTTGAACTTGAGTCCCGACTCGCGCTCGAGGATAGGGATGCAGACTTCCTCGGTGCAGCCGGGATAGACGGTCGATTCGTAAACGACTACGTCGCCTTTCTTGAGCACCTTGCCCACCGTCTCGCTCGAGCGCTCGAGCGGCGTGAGGTCCGGCCGGTTGTAGCGGTCGATCGGCGTCGGCACGGTGACGATGAACACCCGGCACTTGCCGAGCTCCTTGAGGTTCGTGGTGTACTTGAGCAGCTTCGCGGCCTTGAGCTCGGCCGGCGAACATTCGAGGGTGGAATCCTTCCCCGACTTGAGCTCGGCGATGCGGTTCGCCTTGATGTCGAACCCGACGGTGTCGAAGTGTTTGCCGAATTCCACGGCCAGCGGCAGCCCGACGTATCCCAGACCGACGACGCCGACCCGGCACTTTCTCAAGCTCAAATCCATGATTTTTCTATCTCTCTTAAGCCCTTAGGGCGACGCGCGGCGGCGATCTTGCCGGTCCGCGGCCCGCAAATCGAGCCGCCTAAGGCACCGTTCGGTGATTTCTGTGCGTTCTATCGCTGTCCCACGGCGCCGGCGGCGGCCGGCTGGCTGCCTGAGCCCCCTTCCGCGGCCCCCATCCGCCATACGACCTTCCCGCCGCTCGCCTTCTGGATGACGTCCAGCAGGGCCTCATGGCGGCGCAGTTCCTCGTCGTCCGGCTGCGGCACCGCGAGCTGGATTCCGGGGGTGCGCAGGGTGGGAACCACCACGCTGACACGGGACCGTTCGCCACCGCCGGCGCTGACATCGAGCGCGAGCGCGCTCTGCCCTCCGGTCATCGCCAGGTACACGTCGACGAGGATCCCCGCGTCGAGCAATGCGCCGTGCAGGTCGCGCTTGCTGTTGTCGACGCTGTATCGCTTGCAGAGCGCATCGAGACTGTTGCGCTGGCCCGGATGCAGGCTGCGCGCGAGCGCGAGCGTGTCGAGCACGCGGCAGATGTTCGCCACGGCGCGCACTTCGCCCTCGATCCGCGCGAACTCGGCATCGAGGAAGCCGACGTCGAACGGCGCGTTGTGGATGATGAGCTCCGAGTCGCGGATGAATGCGATGAGCTCGTGAGCAACATCGGCGAACTTGGGTGCCTGCGCGAGACGCGCGCTGTCGATGCCGTGCACCGCGAGTGCACCCGCGTCGATCTCGCGTTCCGGATTGAGGTAACGGTGGAATTTCTGGCCGGTCGGCCTGCGATTCAGGATCTCGACACAGCCGATTTCGATGATGCGATGGCCGTCGCTTGCTTCGAGGCCGGTGGTTTCGACGTCCAGGACTACTTGGCGCATCGCGTGACTTTAACCGAGCAGCGCGTCGATGGCGCGGTTCGCGAGCGCATCGACGCGTTCGTTCTCGACGTGGCCGGAATGCCCCTTGACCCAATGCCATTGCAGATCGTGCTTCTGGCGCAGCAGATCGAGCTCTTGCCACAAATCCTGGTTCTTGACCGGCTTCCGGTCGGCGGTCTTCCAGCCGCGCGCTTTCCAGCTCGCCAGCCACTCGAGCACGCCCTGGCGGACATATTGGGAATCCGTGTAGATGTGGCCGCGCACCGGACGCTTGAGCGCTTCGAGCGCGCGGATCACCGCGGTGAGCTCCATGCGGTTGTTAGTCGTCATGGCCTCGGCACCGGAAATCTCGCGCTCGTGTTCGCCCAGTCGCAGCAGCGCCGCCCAACCACCGGGGCCCGGATTGCCGCGACACGCGCCATCCGTGTAGATCTCGACCTGACTCATTCCGTCAGTTGCTCGACCGGGTCGTCGGCTTCACGAGACCGCCGATGGGCTGCACGCGCTCGCGCATTCGCGGTCGGATGGGCGTGAGCGTGTACACGCGCTTGCGCGCCTTGATGAGATACGCGCCCGCGGGCCAGGGCTTCATCCAGCCGCGGCGCACCAGCGACGAGGGCACGCCGGGCTGCGGCGCGATGCCGCCCCATGGCGGCGCGAAAAGGTAATTGCGCGTGATCGAAATGTCGTAGCCGAGCAGCTCGAGCCAGTCGGCGATGCGGCGCGCGCCGAGCATGCGCTTGAGACCGGGTGGATAGCCGCGGCTGATCGCGCGGCTGCGGAATCCCCAGAGGCTGAACGGCCGGAACCCGAGCACGATGAGCTGACCTTCGCCGGCGAGCACCCTGTCCACCTCGCGGACGACCGCATACGGATCGGTCTCGAACTCCAGGGTGTGCGGCAGCACGACCGCATCGACCGCGCCATTGGCGACCGGCAATTGAGACAGGCGCGCCACGATGTCCGCTGCCGGAGGACCGGAACGCGCGCTGGCGATAACGGCGTGTCGTCGCGTGCGACAACCGGCGAGCAGCGAATCTCGAACGCCCCAAGTTCCCACCTGAAGCAACTCCCATCCGAAAACATCGTCCAATGCCTCGGACATGAGCTCGGATTCGGCCTGCAAGACGGCCTTCCCGAGGCCGGTTTCAAGCCAGGATTCGATCAGGGTGGATGCAGTGGCGTACGTCACAAACTGCGTGAATTACATCACAAAAAAGGTAGCAATCCTGTGAACTTACGGCTTAAATACGCCCCCTCGAACAAGTACCGTCTCGTTTCGGTAAACGGTCCTCGCCTCGTTCCCTTTGGGGGTGTGAATTGACAGTCGGATTCACCGGATGGCGCGCCTTTGCGTCGTTGATGTTCGTAGCAGTCGCAGTGTCCGGCTGCGCCACGGCCCCAAGCGGCAAGACCAGCGGCGAAAACGCCGAGAGCAACGCCTCCATCAGCGAATCGGTGTCTGCCGACGTGCAGGGCATGCCGACGGAGGCTGCGCCCCCGACTGCGGCTCCGAAGCCGCGCCGCGCCCAGCGCACTGCCAGACCCACGGCTGCGGCGACCACCGCGGCCGCTGAGGCCACCACCGAGAACCTTGAAGCGAATTTCTCTTCGGCCGAGACCGTGGCCGAGGCGCTGGAGGCCGAAGGCGCGCTCGCCGAAGCCGCCGGCATGGAGCCGACCCAGACCCTGGCCGGCCTCACGCCCGAACAGTACCCCGACGTCTTCGATCGCATCCGCGCGGGTTTCAAGCTCGACGACATCAACTCGCGCGCCATCGACGTGCAGCTCAACTGGTACGCGAACAATCCGCAGTATCTCGAGCGCGTGTTCGGCCGCGCGGGTCTTTACCTGCACCACATCGTCCAGGAAATCGAAGCGCGCGGCATGCCGCTCGAGCTCGCGCTGCTGCCGGTCGTCGAGAGCGCGTTCGAGCCCTATGCGCGTTCATGGGCCACGGCGAACGGCCTGTGGCAATTCATGCCGGGCACCGGCGAGCGCTTCGGACTCAAGCAGGACTGGTGGTACGACGGCCGACGCGACGTGCTCGCCTCGACGCGCGCCGCGCTCGACTACCTGCAGTACATGCACGACGAATTCTTCAACGACTGGTTGCTCGCGATCGCCGGCTACAACTGCGGCGAGGCTCGCGTGCAGCGCGAGGTGAAGAAGAATCGCGCGCTCGGTAAGCCGGTGGACTTCTTCAGCCTGAGCCTGCCGTCCGAGACGCGCGCGTACGTACCGAAGCTGCTGGCCATGCGCCGCCTGGTCGCGGAGCCCGAGAAGTACGGCATCGCGTTCAGCCCCATCGCCAACGAGCCCTACTTCGAGAAGGTCGACACCGGCGGCCAGATCGACCTGACCCTCGCGGCCGAACTCGCGGGCATCACGATCGACGAAGTCTACGAACTCAATCCGGGATTCCATCGCTGGGCGACGGATCCGGCGGGACCGCACTTCCTGCTGCTGCCGCGTGACACCGCCGACGCATTCAAGCGCAACCTCGAGCTGCTGCCCGCCGAGCAGCGCGTGCGCGTGTCGGTCCACAAGGTCGCGCAGGGCGAAACAGTCGCGGCGATCGCGCGCAAGTACAAGACGCACCCGGCCGTGGTGCGCGACATGAACAATCTCACCGACTCGAGCCTGCTCGTCATCGGCGCCGAGCTGCGCGTTCCGTCCGCCGTCATGAACCTGCCGCCGAAGGTGATGCTCGCTGCGGCGCGAGTCGATGGACGCGACACCCGCACGGGCCGTCGTCCCGCGGTGCACGTGGTGCGCAGGGGAGACTCGCTGTGGCGCATCGCGAAGAACAACCGCATGGACGTGGCGACGCTGGCGCGCATCAATGGCATGGGCCCCAGCGATACGCTGCGCGCGGGTCAGAAACTCGTTCTCAATTCGCGTGCCGCGTCCGGCCGCAAGACGCCATCGTCCGGCGACTCGCGCCCGGTGAGCTACAAGGTGCGCAGCGGCGACACGCTGTCGCGCATCGCGCAGTTGTTCGGCGTGACCGTCTCCGATCTCGTCAACTGGAACGGCATCAGCAAGCACTCCATCCTGCGTCCCGGCCAGCGTCTGACGGTCAACGTCCGCCGCCACTGAGACGGTTTGAGCGCCGGGCCCTCACACACGGGCCTCTCGGCCGATTAGTCCCCTCTCCGGGGCCGAGGCTGGCAGAATGCCGCCCTCGACAAACCACCCGGAGAGGATGCAAACATGGGGTTCATGAGCGGTAAGCGCGCGCTGATCGTCGGCGTCGCGTCGGATCGTTCGATCGCCTGGGGAATCGCGCAGGCGATGCACCGCGAAGGCGCCGAGCTGGCGTTCACGTACGTGAACGACAAGTTCAAGGATCGCGTCCAGCCCCTCGCCGAATCACTCGGCTCGAAGATCGTTCTGCCTCTGGACGTCACCAACGACGCCGAAATCGATTCGACCTTCGCGGCGCTCAAGCAGTCCTGGGGTCATCTCGATGTCCTCGTGCACGCGGTCGCATACGCGCCGCGCGAAGCCCTGGCCGGCGGATTCGCGGACAGCACCTCGCGCGAATCATTCCGCGTCGCGCACGACGTCTCGAGCTACAGCCTCACCGCGCTGGCGCGCGCCGCGAAGCCGCTGATGGAAGGCCGCGCGGGCTCGATCCTCACGCTCTCGTACCTGGGCGCCGTGAAGTCCATTCCGAGCTACAACGTGATGGGCCTCGCCAAGGCGAGCCTCGAGGCGAACGTGCGGTTCCTCGCGGCGGATCTCGGCCCGCACAACATCCGCGTGAACGCGATCTCGGCGGGCCCCATCAAGACCCTCGCGGCCGCGGGCATCGCGGGCTTTCGCAAGATGCTGAGCCGCGTCGCGGACGTGGCGCCCCTGCGCCGCAACGTCACGCTCGAAGACGTGGGTAATGCCGCCGCGTTCCTGTGCTCCGACCTCGCGAACGGCGTGACCGGCGAGATCATGTACGTTGATGCCGGCTTCAGCACCGTCGGCATGAGCTTTCCCCAGGAAGCGGGCGAAGGCTGAGCGGGACGGGCTCGCGTCGCCCCATCGACCGGATCTCAACTACTCACGGACGCCGCCCCGTCGGCG
>JAEZCN010000143.1 GCA_023433515.1 Pseudomonadota bacterium
CGCCGCATGCGCTACGTTTCCTTCGCCTTGTTGCTGCTGGCCTCGACGGCTCACTCCGAAGACTGGCAGGAAATCGCCAAACTAGATTCCAACGGCGGTGTCCTGCTGTTCGATGCCGCAGGCGTCACCGACGTGAAAGGACTACGCCGAGCCTGGTTCAAGTCCGTGTACATGTCCGACCAACCAGTCCCGAACGAGTACCTGAAGTCAGTGCCTGCCGCGCATCGGGCATATAGATCGGAGAGGACGCTGCGGTATTTCAACTGCGCGGAGCGAACAGGTGCGGTCATGCGGTACTTCTGGGACGACGCCGACGGACGCCAGGGCGGCTATCACTACCATTCCGTCCTGACGTTTCTCCGACTTGCATCCGGGAGCCTCGACGAGCGAATGCTCGAGACGGCCTGCAATTTCACCGGCGAATTCGCGGACGCGGATGCCGCCAAACTTCAGCTTCCCCGACACCACGCACGATTCCTGCGACCGGTGAATCCGGACGACTATTACCCCGCCAGCTCGGTTCGACGTGGAGAAGAAGGAGCGCCGATTGTGCAGGTCTGCGTCGGTCCGGACGGCAAGCTACTGCGCGAGCCGGAGATCCTGAAATCGTCTGGTTTTCCCGATTTGGATGCCGGCGCCACCAGGGCCGCGAAGGCCGCGACTTATGCCGCGGACACGGTGAACGGCGCTCCGGTCGCCGAGTCTTGCCTCGAGTACCAGATCAAGTTCGCGCTGAGGAAAAAGCAGAGCTGAGGGGACGGCTCGCGTTCCGTTGCCGTGTGCCGATCTGTCGCGGCCACGCGTGCTCACAGGAAGCCTATCCACCTGCCCGCGATCAGCACCGACACCCACAGGCACAATGACAGCGCCGCGGACAGGCGCGTCGCGGGAACGATGGCCCATTCGCGCGTGTTCGTCAGCCGGTGCTGGATAGCCACGTTGATCAGCGCGATCGCCAGCAGGACGAGTTTCCAGCGGAATGCGGCGTTCGCAAGATATTCGCCAGGCTTCACCGAGAAGAGCCAGAGCCCCGTAGCAATGGCGAGCGCGAGGCCCAGCGCCGCGCTGCGCACGAGGAACGGAGCGAGCACTTCGATCGGATGCTTCTTCAGCAGCCCGAGCAGCCGCAGGTCCAGCGGCAGGATGCCGCCCAGCAACAACCCGATCCCGAGGATGTGCGCGGCATTGACGAACAGATAGGCCGTCGACGACTGCTGCAGCCAGATCGCGCCCGGCCAGTCGCCGATGGCTTCGAGCATCGAAGCGCGCTCATTTCTCCTTGATGCGTTCCGGGTACATGTCGAACTTGCGCTCGCCAACGGTGATGCGCACGGCCTTCATGTGTTTCTTGCCCTTCTCGAGCGAGCGGTTGCCGAGCACCACGATCGGATCGCCGGGCTTCGCCGACTCACCCGTGAAACCGGATCGCGCGGTCTGGTTGGGATTCCCCAGGTCCACCTGCCACACGCCATCCGCGGTCTTCACCTTCAGCACGGGGTGGGGAGGCGACATGGAAATCGATTCGATGGTGCCCGAGAGTTCGCTCTGTTCCTCTTCGGCCCAGGACCAGCCGTGATGGGCGATGGCGTTGAAGCTCAGAAGGGCCGCCGCGGCCAATGCGATGAATCTCATGGAAGCTCTCCTTTGAGTGCTGGCGATTCTATCCCTTGAATCCCTTCGCCACGATGTAGACCTCGCGCGACTGCGCGCGCGACGCGGCGGGCTTGCGAATGAGCACCTTGTCGAACGAGGTGCGCAGCTCCTTGAGGTATTGATCCGACCCCGCGCCCTGGAACATCTTCGCCACGAACGTGGCGCCGGGCTTGAGGGTCTTGCGCACGGTATCGAGCGCGAGCTCGAGGAAATACATCGAGGAGGCCTGGTCGGCCGAATCGATGCCGGTGATGTTGGGCGCGATGTCCGAGACGATGAGATCGAACTTCCCGCCGCCTAACCACGCGAGCAGCTTCTCGACGGTGGCGTCCTCGGTGAAGTCGCCCTGGACGAAATCCACGTTGGCGAGCGAGGCCATCGGCAGGATGTCGGTCGCGAGCACGCGGCCCTTCGCCCCGACGAGTTTGCCCGCCACCTGCGACCAGCCGCCGGGGGCCGAGCCGAGATCCATGATCCGCATGCCGGGGCGGATCAACCGGTCCTTCTCGTTGAGCTCGATGAGCTTGTACGCCGAGCGCGAACGATATCCGTCGACCTGCGCCTTTTTCACGAAGGGATCGCTGACGTGACGCGCCAGCCACTGATTACTGCTCTTCGAACGCGGCATAATGTGCGCATTCTACCTCTGCCGGGTTGACCGGCCAGGAACCGCGGTGATTCGCATCACTGAGCTGGCGCTGCCGCTCGAATACACACCCGAGGCGTTGCGCGCCGCCATCGTTCGGCGCCTCAGGATCCGCGACGCGGATCTGCTCGAATACACGCTGTTCAAGCGTAGCCACGACGCGCGCAAGAAGAACGAGGGCATACGCTTCATCTGCATCGTCGACGCGCAGGTCGCCGACGAAGCGGCGGTGCTCGAGAAATTCGCGCGCGACCGGCAGATCGGCGTCGCGCCGGACACGAGCTACCACATGGTCGCGAAGGCGCCCGCAGGGCTCGCCGAACGGCCCCTCGTAGTCGGTTTCGGCCCGGGCGGCTTGTTCGCCGCGTTGCTGCTGGCGCAGATGGGCTTCCGCCCGATCGTGCTCGAGCGCGGCCGCGACGTGCGCCGGCGCACGCAGGACACCTGGAACTTGTGGCGCAGGAAGATCCTGACGCCCGAATCGAACGTGCAGTTCGGCGAGGGTGGGGCGGGCCTGTTCTCCGACGGCAAGCTCTACAGCCAGATCAAGGATCCGAAGTTCTACGGTCGCAAGGTGATGCACGAGTTCGTGCGCGCGGGCGCGCCGCCGGAAATTCTCTACGTGAGCAAGCCGCACATCGGCACGTTCCGGTTGACCGGCATCGTCGAGAGGATGCGCGCGGAAATCGTCGAGCTCGGCGGCGAGGTGCGCTTCGAGAGCAGGGTGACCGACCTGCTCATCGACGACGGTCAGGTCGAGGGCGCCGTGCTCGAGAACGGTGAGACGCTGCGCAGCCGGCACGTCGTGCTCGCACTCGGCCACAGCTCGCGCGATACCTTCCGCATGCTCGAGCGGCGCGGCGTGTTCGTCGAAGCGAAGCCGTTCGCGATCGGCTTTCGCATCGAACATCCTCAGTCGCTGATCGACAGGGCGCGCTTCGGGAAATTCGCCGGCCACCCCGAGCTCGGCGCCGCGGACTACAAGCTCGTGCATCACGCGAGCAACGGCCGCGCGGTCTACAGCTTTTGCATGTGCCCGGGCGGCACCGTCGTCGCCGCGACTTCCGAACCCGGGCGCGTCGTCACGAACGGCATGAGCCAGTATTCGCGCAACGAGCGCAACGCCAACGCGGGCATCGTCGTCGGCATCGAGCCGGCGAAGGATTTTCCGGGCGGCCCGCTCGCGGGGATCGCCCTGCAGGAGGCGCTCGAGTCGCATGCGTTCGAGCTCGGCGGGCGCGATTACTGCGCACCCGGGCAGCTGGTCGGCGATTTCGTGCGGGGCGTTCCGTCGCAGCAGTTGGGCGAGGTCGAGCCGTCGTACAAACCGGGCGTCAAACTGGGCGACCTGGCCGGCGCGCTTCCCGGCTACGCGATCGACGCGATCCGCGAGGCGCTGCCGGTATTCGGCCGGCAGATTCACGGCTTCGATCGCGACGACGCGGTGCTGACCGGTGTCGAGAGCCGCACGTCGTCGCCGGTGCGAATTTCGCGCGATACCGAATCGATGCAGAGTCTCAACACGCGCGGCCTGTTCCCTTGCGGTGAAGGCGCGGGTTACGCCGGCGGAATCCTTTCCGCGGGCGTCGACGGCATCAAGGTGGCCGAGGCGGTCGCGCGGGCGCTGGCATGAAACACGACGACATCAAGAAACTGCACCAGAAGAAGTTTCGCGAGGAACTCGGGCATTTCATCATCGAGGGCGAACACCTCGTGCAGGAACTCGAGAAGGCCGCGGCGGGCGATACACGCCTGCGCACCAGCGAGATCTACGTGACCCGCGACTACGAGAACTGGTCGAGCAGGCTTCCGGTCCACGTGATCCAGTCGAAGCAGATGGCGCAGATCAGCGAGACGCGCTCGCCGCAGGGCATTGCCGCGGTCGTACCTCTGCTGCAAGCGCCGGCGCCTCGGGCAGGGGAGCGCGCGATCTATCTTCACGAGATCCAGGATCCCGGCAATCTCGGCACGATCCTGCGCACGCTCGCGTGGTTCGGGAATTTCCGCTGCCTGCTGAGTCCGGACAGCGTCGACGTGCACAACGGCAAAGTAGTGCGAGCGAGCATGGGCGCCATCTTCCACGTGCCGGTCGAGCTCGACGTGCCGATCGAGACGTTGCCCGCGCGCTTCGAGCGCATTGCCTGCCTGGATCTCGGCGGCGAGGCGGTCTCATCGCCGGTATTCCGGAGATTCGATTGCTACGTCTTCGGAAACGAGGCGCGCGGCCTGCCCCGTGAGCAGATGAGCGCGCTGCGCGCGCAGGCCTTCACCGTGCCCGGAAGCGGCGCGATCGAATCGCTGAACGTCGCGGCGACGGTGAACATCAGCCTCTACGAGCTCAATCGCGCCGCGCCATGACGGGGCGCGATCACGCCGGATCGCGCGGCAGCACCCGTGCGAGGTAGCCGCGAATGTCCGCGACTTCCTGTTCGCACACCGAATGCGGCATCGGGTACGCATGCCACTCGACGCGGAATCCCGTCCCTTCGAGTATGCGGCGCGACTCTTCGCCGAGTGCGATCGGTACCACGGGATCCTGCGTGCCGTGCGCCACGTGGAAGGGCGTGGTGAAGTTCGCGGCGCTGCGGTCGGTCGCGAATTCGCGCGCGAGCGGTAGATAGCAGGAGAGGGCGATCACGCCCGCGAATTTCTCCGGGTGCCGCGTCGCGATGTGCAGCGCCATCGCGCCGCCCTGCGAGAAGCCGGCGAGCACGATGCGATTCGTCGCGACGCCGCGCGCGTTCTCCGCGCGGATCAGCGCGCCGATCTGCGCCGCCGACGCGGCGATGCCCGCGCCGTCCTCGCGCGCGCGCCGGTCGATCGCGATGATGTCGTACCACGCGCGCATCTGGTAACCGTTGTTGAGCGTGACCGGCCGCACGGGCGCGTGCGGAAACACGAAGCGCATCGCGGGCATGCCTGACAGCGCGAGTTCGGGCACCAGCGGCTCGAAGTCGTGGCCGTCGGCGCCGAGGCCGTGCATCCAGATGATCGAGTAGGTGGGGCTGTGCCCGGTTTCGACGATGACCGTCTCGAGCGGTTTCGAAGCGAAGTCGTTCAAGCGATCGTTTCCGACAGGGTGGTGACGGTGAGATTGGCAGCCCACATGAGCTGGTCCATGACTTCACGCACGCCCGGGAAGACGTGGTACGCGCCCCAGAGCAGCAGCACCGTGCCCGCGATCCACATGAGGCCGTGCAGAGCGCCCCAGCCGGGGTGATAACCCTGGCTGCGCTGGCGCACGTACTTGAGGGGCGCCGACGCCGCGAAGTAGATGAACGCAAGCGCGACGATGCCCACCCACAGCGGGACTCCGTGCGGCAGGCCCCAGCCGAAGATCGACTGCTGCGTGATCAGGGAAAACGTCGCGAGGATCCACGCGACGAACATCACCGCGCCGATGAACGCGGCGATCGGCAGCGTGATCGCCATGATGCCGCTGCTGACGGGCGGGACCTGCTGGGCCATGTGCGTGGTCGCTGCCCGCAGTTGCTCGTTCATGCCGCGGAACTGCCGGTTCAGGTATCGCTGCTGCCGGCGCCATTCGCGCCGCCAGCGGTACTTCTTTCCGAATTCCTCAAAGTTTTTTTTTGCGCGGTTGATGAGTTCTTCGGTGTTGAAGGGCATTCCGAACGCCGCGGCACGCTCTTCTGCGGTGGTCGCGACGGGCACGATGAACATCAACACGAAGTACACGACGAGCCACAGGCCCGAGCTGAAGATCGTGAGCAGCACGAATGCGAGGCGCACCCACGTAACGTCGACGTTGAGGTACGCGGCGATGCCGTTGCAGACGCCGGTCCACACCGCGCCTTCGCGGATCTGATACAGCCGCTTGCGCGGGGGAGGCGCGAACGTGGATCCGCCCTGCGCGGCCGATTCGCCTTCGGTCGACCCCTGGGCCGCCCTTTCGTCGGCGGATTCCACGGGGCCCATCTCCGCGATGATGCGCTCCACCTCGTTCGTGTTCACGACAGTCTTGTGAGGCCCGAGCATGGCGCGGCACTTCTCGCCGATGGCCTGCTCGAGGTCCGCCATGACCTCGCTGCGATCCGGGCTGTCCTTGAGGCGCGATTCGGCGCGATCGAGATAGGCGCGCAACTGGTCGAAGCCCGGTTCTTCGAGTTGATAGGAGTTGCCGTTGAGGCTGATGCTGACCACTTTCTGCATGGCTTAATTCCCGAATTCGGCGAGAGTGCGGTTGAGGTCTTTCCAGTAATCGTCGAGCGTCGACAGCTGCGTACGTCCCTTGGGCGTCAGCTTGTAGTACTTGCGCGGCGGGCCCGCTTCGGATTCCTGCCACTCGTAATCGACCAGTTCTTCGCGGCGCAGCTTCGAGAGCAGGGGGTACAACGTGCCTTCCTGCGTGGCGAACTCCGTCGGCCCCAACAGCTTGAGCATGTCCGCAACGTAGACCTTGTCTGCCGCCACGATCTTGAGGATCACGAATTCGAGCAGGCCTTTGCGGATCGGGGCGAGTTTTTCGCTGATGTTGTCCATGTCTTGAACAGCTACCTTGGGCCGGCAAGGTACTTGAGTTGGGCATGGGCCGTCAAGAGGGGCTGTAAACCGCGGGCCGTGTGCCGTACAATCCGCGCCCTCGATGGGTGGGGGCGGACTGGTCCGCAGCACCCCCAGGTACGATGTGAAGGCCCCATTGGGGCTTTTATTTTTTGGACCGGCGCCCTTCTCCAAAACCGAGGAAGGCGGCGGATGTCTGGGGGCCCGAGAGGGCCTTTTTTATTGGAGGGCGAGTGGACGCGGCATTACACGACCGTCTCATCGCCCGTTTTGAGCCGGTTCTGGGTGAGCTCGGATTCGAACTCGTCGAACTCGAGTTCGTGCCGGGCCCTGGTGGCGGCACGTTGCGCATCTATGTCGACAGGCCCCCGGAGACGGACAAGGCCATCGACGTCGACGATTGCGCGGACGTGAGCCACGTGGTGTCGGAATTGCTCGACGCGGACGACCCGTTTCCAGGCAGGTATTCGCTGGAAGTGTCGTCACCGGGTCTCGATCGGATCCTGCGTACGCCCGAGCATTTCGCGCGCTACGTGGACAACCGCGTGAAGGTCGAGCTTGCGGTGCCCCGCGAGGGACGCAAGCGGTATACGGGGATGCTGCGCCGTGCGGACGGCGAGAGCATCGATATGGATGTGGACAATTTTTCGGTGAGCATAAAGCTCGCCGAGATCAGCAGGGCGCGCTTGGCGCCATTGTGAGTAGGTAGCTAGACCCATGAACAAAGAAATTCTCTTGGTGGTCGACGCCGTCTCTAACGAGAAGAGCGTCGACAAGGAAATCATCTTCGGCGCCCTCGAGGCGGCGCTGGCCTCGGCTACCCGCAAGAAACACGGCGAGGAATGGGACGTGCGCGTCCAGATCAACCGCAAGACGGGCGACTACGACACGTTCCGCCGCTGGAAGGTCTTCGCCGACGATTCGCGCGAGATCGAGGTGCCGCAGCGCGAACTGCGTCTCGAGGACGCGCTCGATCTCGACAAGGACGCCGAGATCGGTGGTTACGTCGAGGAGCCGATGGAGTCGGTCGCGTTCGGCCGCATCGCGGCCCAGCAGGCGAAGCAGGTCATCGTGCAGAAGGTGCGCGAGGCCGAGCGTTCACAGGTCGTCGAGGCGTACAAGGACCGCGTGGGACAACTCGTCTCGGGCGTGGTCAAGCGCGTCGACCGCAACGGCATCTACGTGGATCTCGGCGGCAATGCCGAGGGCTTCGTGCCGCGCACGGACATGATTCCGCGCGAGATCGTGAAGAGCCAGGACCGCATCAAGGCCCTGCTCAAGGAAGTGAAGAGCGCGACCGAGACGCAGCGCGGCCCGCTGCTGTTCCTCTCGCGTACCGATCGCAATTTCCTCATCGAGCTGTTCAAGCTCGAAGTGCCGGAAGTCGGCCAGGGCCTGATCCAGATCCTGGGCGCCGCGCGCGATCCCGGCGTGCGCGCCAAGATCGCGGTCAAGAGCCTCGAACCGCGCGTCGATCCCGTCGGCGCCTGCGTCGGCATGCGCGGCTCGCGCGTGCAGGCG
Source organism: Pseudomonadota bacterium (assembly GCA_023433515.1). GTDB lineage: Bacteria > Pseudomonadota > Gammaproteobacteria > Steroidobacterales > Steroidobacteraceae > CADEED01. The sequence continues at coordinate 8,342 of JAEZCN010000143.1, forward strand.
GTCTCGAACGAGATCGCCGGCGAGCGCGTGGACATCATTCCGCACGACGAGAACGCCGCGCAGTTCGTGATCAACTCGATGTCGCCGGCCGAAGTGCTCTCGATCGTCGTGGACGAGGACACGCACAGCATGGACATCGCGGTGGCCGAGGACAAACTGTCGCAGGCCATCGGCCGCGGCGGCCAGAACATCCGCCTCGCGAGCCAGCTCACGGGCTGGGATCTCAACGTGATGACCGAGTCCGACGCCGAGGCGAAGAGCGAGACCGAGGCCAAGACACTGATCGAAGCCTTCATGAAGCAGCTCGACGTCGACGAAAACGTCGCGACGATCCTGGTGCAGGAAGGTTTCTCCACGGTCGAGGAAGTTGCCTATCTACCGCAGTCGGAACTCGCCAACATCGAGGAATTCGACGACGAGATGGTCAAGGAGCTGCGCAACCGCGCGCGCGACGTGCTGCTCACGCAGGCCATCGCGAGCGAGGAGACGCTCGAGGCGGGCATGCCCGCCGACGACCTGCTGCTGCTCGAGGGCATGAAGCCCGATCTTGCGCTCGCGCTGGCCCGCCGCGGCGTGCGTACGCGCGAGGATCTCGCCGACCAGGCGGTCGACGATCTGCTGGATATCGAGGGGTTGTCGGCCGATGAAGCCGGCAAGCTCATCATGAAGGCCCGCGAAATCTGGTTCGAAGCCGGGCGCGCCTGAGGAGACTGAATGTCGGACGTCACCGTTGCACAATTCGCCGAAGTCCTGAAGGTCCCCGTGGATCGGCTGCTCGTGCAGCTCGAATCCGC
>JAEZCN010000154.1 GCA_023433515.1 Pseudomonadota bacterium
CGCTCTCAGGGCGCCGGCTACCAATCTCGGATGAACGCTTTGCTTCGTGCGTACATGGAAGCCCACAAGTAGCTTGCGGCATAACACCTCGCTGGAGCGGACGCGTGGAAGATAAAGTGCCAAGTTCAAACATCGGCATGCGCACCGCTCAGCTCAACCGTTAGCCGGCAGGAGAACCGTCGTGGAAAAGTCGCTAACGCTGCGATACAACCTGAGCACCCTAGTCATCCTTGGTCTTTGCGTTGCTCTGCCGCTCATGCGATTGGGTGGGAATCATTGGGTCCCGGTGGCATTGATGTTCGTTGCAGGATTGGTGTTCGGTTACTTCGATGGCCGCGCAGTTTTGGCAAGCCGGGATCGCCTCCTGGCGGCGAAGGATCGTGAAGACGTTTCGGACATCCTCGGGCAGTCGTGGCTTGATCCTCGGTTCATCGCCTATTTGTGTTTCGCGGTGATTGGTGTGACATCTATCGCACTAATGTACGACGACGGGGTCCTCAAGATCGCAACGGCTTCTATCTGGGCGCTTATTGCGGGGCGATGTAGTGGCACCTTGCCAAGCTTAGTCACCCTCAAGAAGTATGCGCGAAGCCAGAATGCGCAGCCTGCCGCCTAACACCTCGTTCGAGCGGACGCGTGAGAGATAAAATGCCAAGCTCATACATCGGCGCGCGCGCCGCTCAACTCAACCGTTAGGCCGATGACAACTGTCTACGTTCTTCAGCATTGTCACGTCATGCCCAACGGCGACGACGATTCGAAGCTTATTGGCATCTACTCTAGTCGGGCAGCGGCAGAGGCAGCGGTGCTGCGGTTGCGAGGCCAACCAGGCTTTCGCGAGCGTCCGCGTATCGTCAACGCCGAGGTTGACCAGGACGCTAACGGCTTCTATATCGATGAGTACCGAATGGATGAGGACCACTGGCGTGAAGGCTATGTCACAGTGTAGAGAGAACGTCGTGGGTGGCTCTCAGTGGGGTCATCGCGCCGGCCTAACACCTCGTTCGAGCGGACGCGTGAGGGATAAAGTGCCAAGCTCATACAGCGGCGCGCGCGCCGCTCAGCTCAATCGTTAGGTTTCAATCGAGCGATCACCTTGGAAGAAGTGCCACAACCAGATGAGCCGATGACGGCCGAGCAGGAAGCGCTGGTTTCTGGCCTCAGCTCGTCAGACCTTGCGGCTATCGATCGCATGCTCCTCTCGCACACGCATGACCGGTGGCGGAAGGTTGCGATGGTTGATGGAAAGTCGATGATGGACCTTGAAGATCGACGTCCCGGAATCCCAGACACCTTCTATGCACAGCGGGTTCGCAAGCTCGTTGGCGAAGGTGCGCTCGAGTCGCAGGGAAACTTGGCATTCATGCGATTCAGCGAAGTGCGAAGACCACGATGAGTGGCACCGTAAGTGTGAAACCTAACAACTCGTTGGAGCGGACGCGTGCGGGATAAAGTGCCAAGCCAAAACACCGGCGCGCGCGCCGCTCAACTCAACCGTTAGGCGTCTTTCTGTGGAAATCGACCACCCCTTAACTTTCTCAGCGTTGCTGGTGGCCTTCTTGGGACTGGTCTACTTTTCTATCAGCCGAGACGTTCGGGGAAAAGGCATTGCCAAGTTGGTTGTTCCCGCAGCTGTCGCCTTGGGATCTGTCGCATTCCTAATTCCAAACGCTGCAAACGCCGGCACGATGTGGCTCGGAGCGCTTGTGTCAATTCTTGGTCCGTACGTCCTGTACCGCCAGTTGGTGTACTGCCGTAACTGCGGCAACAGTGGTTCAATATTCTCGCCACTCACGCGTAAGGATACGAAGTGCTCTAAATGCGGTTCTTCCTTGGGAAAGCCGCCTAACACCTCGCTGGAGCGGACGCGTGAGAGATAAAGTGCCAAGCTCAAACCGCAGCGTGCGCGCCGCTCAGTTCAATCGTTAGACGGCATGCGCGCTTCGCTCGTCGTCGCGGCAATTCTTGGCGGCCTTCCTGCCTCCTCGCTCGCATGTTCGTGCATGGGCACCCAGTCGATCGGCAACGCAATGACCCTAGCGGACGCCGTAGTAGTGGGGAAGGTGGTAAGCCACTCAGAAGCGGCTAAGCCCGGCCGGGTCACCGTCCCAGGAAAACCCAGCGATGATTTGGCGCCGGGCACGCTCAACAGTATTCTCAAGCAGGCCGGTCTGAGGCGAAATTAAGGTAACTGCGATGCGCTACGCCGTTGTCATTGAAAACGCGGGCTCGAACTTCTCAGCCTATGTTCCAGACCTTCCCGGTTGCGTTGCAACTGGAGCTACCCTTGCGGACACCGAATCGGCGATTCGCGAGGCCATCGAGTTCCACTTAGATGGGCTGCGTGAGGACGGTTCGCCCATTCCGCCTCCATCAAGCAAAGTCGAGTATGTCGAAGTTGCCGCCTAACACCTCGTTCGAGCGGACGCGTGAGGGATAAAGTGCCAGGCTCATACACCGGCGCGCGCGCCGATCAACTCAACCGTTAGACGGCATGATCCTCTCGCATTCGGACACCGCTTTCCCTCACCGCAGGCAACTCTTCGTCGCAGGAATTGCTTTCTGCGCAATTGCGTCCCCGTTGTTCCCGGCGGAGAACACGCTTATGCGTGTCACTGCACCGCTCGTGGTCATCCTCCTCGCTGCGATTACGTATGGATTCATGCTGGTTGCGCTTTCTCTGTTTGAAAGGTTCCTCCCTCGCATCGCTTTCATATACGGCCTGTTTTTCTACTACGTCGGGCTCTTTGGTGCCCCATTTACCCCACTGTTCTGGTGGATCGGGCTGAACGATCAAGTTTCGCCCGATGACTCGTTTAAGTATTTCAACCCAATGGTCCAGGTGGCATCGTGCTGGGCGACGGCTGCCGCCGCGTACAACGCCATTTTCGACGACGTGCCGTCTAACACCTCGCTGGAGCGGACGCGTGATAGATAAAGTGCCAAGCTCAGAACGCGGCGTGCGCGCCGCTCAGCTCAGCCGTTAGGCGTCCATGAACGCGCTCACTCGCCTGCAAGAGTGGTACTTGTCGCAGTGTAACGAGGACTGGGAACACACCTACGGCGTTGCAATAGGGACGCTAGACAATCCAGGATGGTCGCTTGTAATTGATCTGATGGAAACCGAACTGGCTGATCGGCCCTTCGCGCCGGTTGAAAAAAGTGTCGGCGCAGAATCTCTAGCCGGAGATCACGACTGGATCTCGTGTAAGGTGAAGGACAACAAGTTCATCGCTCATGGCGGTCCGCAAAAGCTTGAGGAAATGGTTCTCGTGTTTCTCAGCTGGGCCAGCGCGTGGCCGCCTAACACCTCGTGCGAGCGGACGCGTGGAGGATAAAGTGCCAAGCTCTCACGCCGGCACGCGCGCCGCTCAACTCAATCGTTAGGCATCGCGAATCTAGCGAATCACGAATCATTCCCGGATTGCAGCCGCCGCCGCCAACGTTAGCGTTGGCACATGAAGATCCGCGAAGTGATACGACTGTTGCCGCACGATGGCTGGCGTCACGTCCGCACCAGAGGCAGCCATCGGCAGTTGCAACACCCCGAAAAGCCAGGAACCGTCACGGTTGCTGGAAAACTTGGCATAGATATTCCGGCGGGTACACTCAACAGCATTCTGAAGAGCGCAGGCCTTAAGAAGTGAGAAAGGGACGAGTTATGGAATATCTCGTTGTAGTTGAGAAGGGCAGGTCTAGTTACGGCGCTTACGTTCCAGACCTCCCTGGATGTGTAGCGGCCGGTGGCACTCGACGCGAAGTGCTGAAGCTCATTCGCGACGCCGTCAACTTGCACATCGAGGCGTTGCGGGAATCTGGCCAGCCCGTTCCTGAGCCAACGTCTAAGAGCGACGTGGTCAGGGTACGCGCTGCCTAACACCTCGTTCGAGCGGACGCGTGATGTATAAAGTGCCAAGCTCAAACGTCGGCGTGCGCGCCGCTCAACTCAATCGTTAGGCCGCAGAGCTACTGTCGTGGCATTGACCTTCCAAATCCTTCGTAGCTTCCTCCGTCGAGACAGCGCCGAACGTGTGCAAGCCATGCGCACGCACGCGGGCTCTGATCCCAACGACATCATTGCCTCTTGGATGGCCGCGATTGCACTGTGGGAGGAAGGGCAGATTGCGGAAGCCCACCGCATGGCGGAATCGCTACTCCCAAATGAGCCGGCCGATTTCCGAATGCTTGTGATTTGTCTAGATTGGAGCATCCGATCCAGAGATTCAGATCGTATTCTTGCCTTTGCTAAACGAGTAGCGGAGGCCGAGAATCCGTCCCGATCTTTGCGTCGCACACATGCCGTTGTGTCGGTAGTGCTTTGGCCTTTTTGGTTGCTCGGCTACGGTCGCGGACTACGACACGAGGCGGATGCGCTAGACGCATGGAGCGATTGGGCAAGAGCATACGTGAGGGACCATGCGCAATCGGCGGCCTACAAAATCGTTCGAGCGGACGCGTGAGGGATAAAGTGCCAAGCTCATACAGCGGTGCGCGCGCCGCTCAACTCAATCGTTAGGCGGCAGTAGCAATGCCAGCGGGCTGGGTAAACGCCGTGTTCATCGCCGGTCTAGTGCTGGCGGTATTGGCGCTCTTGCTGTTGGCTCACGTGTTTGAATCAAGAGCGAATGGTTGGCGCCTGCTTGCGCAGACTTACGCGCACAACGGTGGCTTTTCAGGCCAGCGTTGGTACTTCGGCGATGTCTTGTTCAAAAGGCGTGGAGGCTTGCTGTATGGGTGGCGTTATGGAGCTTACGGAATCGCGCTGGTGATGGGTGCCAGTTCAGAAGGCCTGTACATGGCAATGATTCCGCCTTTCCGGCTGGGGCATCCTTCCATTCTCGTACCCTGGGTTGATGTGAATCGGGCAGAGATTGACCGGGTACATAAGAAGCCATCGCTTTCGCTCAACTTGGGTCGCGAGTCGCCTATCACGGTGACGGTGCGTGGGCGCCTTGTTGGGCAGATCGGCAAGTACGTGAGCGAAGCGCGTGCTGCCGCCTAACACCGCGTTCGAGCGGACGCGCGAGGGATAAAGTGCCAAGCCCAAACGGCGGCACGTGCGCTGCTCAGCTCAATCGTTAGGTGCCGCGATGACGCGCCTTGGTTGCATCTTGGTTCTGATTCTCGCTGTTGCAGATGTTTCGGCTGCCGAACCATTTCGACAGATCCCTGTGCTGCTTCAGGACTTGTCGAAGAACAGTCGAGCATCGGGTGACTTGTTTGGGTACTTCGATCGGCTCGCCGCAGAAGCCGAAGCATTTATGGGTCAGCTCGAAGACGAGACACCTAGGTTCGGTTCGATTGTATTTGCCGTCCGCCCTGACAGGAGCAGGAAAGTATGGCTCGATCTTCATCCTGCACTTACTCCTGAGGTCGCTCGTGCCATGTTGACGCGTCTCGAATCTGTTCCGCCGTGCCAAGTTTCCGGGGGCACCTTCGTTGCCGCGATCAATATGAGCTTTTGGCACCCAACGGATCTTGCGTTCGAGCCAATGCCAGATGAGTGGCGTGAGGCGGCGGAGAAATCAGGCATGGTAGAGGTCACGGAGCTTGTCGATTCCATTTGGCCGCCAGCTGCGGCACCTAACACCTCGTTCGAGCGGACGCGTGAGAGATAAAGTGCCAAGTTCATACACCGGCGCGTGTGCCGCTCAACGTTAGGCGACTCATGCCAAGGCTGCGCCATCTTCTCGTAGTACTCCTGGCGTCTGCGCCCACGTTGGGAGCGGAGGACGTGGCGTACATCGTGACTCCACCGGACCTAAGGCTGACTGACGAAGAAGCGAAGAAGGCGCAAGTTTTCAGGCTGTGCGAAATCAACTCACAGACTCCCTGCAGCGTATCGCTCGAGCTCAAGGTCGTGGGCCCAATAGCTCGCGAGAGCGCTCTCGCGTTGCTTCGTGCAATTGGCAAGCGCGATGGCCCGATCTCGCGGGTCGCCTCAGACGGCAAAGTGGCGAAGGTCTACTGGAGTACAGAAGGCGGTGGGAGCGACGAAGTATGGGAACTGCGTAGCAATGCCTGGACGCTTGTATGGACCTATCAAATTCCCTTCTGAGTCGCCTAACACCTCGTTCGGGCGGACGCGGGATGGATAAAGAGCCAAGCCCAAACTGCGGCAGTCGCGCCGCTCAACTCAACCGTTAGGCATCGCTCATGGTCGATGTCCACGTCGTAGGTCTCGCTGTCGAATATCTTGACGAGTGTCAGAGAAATGGTCAGGTGGCTACGCTGGTTGGAATGTATTGGCATATTGACGGTCGCAACAAGACGATGCCTCTCCTTAGCGAAGTGAACGACGCACTGGCCCAGCGCCCACAATTCTTTGTGTCACGCCCACATGGCGCCGTAGTCTTCTCCGTCCACGGCACCGAACGTGTGGTCACCGCCGACGATATGCGGGTGGCAGATGGGCAGTACCGCGCGGAATTTGCCAAAGAATGGCGAAGGTCCCGCAGCGATGCCTAACACCTCGTTGGAACGGACTCGTGATAGATAGAGTGCCAAGGTCAGACGTCGGCGCGCGCGCCGCTCAACTCAATCATCAGGCATCATGAAACACGCGCCGCCTGGCTACGAATGTCCGTTTTGCCACTTGGCAAACACACTGCATGAGCCGGCTCCTTCGTCGGCGATCATTCTGGTAGAGCCGCGCGTGTTCTCCTTCGTTCCACTTCATCACTACGCGGGAATCCGCGGCAACTGCCTTATCGTGCCGAGAGTCCACTACGAGAATGTGTTGGATATTCCCGACGATCTTGGCAAAGATTTCTTTCGCGCGACTCGCCTGGTGGCGAACGCACTTCGGGATGCATTTGGATGCGAGGGCATCTCTACCCGTCAACACAATGGTCCCGCCGGTAATCAGGACGTTTGGCATTTCCATCTTCATGTCTTCCCTCGTTTCCGCGATGACGGACTCTATGGGGGGGAAGCGTCACCGTATGAAGCGGAAGAGCGTCTTGACGTGGCGGATCGGCTCAGGCGTGCGCTGCAGGGTGTCAGCGCATAGCGCTCGCTGGACGCGTGCCACCCAGATTACCCGTTGACGGCCTTCAGAGGACGCTACTTCGAATGAACGACACTACCGTGATGGTTTCCTATCGCTTACGGCCAGACCACGTGCAAACAGCTTTGAGGGCTATTGCTTCGCTCGTTTCGACCGTTCTGAAGAGCGAGACGGCCTGCAAGGGCATCGAGATACTGCAGGAAGATTCCGATCAGACTCGCGTCACGCTGTTGGAGCGCTGGACAAGCCGAGATGCGTTCCTCGGGCCGCACATGCAGCAGCCGCACATTCAGGCTTTCATGAGTGAGGCGGGTTCGTTCTTGAGTGGTCCGCCAGAGATCTCGTTTTGGCGGACAGGGGGTGCCGCCTGATACCTCAGTGAGGAATGACGTGCGAAGCTCAAGTCGCGAAATCATTCAGGCCGCAGGGAATGTGATGTCTCAGATATCCGATAACTTGCGTGCCCTCGAGCAGTTGGCGGACGCGTTCAACGAGCATGACCTCGACAAAATCATGGCGCACTTCGCCGATGATTGTTCACTCGACATGCCGCGGGGTCCGGACCCATGGGGAACCCGATACGTCGGAAAAGCCGCGGTTCGCGAAGGATTGCGGTTTCGGTTCGACATGTTGCCGGACGTCCACTACGGGGACGTGCGGCATTTCGCGACCGATACCATGGGTGTTTCAGAGTGGTTGGTCACCGGCACACTGCGATCAGGAAAGAAGATCGCGGTACGTGGATGCGATCACTATGAGTTTCGCGAAGGCAAAGTGATACGGAAGGATTCATACTGGAAGATGGTGGAGTGACGCCTCTTCCCAGCGCGGCCGAGGGAAACAGATTGCTCAGTTTGGACAATCGCGCGAGGGCACCAGCGCTCATCCTGATGGACATGCAAGTTGGCATGAGCTGGCCTTCTTCGGGAGTGCGGATTCGACGGCAGGCCGCGAACGGCGGAGGAGGTCCACGCAATGTCCCTCGCAAACCTACAGGGCGAATACGCACGGTGATACCTTCCACCGAGGCGCTCGAGCTCTCGTTCGGAGGTCCCCATGTTTGACCACGTAGGTTTTGGCGTAACGGACCTTGCTGCCAGCAAGGCGTTCTTCGTGAAGGCGCTGCAACCGCTCGGCGTCGCGGTGGCGATGGAAGGCCCTTACGGCGTGGGGCTCGGGCAAGAGGGCAAGCCGTCTTTGTGGCTGCACGAGGCGAAAGAGCAGCCCGTGCGTTTGCACCTGGCCTTCGTGGCGGAGAACCGGAAGCTGGTGGACGCGTTCTACCAGGCAGCTCTCGCGGCGGGTGGCCAAGACAATGGCGCCCCCGGTCTGCGTCCGCACTATCATCCTAACTACTACGGAGCCTTCGTCATCGGTCCCGACGGTCACAACGTCGAAGCGGTCTGCCACAAGCCTGAGGCCTGAGATCCACGTGTCCACAAGCACCACCTCGCGCCAGCTCGTCGGGCTGCTCGGTTGGCTGGTCCTGTGTTTCGCGGCCGCCGGTATCGGGGCGGTGGCATCCGCAGGGGCGGGTGACTTCTATCAGCAACTCGTCCGACCGGATTGGGCGCCGCCCGGGTGGCTGTTCTCGCCCGTGTGGACGGTGCTCTATTTCCTGATGGGCGTCGCCGCCTGGCTCGTCTGGCGCGCGCACGGCTTCAGGGGAGCAAGGGTGGCGCTCGTGCTCTTCATCGTCCAGCTCGCCGTCAATGCGCTCTGGAGCTGGCTCTTCTTCGAGTGGCGGCGGGGCGACCTGGCGTTCGCGGAGGTCGTGCTGCTTTGGTGCCTGATCGTCGCGACCGTCGTGTCGTTCTGGCGGCTCAAGCCCCTGGCCGGCGTACTGCTGCTTCCGTACCTGGGTTGGGTGTCGTTCGCCTCGGCGCTCACGTACTTCACGTGGCGACTCAATCCCGATTTGCTGTGACGAATCACCAGCGCATCCCACATTGAGCTGCTCACGGCTGGCCCGGCGCAGCCGCGAGCGCGTCCATCAGAAGATCATCCTGCCCACCAGGTAGCTCACGACCAACGTCGAGATGCCGACGGTGAGTGTCCGTCGCAGCGTGCGCGCCAGGTTCATGTGCCCGGTACGCGCGCCGACGATCGACGTCAATGTGAGTGACACGATCGCCGCGACCAGGATCAACCAGGGTTCCGCCTCCACGGGCGCCGAGAGGGTGATCACGAGCGGAATGAACGCGCCGATGCCGTAGGCGATCGCGCCTCCGATCCCGGCCCGCATGACGTCGGCACGCGAGGTCAATTCGAGAATTCCGTGCCCGCTTTCGAGCTGGGCGTCGAGTGCATCGTGGGCCATCAGGTCCGTGGCGACCTCTGCCGCGAGTTCGCTCCTGAGCCCCTTCGCTTCGTAGTGGGCAATGAGCTCGGCTCGTTCCACCTCGGGTTGGCGTGCGAGGTCAACGGCTTCTTCCGCCGCGGCCGACAATTGACCCTCGCGCTCGGCCGCCGCCTCGGCCCATTCCGAGCCGCCGGCGCTCAACATGCCGGCGATGGTCGCCGAAGTGGCCGCGGTCACCAGGGTCGCGTGGCCGGCGCCGGCGCCCGCGAAGCCTTCAAGAATGCCGGCAGTCGCGATGATCCCGTCGTTGGCGATCACGCTCCATGCGCGCAGCGACTCCGGGTCGGTCGCCGCGGCTCGCACGCGGGAACGCCAGGTCGCAAACCGGCCCCTAGGCTCGAGAGGTTGAGTGAGTTCGGACATCCGAGCGAGACGTTTTGCTGTCCGCGCCTCGGCCGCCATCGGACAATTCGCGTTGCCTGATGTGGGACAACGGATTGAGCGGGCGGCTGCGACCTAGTACAACTGGCAGGGGCTCGAGCGAGCCCCGCCAGGGACAGGGGACTAACTACTTGGCGTCGGGCGGCGTGAACACGTCGACCGACAGCATCACGGTGCGGGTCTCGTCGGGCGCGAGTGCACCGACACCCACGACCTTGCGCTCCACTTCTTCGCCGCGGTGATTGCGGATCGACACCACGACCGAGTATTCCCAGGAGTCCGCGCTCGCGGGATTACGGACCGTGCCCTCGACCCGCAGCGCGGAAAACGTCGGCTGCTTGCGGCCATCCATGTCCGACTTGCGGTCGAAACGCAGATGGTGCTGGCAACTCGGGCAGATCCTGGCGCTTTCCAGGATCGTCGACTTGCAGTGGGGACAGACTCGCGTCTTGCCGGGTGTCCCGACGCGGACATTCATGTGCCGGTCAGTGCTTCGGCTTCTCGTCCCAGCCGAATTCCGCCTTGCCGCGCATGCGCGAGCCCGCCGCCACGGTCAGCGACCCGGCCTTGAGTTCGCCGTTGAGTACGCCGGTCGAGAGTAGTTCGACGCGCGCGGCGGCATCGATGTTGCCGTCGAGCTGTCCACCGACGACCACGGTATCGGCCTTCACGCCACCGGTGAGGTGCGCGCCCGGCTCGATGGTGAGGTTGCCCTGGACGCTGACGTCGCCCTTGAACGTGCCGGCGATGCGCACGTTGCCCGCGCCTTCGATCTTGCCTTCGATCGTGAGGCCGGAGGCGATGAGCGACTCCTTCAGCGAAGCGTCGGCGCGACTCGGCGTTGGGGCAGGGCGCGTTGCCTGCTCGCCGGCCGGTGCCAGGACGGATACCTTCTCGGGCGCCTTCGCGGCGGGTTCCGGCACGATCTGATCCCGGCCAGATTGATCTTTCCACAACGCCATGCCAACTCTCCTCTCTAGAATGTGTTTCGACCTCCTGGGCAGAGGTCGTCTGTGCAAGCAAGCGCACAGACTAGGCGCATGTGTCGCTTCACGGCGAGATGTCGTGATCCACCGACAAGTCTTAATGGGTGAGGTATCGTCGCGACTGGCCCCAACGCCAGGCTCAGCCCATGAATCACAACCCGTATTCGCCGCCTCAGGCTTCGCCGCAGACGCAACCATTAGTGGAATTGGTCGATGAATCGCCCTCGTCGACCGGCGAGAAGGTGCTCGCGGTGGTCCTCGTCGTCGGCGGCGCGGCGGGTGTCGGGCTCGCGATCTGGATGGGTGTTCAGTTCATTTCGGCCCACTGGATGAACAGCCTGTTCGTCGCTGCGTTCCTGGTGTTGTTCTTGGGCTCGGGAATAGCGGGCGTGCTGCTGTGGCGGGGAAGAGCGAACGGCCGCAAGTGGTCCACCATCCTGTTCGCGATGCAGATCCCCGTCCTGACGGTGCGCGGGATGAGCTACGAGATCTACACCGGGCTGTCGATCAAGGCCTTCGGTGGCGATCCCGGGCCTTCTTTCGCCTTCAACCTCGGTGCAAACGCGAACTTCTCTCTGGATCCGAACATCGCGTCGACGATTTACGGCGTGAACCTGTTTGCGCTGGCCGCGTTCATTTATCTACTGCGAGCGTGGCGCGGCGGCATGCGGGCAGCGGCGTCGGAAGCCACGGCCGACGCCTGAGTCTCGAGCGGGCGGTCAATAGCTGCTGGAGCGCTGCTTGCCGCCCTTGGCGTAGGGCTTGTTCGACTTGTACGGCTTGTTCGACTTGTACGGCTTGTCCGATTTGTAGGGCCGGTCCTGCTTGAAGGACTTCGGCTTGCCGCGCGGCGGCAGGTTGTCCGCCGCTTCCAGTCTCAGCTCCTGTCCGCGCACGCGGACCTTCGACAACCGCGAGATGACCGCGGGCGACAGGTTCGCGGGCAGCCGCACCGTCGAGTAGTTTGCCCGGATGTCGATGCCGTTGATCTGCGGCCCGTGCAGCCGCGCTTCGTTCGCGATCGCGCCGACGATGTTGCCCGCCAGCACACCGTGCTCCCGGCCCACGGCGAGCCGCCAGGTGATCTGCTTCCCGTCGTCCTCGAACGCGAAGTCATTCTCGGCGACTTGCGGCAAGTCCGGATTCGGCGCGTGTTCGCGCTTGGGCTTGCGCGGTGCGTCATCGCCGCCGCGTTCGAATGCCGGCGCCGTGTAGGCCTGCTCGGGCGCCTTTGACGACACGGGACCACCGCCCTCGACGAGCGACGCCACCGCGGCCGCGACACTCAGCAGATCGGCACCGGTCTCGAGCGCCACTTCCTGCACCGCCTTGCGGTGGAAGTCCGGGACACCCGCCGCGAGCGCCTCGCCGATGCGCGCCTTGAATTTCGCGAGCCGCTTCGTGTTCACGTCCTCGGCCGTCGGCAGGCTCAGCGGATCGATGGTCTGGCGCGTGTGTTTCTCGATCAACCGCAACAGGTTCCGTTCGCGCGGCGCGATGAACAGGATCGCTTCGCCGCTGCGGCCCGCGCGGCCGGTGCGGCCGATGCGATGGACGTACGACTCGGTGTCGTACGGCACGTCGAAGTTGATGACGTGCGTGATCCGCTTGACGTCGAGGCCGCGCGCCGCGACGTCGGTCGCGACCAGGATGTCTATCTTCCCGTTCTTGAGCTGGTCGATGATCTTCTCGCGCATCGACTGCTGGATGTCGCCGTTCAACGCGGCGGCCGCGAAGCCGCGCGCCTGCAGGCGCTCGGCGAGATCCACGGTGGACTGCTTCGTCCTCACGAACACCAGCATCGCGTCGAAGTCCGCGACTTCGCTGATACGAGTCAGTGCGTCGAGCTTGTGCAGCCCGCTCACCATCCAGTAGCTCTGCTTGATGTTGGCGGCGGTCGCGGACTTGCCCTTGATCACGACCTCGTGCGGCTTCTCGAGATGCGTCTGCGCGATGCGGCGGATGTTAGGCGCCATCGTCGCCGAGAACAGCGCGACCTGTTTGTCCTCGGGCGTCTGCGAGAGGATCGCGTCCATCGCGTCCGCGAATCCCATTGCGAGCATTTCATCCGCTTCGTCGAGTACGACGCAGCGGATGCCGTCGAGCTTGAGCGTGCGGCGATCCAGGTGATCGATGATGCGCCCGGGCGTGCCCACCACCACCTGCGGACCGCGCTTGAGCGCATTCAGCTGCGGCACATAGCTCTGGCCGCCGTAGATGGGCAGTACGTGGAAGCCGTGCTGGCCGGCGGCGTATTTCTGAAACGCCTCCGAAACCTGGATCGCGAGCTCGCGCGTCGGGACGAGCACCAGCGCCTGCGGGGCGTGCTTCTTCGTGTCGATGCGCGAGAGGATCGGCAGCGCGAACGCGGCGGTCTTGCCCGTGCCGGTCTGCGCCTGGCCGAGGATGTCGCGGCCCTCGAGCATTGCCGGAATGGTGGCCGCCTGGATCGGAGAGGCCGCCTCGTAGCCGATGGCTTTCACCGCACGCAAGACGGTCTCGGAAAGGCCGAGGTCGCTGAACGGTACGGCGGAAGTGTTGGCAGTCATCGGAAAACTCGGCGGCGGGGCGGGGGCGAGAGTGTAGGGTGCGCGGCCGCAAATGCACGTTATTTCGGTATTCTTCCCGAGAAAACGTCGGTAAAAGCCGCAAGAGACCACTTATGACCGCCAGAATGACTCCCCGCCAATGCGACCTCCTGCTGACGGCCTCCCAGAAGTTCGTGGCCATCGCCCCGATCGTCCTTTTCCTGCTCTTCCCGGTCATCGCTTACGTCGTGTTCGCCAATATCGATCTACCGGGCGCGAAGCCCCTGCCGCGCGACTTTCCCTGGATTCTGCTCGGCTTCCTGGCCGTAATGGCTCTGTTGTTCGTCTGGACGCTCACTTCGATTCCCTATCGCCTGACCGTGACACACGATCAGCAGCTCGAGTTCAAGTCGATGCGCAATGTTCGCCGCGTGCGGGTCGGCAACGTGCTGTCGATCAAGCCGCGCTCGCTGCACATCCAGGCGAACGTATCCGGCTACGAGCTCGTGCATCGCGAAGGGAAGATCCGGTTTCCAGGACAGTTCACCGGGCTTCATGCGGTGCTTTACGAACTCAAGCTCTCTAACCCCTCCGTGCAGATCACGGGATGCTGATACCGTGGTCAGTCGCGCCCATGACTTCCGCCGAAGCCGATTCCAAGTCGATCGACCTGTGCCTGCGCCGCGACCAGTTCCGCCTGCGGCGTGAACGCGATCGTCTGCGCGCCGAGCGCCTGCGCGGCAAAGACACCGCCGCGGGAGAGGCGGCGCTCGCGCAGAAGTTAGCCGCGTCGGTCGCCGCGCGTGCCGCGCGCGCGGCCAGCGTGCCGAAGATCGTCTATCCAGAAGATCTGCCGGTGTCGGCAAATCGTGAGGAGATCCGCCGCACCATCGAGCAGCATCCTGTCGTCATCGTCTGTGGTGAGACCGGGTCGGGCAAGACGACGCAGCTTCCCAAGATCTGTCTCGAAGCGGGGCGCGGAGTGGCCGGCGCGATCGGCCACACGCAGCCGCGCCGCATCGCGGCGCGCGCGGTCGCATCGCGCATCGCGGAGGAGCTGGGCACGCCGCTGGGGGAACTCGTCGGTTACAAGCTGCGCTTCCAGGATCGCAGCCGGCCCGAAGGGCTCATCAAGCTCATGACCGACGGTATCCTGCTCGCCGAAACGCAGGGCGACCGCTTCCTCGACGCATACGACACGATCATCGTCGACGAGGCACACGAACGATCGCTGAACATCGACTTCCTGCTTGGTTATCTCAAGTGGCTGCTGCCGCGCCGACCGGATCTCAAGCTCGTCATCACCTCGGCGACCATCGATCCCGAGAGGTTCTCGAAACACTTCGACGACGCGCCGATCATCAACGTGTCGGGGCGTAGTTATCCGGTCGAGATCCGTTACCGGCCGGTCGAACTGGATGAAGACGACGAGACCGCCATCGACGAGCAGGCCGCGATCCTGTCGGCGGTAGACGAGCTCTGGCGCGATCAGGCCGGCGACATCCTGGTGTTCCTGAGCGGCGAGCGCGAGATCCGCGAAACCGCCGAATCGCTGCGCAAACATCACCCGCAGGGCTGCGAGGTGCTGCCGCTGTACTCACGACTCTCGCAGGACGAGCAGCAGCGCGTGTTCAGGCCATCCGGCCGCCGCCGGGTCGTGCTCGCGACGAACGTCGCGGAAACCTCGCTGACCGTGCCGGGCATCCGCGCGGTCATCGATACCGGTGTCGCGCGCATCAGCCGCTACAGTCACCGCAGCCGGTTGCAGCGCTTGCCCATCGAGAAGATCTCGCGCGCGTCTGCCAACCAGCGCTCCGGCCGCTGCGGTCGCGTCGGGCCGGGCATCGCGATCCGGCTGTACTCCGAGGAGGATTTCCTCGCGCGGCCGGAATTCACCGAGCCCGAGATCCAGCGCACGAATCTCGCGGCGGTGATCCTGCAGATGCACGCGCTCAAGCTCGGCGACATCGAGGCCTTCCCGTTCGTCGAACCACCCGACGGGCGTTACGTGCGCGACGGCTTGCGCACGCTGCGCGAGCTCGGGGCGCTGTCCGACGACGACAAACTGACGGAAACGGGCCGCCAGCTCTCCAAACTACCGCTCGACCCGCGGCTCGGCCGCATTCTGCTCGCGGGCGCCGCCGAGCACTGCCTCGAGGAAGTCGCGACCATCGCCTCCGCGTTGTCGGTGCCGGATCCGCGCGACCGGCCCGCGGACAAGCAGGCCCAGGCCGACCAGAAACACGCGCCGTTTCGCGACGAGCAATCGGATTTCCTCTCGCTGCTCAAGTTATGGAAGGTGTGGAACGAGCAACGCGCGCAGCTCTCGCGCGCCAAGCTGCGCGGCTGGTGCAAGGAAAATTTCCTGTCCTATCTGCGTCTGACCGAATGGCACGACGTGCACGGCCAGGTGATGGAAGTCGTCAAGGGTGAGCTCGCGCTCAAGCTCGACTCGCGGCCCGGAGAATACGCATCTATCCACCGCGCGCTGCTTGCAGGCTTGTTGTCGCAAGTGGCGCAGCGCAAGGAGCAGGGCGAGTATCTCGGCGCGAACGGGACGAAACTCTTCATCCATCCGGGGTCGGGCCAGTTCAGGGCGCGGCCGCCGTGGATCGTGAGCGCCGAACAGGTGCAGACCACCAAGGTGTATGCGCGTACCGTCGCGCGCATCGATCCCCCGTGGGTCGAGCAGGTGGGCGCGCACCTCGTGAAGCGCCAGCACTACGAGCCGCACTGGGAACGCCGCGCGTCGCGCGCGGCCATCTACGAGCGCGTGACGTTGTTTGGCCTCACGTTGTCCGTCGGCCGCAGCATTCCCTACGAACGCGTCGATCCCAAGGCCGCGCGCGAGATGTTCATACGGTACGCGCTGGTGCTCATGGAGTACGACAGCCGCGCGCCGTTCTTCGCGCACAACCTGAAACTGCTCGAGGAATTGGAATATTTGCAGCAGAAAGGCCGGCGAGTCGACCTGCTGGGCGACGAAAACCAGTTGTACGCATTCTTCGACGCGCGAGTCCCGGAAGGCATCTCGACGGGCGCCGCATTCGAGAAATGGCGACGCGAGGCGGAGGCGAAGGAGCCCAAACTACTCTGGCTCACCGAGCGCGACGTGTCGCCCGGCGAGGCGGAGCTCGATGCCGAACGGTTTCCGGATCATCTGACCGCGGGCCCGCTGGTCGTGCAGCTGCGATACCGCTTCGAGCCGGGTCACGAGGATGACGGCGTCTCGGCCCTGATTCCACTGCACATCCTCAACCAGCTTTCCGAGGAACCGTTCGAGTGGCTGGTTCCGGGATTGCTGGAGGAAAAGGTCGAGGCCCTGGTCCGCGCGCTGCCCAAGCAGTTGCGTGTGCATTTCGTTCCCGTGCCGGAGGCCGCGGCCCGCGCACTGCCGCTGCTCGAGCGCGACCGCGGCTCCTTGCACGCGCAGCTCGCCGACGCGTTGTTGCGCTCGCATGGGGTGCCGGTGCCGCGCGATGCGTTCCGCGCGGAGCTCCTGCCGCCGCACCTGCGCATGAACTTCCTCATGCTCGACGACGCGGACAAGGTGATCGCGCGGTCACGCGATCTCGCGGCGCTGCGCGAACGGCACTCCGGTGCCTCGCAAAAGGATTACGCGAAACAGTCGCAGCTGACGACGGGCGCGAAGAGCTGGTCGTTCGGTGCCATACCGGAAACCCAGGAAGTCGGGCAGGGCGAACGGCGGCAGATAGGTTATCCGGCGCTCGTCGACGAGGGCGCGACGGTCGGATTGCGTGCGTTTGCGACCCCGCCCGAAGCCCGCATGAGCCACGAACGCGGCACCGCGCGACTGATCCGCCTCGTGATGGCGCGCGATCTCAAGCCGATGCGTCGCGACTTGGCCGTGAACGTGCAGGGCGAGATGGTTTATCGCGCGCTGCCCGCGCATCCGTTGCTTCACCCAGACCTCGTCGCGGGACGCGACCTGCGTGAAGACCTGCTCGACCGCGTCGTCATGACGGTTTTCCTCGAGGGTCGCCCGCCATTGCGCGACAGCGCCGCGTTCGATGCGCGCATCGCCACACAGCGCGGCGGGATGGGATTGCCGGCGCAGGAGATTTCGCGGGCGGTGCAATCCGCGCTCGAGCGGCTCGGCAGGATCCAGTCGGCCCTGGCAAAGGCGCCCGCGTCCGCGGCGGCCGACATCCGCGCGCAGCTCGTGTGGCTCGTGCCGGCCGGATTTCTCATCACGACTCCCTGGGAGCGGCTGAAGGAATTCGCTCGCTACCTGCAGGCCATCGAACAGCGGCTCGAGAAGTCACCCCGCGATCCCCGCCGCGATGCCCAACTCGCCGCCGAGATCGCGCCACTCGAGGCTCGCTACCGCGAACGCGTGAAGAAGGAGCGCGGTCTCAAGCCGCCCGGAGGGGACGAATTCCGCTGGCTGCTGGAGGAGTTCCGGGTTTCGTTGTTTGCCCAGCAGCTCAAGACCCGGGTACCCGTGTCCGCGCGTCGGCTCGAGGATGCCTGGACGGAGCGCGAGCGCGCGCCTATCGCCTGACGGACGGCGTAAACTCGTGCGATGGGCAAACTAGTCACGGGGATCGCGTTCACCCGCACTTCCAGCAACTGATCATGTTTCCGGAACGCATCTCGACCAAACGACTCGTCCTGCGCCGGCCGTCGGAGACGGACGCGCACGACGTCTTCACCTCGTACGCGCAGGATCCGCTGGTCTCGCGATTCCTGTTGTGGCGGCCGCACGCTTCGGAAAGCACCGTGCGCGAGTTCCTCGTGTCGTGCATCGCAGGCTGGGAAGCCGGCGGTCCGCTGACCTACGCAATCACGGAAGCGCCCGCGGGCCCGGTCATCGGCATGATCGATGCACGGCCCAAGGAGTCCACCGTCGATCTCGGATACGTGCTGGCACGTTCGCGCTGGGGCAGGGGCTACATGCCCGAAGCGATCGCCGCGATCGCCGCGCAGGCTCACGCGCTCGGCTTCCGGCGCGTGCAGGCTTTCTGCGACGTCGAAAATCTTCCTTCGCAGCGAGCGCTGGAGAAGGCAGGGTTCATGCGCGAGTCCAGGATCGAGCGTCACCTCGTGCTTCCGAACTTCTCGACCGAGCCGCGCGACAGTTTCCTGTACGCGAAGTTGCCATGAGCGTCAGCGACCCGAAGGCTTTACGTTCCGTCAAGCTGCTGCACACGGTAGTTTGGGCGCTGTTCGCGGGTTGTATCGTCGCGCTGCCCGTCTTGGTGTTTCGCGGGCAACTGCGGGTCGCCTGGATCCTGGTCGCGATCGTCACCATGGAAGTGGCGGTGTTGCTCGCCAACCGTTTTCGTTGCCCGCTGACCGGCGTGGCCGCGCGGTACACCGACGACCGGCGCGCGAACTTCGACATCTACCTGCCGGAATGGCTCGCACGGCAGAACAAGATGATATTCGGCATCCTGTTCGTCGCGGGCGTGATGTACGCCGCCGTGCAGTCGATGCGCGGATAGATCAGACCCCGATATGACCGAGGAGGTAGTTAGAATGGCCATCCGTAGCCCGCAGGTCTGTGTTCTCGGCAGCGCCGAGCCGGGTTCCGCCGCGTTCGAACTCGCCGGCGAGGCCGGCGCGCTGCTCGCGAAACTCGGCATCACCGTCGTCAGCGGGTGCGGCAGTCCCGCCACGCGGGTTGCCGCGGAGCGCGCGATTGCCGCCCGGGGCCTGGTTGTCAGCATCATCCCGCCGGGCGAAATGCCGCCCGCGGACTGGCCGGCCACGGTGGTGATTCCCTGCGGGATGGGTGACGCCCGCAACCTCCTCATGGCGCTCGCGGGCGATGCCTGCATCGTGATCGGCGGCCGCGCCGGCACCATCTCGGAAGTTTCGCTCGCCTGGCTGCACAAGCGCCCGTTGCTGCCGCTCACGGGCTGCGGTGGCTGGTCCGACGGCTTGCCGTCGAATCCGCCCGACGAGCGGCGCAATTCCGTCATCCTGCCCTGGAGCACGATCGCGCAACTCGAAGCGCAGCTGCGCGGACTCGGCCTCGCATGACCTGACCGGCGGCCAGCCGTTGGCTCGCACGAGACATGCCGCGGGGCGGGCGGGGCTGCGCGGCCCCCGGCGCGCCGTGTATCCTTCGCACCTCTTTTCGAGATCAACCACCCCGTGCAGCTCGCCCATTTCCAGGTCGGAATCGACCGGCCCCTGTTCCTGATCGCCGGTCCCTGCGTGATCGAGGGCGAAACGCTCACGCAGGAAATCGCCGGTACGCTCAAGGAGATCACGACGCGCCTGAAGGTGCCGTTCATCTTCAAGGCGTCCTATGACAAGGCGAACCGCTCGTCCGCGAAGAGCTTTCGCGGTCCCGGAATCGACGCGGGCCTCAAGGTGCTGCAGGGCGTGCGCGAGAAGATCGGCGTCCCGGTGCTGACCGATGTACACGAGGACACGCCGTTCGCCGAGGTCGCGAGCGTCGTCGACGTCATGCAGACGCCCGCGTTCCTCGCCCGCCAGACCAACTTCATCATCAATGTCTGTTCGCAGGGCAAACCGGTCAACATCAAGAAAGGCCAGTTCCTCTCGCCCTGGGAAATGCAGAACGTCGTCGACAAGGCGCGTTCCACTGGCAACGAGCAGATCATGGTCTGCGAACGCGGCTTCTCGTTCGGCTACAACAATCTCGTCTCCGACATGCGCTCGCTCGCGATCATGCGCGCGACCGGCGCACCCGTGGTGTTCGACGCCACGCACTCGGTCCAACTACCGGGCGGCAAGGGCGACGCATCCGGTGGGCAACGCGAACACATCCCGGTGCTGGCGCGCGCGGCGGTGGCCGCGGGCATCTCGGGCCTGTTCATGGAAACCCATCCGGATCCGGCGAAGGCCCTGTCCGATGGTCCCAACGCGTGGCCATTGCCGCGCATGGAAAAATTACTGTCGACGCTCAAGGCGCTCGACGATGCAGTCAAACAACAACCCTTCGAGGAATCGCTTCTATGAGTCGTATTGTTGATATCGTCGGCCGCGAGATCATTGATTCGCGCGGTAATCCCACTGTCGAAGCCGACGTTATCCTCGATTCCGGCGTCGTGGGCCGGGCCGCCGTGCCTTCGGGCGCATCCACCGGAACGCGCGAGGCGGTCGAGCTGCGCGACGGCGACAAGAAGCGTTATCTCGGCAAGGGCGTGCTCAAGGCCGTCAAGAACGTCAACACCGTGCTCAAGGCGGCCTTGTTAGGCAAGGACCCGGCCGAGCAGGAAGCCCTCGACGAGATCATGATCAAGCTCGACGGCACCGAGAACAAGGGCAATCTCGGAGCGAACGCGCTGCTCGCGATTTCGCTCGCGAACGCGCGCGCGGCCGCGCAGGACTCGAAGCAGTCGCTGTGGAAGTACATCGCGAAGGGCCGCGAGCCCGTGATGCCCGTGCCGATGATGAACGTCATCAATGGCGGCGCGCACGCGGACAATTCGCTGGACGTGCAGGAGTTCATGATCATTCCGGTCGGCGCGCGCAGCTTCAGCGAAGCGCTGCGTATCGGCGCGGAGATCTTCCACACGCTCAAGGGCATCCTGAAGAGCCGCAAGCTCACCACGGCGGTGGGCGACGAGGGCGGCTTCGCGCCCAACCTGTCGTCGAACGAGGCGGGCATCAAGATCATCA
>JAEZCN010000040.1 GCA_023433515.1 Pseudomonadota bacterium
TGTATAAGACACCGGGCCTGGCGGCGGTTGCCGCCGGGCGGGTGGGCTGGCTAACTACCTTCGCCGCGGGGGCGGGCGCGGGCGGCGCAGCCGGGGCCGGAGGCGCCATGGGCTTGCGCAGGAACGCCAGCCGGCGCATGAGATTCGTGGTGGTGGGCGTGACGAATTTGGCCGCGCCCTTGCTGTCCAGGAACTTGGCGTCGGCGATGATCATCGCGAGGCCGACCAGCTCGTTGAGCGGCGAACGCGCTGGCAGGAAGGCCGCGGCCCGGCCGTCGCCGACGTTCTGGAAGCAATAGACCTTGTCGGGAGCGGCATTCAGGGCCGCGACCGCGTCGATCACGAGGTTGTGCTCGTCGGGACCGAGTGCGCCCTCGTCGAGCCACAACACGTCTCCGCGCTCGTCGTGCAGCGAGATCGATTGCAGACGATTGCCGGAAAGCGCCTGCTTCAGCGCATCGCCGATAGCGGCCTTCGAATCGCCGGAAGAATTGACACTCGCGCTCGCCTGCATTCCTGAATTTCCCCGGAGCGCGCGCCAAACAAACACAAGAGATCTTCACCCACGGGAGCGAGGCGCGTGCTGAGCTTCAAGCGTCGCAAATCGAACCCAGCCTCGCCGTGACATAGCTCGCGTTACGCGACGGCATTCGCCAACAAACGTCACCGTTATGTTCAATTCCGGCCTGGCCGGTTTTTGCGCACTGCGGCGTAGTTGCCGGCCGAACCGCCGGTAAGAACCCCGCGGACGACTGAAGGAGTCGGCTGCTATCTACTTTAAGTTCACTGCGATATGTTCGGGCGGCGAGACAGTGACCAACACTGCATTTCAATAACGAAGGGGAAATCAGATGAGGAAGCTAGCTAGCGCGCTGCTGCGCGCATGTCTTTTCGCGTCCTTGCCACTCACCGCCATGGCGCAAGCGCCCGTGATAGTCGAGGCCGAGGACGCCAATGTTCTCGGCTCGGCGCTATCTATCGGCGAACTCAATGGAAACACCTACATCACCGGCGTGAACGACACCGTTCCACCCTCGAACCCGGCGGCGATCCCGGGTCGTGTCGCGTCGTACGAGGTCGCGTTTCCGGCCGCGGGAAACTACGACCTGTACGTCCGCATCTACATCGGCCCGACGCCCGGCGGCAATGACGACAGCTTTTACATCTCGAACGTCGGCTTCAACAGCCAGGACTGGGGCGGCCTCTACAACACGAGCAGCGGCGGAGCCACGAATCCCGCCTCGTCCGTGTTCGTGGACGGCACGCCCGGTGCGGGCGGTCCAGCCGGCGCGCTGGTGTGGAAGTGGGTGCGCCTGACTAACCACCCGGGCCGTGGCGGCGGCATCGGCCCGAACGCCTGGGTCGTTCCGGATGGCGCGCTGACGCAGACCTTCTACTGGGCGTCGCGTGAGGACGGCCTGTTCTTCGACAAGTTCGCGTTCGGTCCTGCGGGCACCTGCTACACGGTGGCGCAGCTCGATGGTGGATTGCCGGGAACGGTGGCTTGCCCGCCGCCCCCGCCGCCGCCGCCGCCGGCCTACACCTTCCCCGGCCCGCCCATCGCCACCGGTCATTCGAAGTTCCTCGGCAGCGCCTGGAGTCCGGGCACCGCGAGCGCCAACTTCCTGAACTACTGGAACAAGGTGACGCCGGAGAACGCGGGCAAGTGGGGATCGGCCGAGCCGACCCGCGACGTGTTCAACTGGGCGCAGCTCGACGAGTCGTATGCGCTGGCCAAGAACAATGGCCTGCCGTTCCACTTCCACGTGCTCGTCTGGGGAAATCAGCAGCCGAACTGGATCGACGATCTGCCGGTCGAGGAGCAGCTCGAGGAGATCCACGAGTGGTTCTCCGCGGTCGCCGCGCGTTATCCCGACATCGACATCCTCGAAGTCGTGAACGAGCCGCTGCACGATCCGCCGTGCACGCGTGAGAACGGCGGCGGTGGTTACTGCGATGCCCTCGGTGGTCGCGGAACACCGGAAGAACGCGCGAAGAATCCGGACCGCGAATGGCTCTGGATCGTCAACGCGTTCAAGCTGGCGAAGCAGTACTTCCCGAAGGCGAAACTCATGCTGAACGACTACAGCATCGAGAATTCGACCAACGACACCACGCGCTACCTGCGCATCATCCACCTGCTCAAGTCGCAGGGCCTGATCGACATCATCGGCGTGCAGGGTCATGCGTTCTCGCAGGGTGAGGCGGCGCCAATGCCGACCTATCGCGCGAACCTCGACCGTCTCGCGGCGGTGGGTCTGCCGATCCAGGTGACGGAGCTCGACGTCGATGGCACCGAAGACGCCGTGCAGCTCGCCGGCATGCAGAAGGTCTTCCCGATCTACTGGGAGCATCCGCGCGTCACCGGCATCACGATGTGGGGCTACAAGCAGTTCAACCACTGGCGGCAGGCGCAGGGAGCGTGGCTCGTGTGGTCGCAGGCCGGCTCCGAAGGCGCCGAGCGCCCCGCGATGCAGTGGATCCATCGCTATGTGGCCAACAAGCTCGCGACCGTCTCGTACCAGCACCTGTTCGTGCCGAGTGGCGCGGCCGATGGCACGCCGGTGGGCAACGTTCTGGCCACGGATCAGGATGCCGGCACGGAGTTCTCCGGCTGGCGTATCGAGACCACCGGCGAACACGGGACGGTCAATGGCGTGGGCAAGTTCGCCATCGATCCGGCCACCGGTGCGTTGTCGGTGGCCGATGCATCCGCGATCGCCAACCTGCCGAAGGGCACGGCGCTGAAGTTGTACGTCACCGTCTGGGACGGTTACCAGCGCAGCAAGCCGGGTCGCGTCGACGTCTTCATCCAGTAAGACCGATCGACGGTTCGAACGAAGAGGGCCGGTCCGCGAGGACCGGCCCTTCTTCTTTTCCTAACTGCCCAGGTAGTCGCGCTTGCCGATGTCCACGCCGTTGTGGCGCAGCACGTTGTAGGCCGTCACGTGGTGAAAGAAGAAATTGGGCAACGCCCAGTGCTGCAGGAACGGCAGCCCCTTCATCTCGAGCGTGCGGTCCCGCAACGGAATCTTGATGTCGCGCGTCTCGCTGCCCTCGAGCGCCGAAGCCGGAACCGTGCCGAGGTAATCGATCGTCTTCTTCACGCGCGCGAGCAGCTCGTCCAGGGTCGTTTCGTTGTCCTCGAACTTCGGCGGGTCGATGCCGGCCAGGCGCGCCATGGAGTTCTTCGCGAAATCGCTCGTGAGCTGGACCTGCTTCGAGAACGGCAGCATGTCCGGCGCGAGGCGCAGCGACACGAAAACGTTCGGGTCGAAGTTGCGCGCTTTCGCGCTGGCGACGCCTTTGTCCATCACGTGTTGCAGCTGCGTGAGCGACTTGCGGAACACGTCATGACTCAGGGCGTACATCGAAATCTTCATGGGCCTTTCCTTTCTCGATTCTTTAGTGGAACAATAAAGGCACCAACAGTCGCTTTGGTGCGCATATGAGTGAATTGTGGTCCGCCGCTCAGCTCGCTGTCTTCGCGCGAGTCGTCGAGCTCAATGGATTCTCCGCCGCGGCGCGCGCCTATCGCGTGCCCAAGGTCGCCATCAGTCGCGCCATCGCGGATCTCGAAAAATCCGTCGGGGCGCAGCTGCTGAAGCGTACCACCCGAAGGATTTTTCTCACCGCGGCCGGCGAAGCCGTGTTGCCGCACGCGCGCATCATCGGCGCCGAGGTCGAGAAGGTACGGCAGCTCGCGCTCGGATTCTCGACCAGGCGTACGGGCCCGCTGCGCGTGGTCGCCGATCCGACCTACGGCCGCGTCCTGCTCGCGCCGCTGGTGCCGCGTTTCCTGGACAGTTTTCCCGACATCGCGCTCGACGTCGTGCTCGACGCGGACCAGTCGGGCGAGTGGGACGTCGCGATCCGCGCCGGCGCCAACGACGATCCGAAGCTCGGCTCGCGGCTGCTCGGCGCACCTCCGGCCGTGCTGTGCGCGACTCCCGCCTACCTGCAGAAACACCCCGCGCCGGACCGGCCGGAGGGACTGCGCGACCACGCGCTGCTCACGCCCACCCCCGACGGCGCGGAATACCGCTTCCAGATGACGAAGGCCTCCGCGCGTGCCGAGGTTCGCGTGCAGCCGAAACTGGCGGTGGACGACCCGGCGGTGCTGCACGGCGCGACGGTCGCGGGGCTCGGCATCGGGCTCCTTCCGGAGTTCCTCTGCCGCCAGGGTGTGGCGACGGCGAAGCTGCGTAAGGTGCTCGCCGATTGGCAGGCGCCGTCGGCCGCGCCACTGTACGCGGTGTTTCCCGCCGGCCTCGAAGGCGATCCTCGCGTGAAGAGCTTCGTCGATTTCGCGGCGGCGAATATAGTCCCCGCCCTCGCGAATTGAGGAGCCTGCATGTATCGCGCACCGGTCAAGGACATCCGGTTTGTCCTGGATGAGCTCATCGGCACGGAGCAGATCCGCGCCTGCCCCGAGTTCGTCGATTATTCGAGTGAAACCAACGAAGCCATCCTGAGCGAAGCGGCCAAGTTCGCCGAGTCCGTGCTCGAGCCGTTGTGCAAGAGCGGGGATCGCCAGGGCGCCCAATGGTCGCCGCACGGCGTGACGATGCCGGAGGGTTTCCGCGAGGCATACCAGCACTTCTGCGAGAGCGGCTGGCCCGCGCTGCGTTCGAAGGCCGAGTTCGGCGGGCAGAACGTGCCGGCCGTGCTCGGCACCGCGGTCGAAGAGTTGTGGGCCTCGTCGAATCTCGCCTTCAAGCTCTGCCCGATGCTGACCCAGGGCGCGATCGAGGCGATCCAGCTCTTCGGATCGCCGCAGCAGAAGCAGCTCTACCTGCCGCGCATGGTGAGCGGCGAATGGACCGGCACGATGAACCTGACCGAGCCGCAGGCCGGCAGCGATCTCGCGCAGGTGCGCACGCGCGCGGTACCCGCCGGTCCCAACTACCGCATCTACGGCCAGAAGATCTTCATCACCTACGGCGAACACGACCTGACCGAGAACATCGTGCACATGGTGCTGGCACGCATCGATGGCGCGCCCCCCGGCGTGCGCGGCATCTCGCTGTTCATGGTGCCGAAGTTCTGGGTGAACGCGGACGGCACGCCCGGCCCGCGCAACGACGTGAACTGCGCGTCCATCGAACACAAGCTCGGCATTCACGCGAGCCCGACCTGCGTGATGATGTACGGCGAGAACGAGGGTGCGCTGGGATTGCTGGTCGGTGAGGCAAACCGCGGCCTCGAATACATGTTCGTGATGATGAACGCGGCGCGCCTTTCGGTCGGCCTCGAGGGTTACGCGCAGGGCGAGCGCGCGTTCCAGCAGGCGGTCGAATGGGCACGCACGCGCGTGCAGGGCAAGCCGCCCGTGCCGATCGCGAAAGTCGCCGGTTCCGCCTCGCTCGGCACGAGTTCTTCGCCCGCGCCGATCATCGGCCACCCCGACGTGAAGCGCATGCTGCTGGGCATGAAGTCGACGGTCGAGGCATCACGCGCGATGGCGCTGTACGCCGCGTACCAGCTCGATCTCGGCCACGCGCATCCGGATGCCGCCGTGCGTGCCGCGGCCCAGGCGCGCGGCGACCTGCTGATTCCGATCGTGAAGGGTTTCTGCACCGAGGCCGGCATCGAGATCGCGAGCACGGGCATCCAGGTCCACGGCGGCATGGGATACATCGAGGAAACGGGCGCCGCGCAGACACTGCGCGACGTGCGCATTACGACGATCTACGAGGGCACGACCGGCATCCAGTCGAACGATCTCATCGGGCGCAAGTTCGGCCGCGATCGCGGCGCCGCGCTGGGCGCGTTCCTCGACGATATGAACGAGTCGTTGACAGGGCTCGCGCCCCGACATCCCGACGCGCTGCGCGTGCGTGACGCGGCGCTCGCGGCTGTCGTGCGGTTGCGCGGTGTGGCCGATTCGTTGCTGTACACGCTCAACGCTTCGCCGGATCGCGCGATGGCGGTGTCGGTGCCGTTTCTGGAGATCTGCGGAATCACGATCGGTGGATGGCTCATGGCGCGCGCCGCAAGCGTCGCCGCGCAGAAACTCGCGGCCGGAAACGATCGTGAATTCCACGAGGGCAAGATCGCGACCGCGAACTTCTTCGCGGCGCAGGTGCTGCCGCAGACCCTGGCTCTCGAGCAGATGATCGCGCAGGGCAGCGACGCGGTGGTGGGCGCCGACGCCGCGCTCATCTGAGAAGATCGGAGGAGAAGAAAGATGATCGATCGACGGACATTCCTCGCAATCGGCGCCGCCAGCGCGGGCATGCGCATCGCCGCCGGCGCACACGAGACGGGATTCCCGCATGACCACAAGCCGGGCGGCCTCGAGTCGTCGAGCGGCCCGCTGCTGAAGCGCAAGATTCCCTCGAGCGGCCAGATGATCCCGGCGATCGGGCTCGGCACCTCGGGTCCGTTCGAGGTCGGAACCGATGCGGCGGCGCGCGCGCCGCTGCGCGCAGTACTCCAGGCATTCTTCGATGGCGGCGCTTCGCTCATCGACACCTCGCCGATGTACTCGACCGCGGAAGCCGTGCTCGGCAGCCTGCTGACGCCGGAACAGCAGGCCAAGGCGTTCATGGCCACCAAGGTCTGGACGCCCGGGTCTGGCGGCCACGGCGAACAGAAGGGCATCGAGCAGATGCAGCGCTCGATGAACCTGCTCAAGCGCAAGACCATCGACCTCATGCAGGTGCACAACCTCGTCGATCTCGATGCGCACCTGAAGACGTTGCGACGCTGGAAGGAAGAAGGGCGCATCAAGTACATCGGGATCACCCACTACACGACGAGCTCGTATCCCGATCTCATCTCGATCATGGGGCGCGAGAAACTGGATTTCGTGCAATTCAACTATTCCGCCGCGACGCGCGAAGCGGAGAAGAAACTGCTGCCGCTGTGTGCGGACAAGGGCGTGGCCGTGATCATCAATCGCGCCTTCGAGGACGGCAATCTGTTCGCGAGCGTGAAGGGCAAGCCCGTTCCGGAGTGGGCCGCGGAGTTCGACGCGAAGAGCTGGGCCCAGATATTCCTGAAGTTCGTGCTCGCGCACCCGGCCGTGACCTGCGTAATCCCCGCGACCGGCAAGGTCAGGAACCTCGTCGACAACCTCGGCGCGGCCGTCGGGAGGTTGCCGAACGAGAAGCAACGCGCGCAGATCATCGCCGCGCTCGCGTAGTCGGTCCCAGGAATAGTGGGTGCCGGGTGAGAAAAGACCGAATCAGCCCCGGGGGACTGGTGGCGCTTCGCGGCCCGTCAGCGAGTAACGATGAGTCCCGGCAACTCGTCCATCGAGCGAATCACTTCAGCGCCCGAAGCCTGCATGGCCTCGAAGGTTTCGGCTGGCGCGTAACCAATCGCGCGCATGCCGACGGACATCGCCGAGGCCGCGCCCGCGGGCGAGTCCTCGACGACGATGCAGTCGCCCGGCGCGGCGCCCAGGCGCTCCGCCGCGAATAGATAGATGTCCGGCGCGGGCTTCGGGCGCGCCACCATCGACGTCACGCAGACGTTGTCGCCGAACAAGCGGTCGAGGCCCGCCACCGCGAGCGACATCCGCACGCGTGCGAGCGGCGACTGGGATGCGACGGCCATCCGGTGGCCGCGGCGCGCGAATTCCTCGAGCGCCGCACGGATGCCCGCGACGGGCTTCAGCTCCCGCATGAATGCGAACGCGGTGGCGAACGCCCAGTTGTACGTGAATCCCGCGCCGAGCCGCTTTCCGGCGCGCTGACCGATGATCTCGAGCACGCCCTCGACGGTCTTGCCGAGAAACAGCTCGTGCACTTCGTCGAGGGTGAGCTCGAGCCCGAGATCGCGCAGGATCTCGGCCTCGACCCGGCTCGAGAGATATTCGCTGTCGACGAGCACGCCATCGCAGTCGAAGATGATCGCCGGCAGGCGTGCGTCGCTCACGAAGACCTCAATTCTTCGACGGATTCAGGTTGATGAAGGGCATCGCACCACCGCCGAGCATGTATTGCGGCAATATGCCGTTCCACTTCTGCACGGCTTCCCACTCGACCAGCTTCGCATTGCGCTCGAGCGCCTGCGCACGGATCTGGATGGACTTGGCCTCCGCTTCGGCGGACAGCACCTTCTGCCGCGCCTGCTCTTCGATCTGCTTCGTGCGGTTCTGTTCTTCGATCGCCTTCTGCTGAGCGATCACCTTCTGCTCGACCGAATTCTCGAATTCTCGCGTGTACGCGATGTCGGTGATCTCGAACCGCGACACTTCGACGTTGCGCTCGGCGAGGTTTTCGCGGATCGAATCGAGCGCTGCCGCCGCTGCCTTGTCGCGATTGGAGATGAGATCCACCGCGTCCCACTTGCCGACGACTTCCTTCAGCGTACCGAGCACCACCTGCGGAATCAGGCGGGACTCCCACTCGCGGCCGATGTCGCGATACACGATATGCGCGGCGTTCTGCTGCAGCCGGTAGTTCAGCGTGTACTTGATGTTGGCCTGCTGCACGTCACGCGTGTAGGTGTCCGTGTCGCCGTCGATGCGCTGCAGGCGGGTGTCCATCTCGACGATGGTGCTCGTGATCGGATTGAAGAAGTAGATGCCCTCCGGCAGCGATTCGGATACGACCTCTCCGAAGCGCGTCTCGATCCCGCGATGACCGGTGTCGACGATCTTGATGCCGCAGCCCGCGACGCTGAGCGCGGCGACCGCGAGGACGACGATGCCGGCCCACATGATCATGCGGCCGACCTGGAGCGGCTCTCGCGTGCTGTTGCCCGGAGCTCCGCCACGGAAAATCGATGGCTTGAAAGACATGTTTCCTCCTCCCTTTCCTAACCGTTACGCAGGCGCGCGCGCCCGCTCGAAGACATCAATGCGATCGGCCAGATGAGCGACATGCGCAGCCGCGAATGCAGGCGCGCGGTGCGCGCCGTTTGCTCCTCGCTCGAATACAGGTAGCTCGACAGCGCGACCAGCGCCAGTCCGATGAACCCGAACAGCCAGAGGACGCCGATCAATCTCAGCAGTGCGAAGACCATGATTCCTCCCTCGCTGCCTTACTTGTACTTCTCGTGCAGCTCGACCGGTGCGGGTTTTGACTTCTTCCTGCGCATGCGGATGTTGAGCATCTCGACGGCGACCGAGAATGCCATCGCGAAGTAGATGTATCCCTTCGGCACCTTGTGTTCGAAACCTTCGGCGATGAGCATGACGCCCACGACCAGCAGGAACGACAGCGCCAGCATCTTGATCGAGGGGTGCGTCGAGACGAAATTCCCGATGGAGCGCGCGAACAGCATCATGAGGCCGACCGAGACGATCACCGCCGCGATCATGACCGCGACTTCGTCCACCATGCCGACCGCGGTGATGATCGAGTCGAGCGAGAACACCATGTCGATGATGATGATCTGCAGGATGATCGCGCCGAAACTCGCCTTCACCTTGCTCGACGCATGACCTTCCTCGCCCTCGGTGAGCTGGTGGATTTCCATCGTGGACTTCCACACCAGGAATACGCCGCCCGCGATGAGGATCAGGTCGCGCCCCGAAATCTCGGCGCCCAGCACGCTGAACAGCGGCGAAGTGAGCCCGACGATCCACGAGAGGATCAGCAGCAGGCCCACGCGCATGAACATGGCGAGGAACAATCCGATGCGCCGCGCGGTCTCGCGTCTCGCGGGCGGAAGCTTGTCGACCAGGATGGAGATGAAAATGATGTTGTCGATGCCGAGCACGAGCTCGAGCGCCGTCAACGTCAGGAACGCGATCCACATCGCGGGATCGGCGACAATCGACATGAATGCTTCCATGGGTAAGCGCAATACTAGAGAAATGGGTTCCAACATGCTGCAACGAATTTTCCGGAGCGCCGTGCTCCTGGCACTTGTCATGGCGGGCGTCGCGCACGCGCGGCTGCAGTCGGGCGAAGTGCGTGTGTGGCAAGTGCAGGAGATCACCTTCGAGGCGGCGCGCGACTATCCGAATCCATACGTGGAGGTCACCTGCTGGATCGACCTCACGGGTCCGGATTTCAGGAAACGCGTCTACGGCTTCTGGGATGGCGGGCGCACGTTCAAGGTGCGGTTCGTCGCGACGAAGCCGGGCGAGTGGAGCTGGCGCGCGGCGGCCACGCCCGCCGACGACACGGGGTTGAACGGCGGTGCGGGATCGTTCCGCGCCGTTGCGTGGGAGCCGGAGGAGATCGCGCGGAATCCGAACCGGCGCGGCTTCGTGCGCGCGACCGGCGACGGCCATGCGCTCGAGTACGCGGACGGGACGCCGTTTTTCCTGCTCGGCGACACCTGGCTTGCAGCCTCCACCTGGCGATTGCCGTGGAGGAACGGCGCGCAGCCCGCGCCTGACTACGTGCCCGGGCCGGGAATCTCGTTCGAGGAAGCCGTCGCGTGGCGCAAGCGCCAGGGCTTCAATTCGATCTCGTTCATAGCGGCCTTTCCCAACTGGGCCGCCGATCACCGTGGCGCGACCTACGCGAACGAGGACGGCGTCTTCCTGCGCAACGCATGGGAAAAGTTCGGTCACTGGGCGCCGAACGCGAAGATTTCCACGGCCGACGGCGCGACGACCACGGGCAAGGACATGCACGACGAGGACGGCAACCGGCCGTTCGCCGTGTTTCCCGACCGGGAGGGGCTCGCCAACTTCGACGCGATCAACCCGCGTTACTTCGCGAATCTCGACCGCAAGATGCGTCACCTCTCAGACGAAGGATTCGTGCCGTTCTTCGAGACCGTGCGCCGGGACAACGCGCCGTCATGGAAAAAATACTTCGACTTCAACCCTTCGTACGCGCGCTACGTGCAGTACCTGATCGCCCGTTATGGCGCGTTCAACATGATCTTCAGCGGCATTCACCTGGACTGGATTCCGAAGGACTTCAGCCTCACCGCCGATGAATTCAACGAGGCGCTGACCTGGCATTACAGGAAATACGGCCCGCTGCCATTCGGCCAGCCCTACACGACGCTGATCGATCGCTCGACGTACAAGGCCTTCGGACACGGCGACCGGGCGCCGTGGCTCACGATGCATACGGTGGGCAACAATCCGCGCAATCACGCGATCTACGCTTCGATCGAGGAATTGTTCCGCCTCACGCCGCCGATGCCCGCCGCGAACCTCGAGCCTTACTACACGGGCTGGAATCACAACATCAACCGGCCCGGCGGCGAGACGCCCCCCGCGAACTCAGCGCGCGACAACTATTTCGCGCGCGCGATGATGTACGGATCGCTGCTCTCGGGCGCGCTCGCGGGACACGTACACGGCACCGCCGCGTACGACGTGACGAGCACGGGCGAACCCGCCGGCTGGCGGCCCCACATCTGGACGGCGCTCAGGTACGAGTCAGGGGCGCAGATGCGTCACCTTGGAGCCTTCGTGCTTTCCGAGGGCGATCGTTATTGGCAATTGCAGCTCGCCTCGGACGATATCGAGCCGCGCAGCATCCCCGAATCGCTCGCGGACGGGCTCGATGGCTGGTCGTTCCTGATGCGCACGCCGGACCGCGCATTCGCCCTCGCGTACTTCGAGAACAAGGCGCTGCGCCCGAACCTGAAGGGGTTCGATCCCGGAGAAAACTACCGCTGGACCTGGTTCGATCCGCGCACGGGGGCGTGGAGCAAGCCGATCGCCGTCAAGGCGAATGCGTCGGGCGAGTTGCGGGCGCCCGCGTTCCCGGACGGCGCAGAGCAGGCGGCGAGCGACTTCGCCGCGAAGATACTGAAGTAGCTGCCCCGCCGTCTGGCGGCTCAGGACACCTTGAGCCGGAAATCGCCGTCTCCGTAGTGCACGTAGTCGGCCCAGTCCGGCGAGCGGCGCGCGAGCACCGCGCGCCGTGCCTTCACGAGCGCGCTGCCGATGGTCGTGCGCAGCAGCTCTCGGTAGAACACCGTCGCGAACGCGGTCGCGGCCTCGTCCTCGACCGGCCAGTGCGTGCCCACGTAGTGCGCGAGCCCCGCGCGCAGCAGGGATTCCGCGAGGCTGAGATTCGTGCGCACGCCACGTTCGCGTTTCGCCGCGCGTGCGCCCTGCTCGCTTCTCGTGCCACGCGAGGTGCGCGCCCCGCGCCGCAGTCGCGCGGACTCGCAGGCATTGAACACCACGAGAGGGGGCAGTCGCCGGAGCGCGGCCACCGCCGAGCCGGTGAGATCTCCGTCCGCGAGCGCGAGGCCACTCTCGCCCGGCCGGCGCGCGTCGAAGAATGCGTGACCCGCGAAGTGGATGACGTCGTGGCGGCCGGCTTCGAGCTCCGCGGTGACGCGTGCGAGCGTCGCGGCCTCTCCGGCGACCTCCGTGACGCGCACCTTCGGGACGCGGCCCAGTATCGCCAGGATGCGTTCGCGCTCGAGCTCGGCGCCGGGCAGGTCGCGAGTGGGATTCGCGATCACCAGCACGCTGAGATCGCGCTGCGCGAGGCGCTCCGAGTCGAAGCGGGCGGGAACGAGGTCGGCGGTCGCGTAGCGGCGCGACAAACCGCTTTCGAGCGCCGGGATCCAGCCGCCCAGGTTGAGCGTCTCCCAGGGAACGCGGCTGCCCGCCGCATCGTGCACCACGGACAACGGCTGGCGCCGCGTGGCGTGCAGCGCCTCGGCAAGGGCCGGATGCAGGACGAGCGAGCCAAGCTTGCGGCCCAGCGACTTCACGCGCGCGGGCGTGAGTTCGGGTGCGGCGAACTCGCGATCGAGCTCATCGAGCGCTTCCGCGCGAAACCGCCGACTGTGGGAGTAGATAGCCGCGGAGGTGCCGCCGGTGAGCAGTGACGCGCGCCAGGTTTCCATTCCTTCGCGCCGCGCTTCCGCCGCGACGATCAGGTGGGCGGTGCCCGGGAGCTTGCGGACGCGAGTCGCCGCACGCGTGGGCAAGGGCGCGAGCGGCGCGAGGCGCAACGCGCCGGCCGGACGCGCGCCGACGAATTCAACCAGGCGCGCCTGAACACGCTGCGCATCGGCGCGGTTCAGCACGTGCAGATCGATGCGCGCGAGTTTCGTATTGCCGGCGGCCCGCGCCCGCAGGATGCCGCGCAGCTGCGCCGCGAACGAATCCGCGGGCTCGATGCCGGCGCGCGCGCCCCACGCGACCGTCGCGAGCGAACGGTAGGGCGGCGCCTCGGCGAAGCGCGCGAGATTCTCGGCCGCGAGTTCGATCACGTCGACACCCAGGCGGTCGAAGCGTCCCAGTCCGATCAGTAGATAGGCCGTACGGGGATTGCCGCCGCCTTTCTGCAGGCTGCGCGGGATCGGCGTCACGCTGCCCGCGTCGCCGCTCACGACGCGATGTTGCAACCAGTCGCCGATGACGCCGCCCAGGCGATGGTCGACGTCCGCCGCCGCGCCTTTCGCGGGTACGCCGCGCAGGAGTCCGACCCCGATCGCCGCGGCGCGCGAGTTCGCCACATCGCCGACGATCACGCGCACGGTCAGCGGCCGGGCCGCCGTGGGCCGATGCGGACGGCGATGTTTGCGGCCACGCGGCGGCTCGTTGAGCGTGTCGAGGAATTCGCGGCGCTGCGCCGGTGTCATGCGCGGCCAGTCGATCTTTTCCCTGTACTGCTCGCGCAGTTCCGCGTCGCGCACACGCGAGAGTGCGCCGCGCCGCAGCGGCGGAGAGGAGGCGAGCAGCTGGGAGGCGCCGGTCTTCAGCAGGTCGATCGTGCCCGCGATCACCTTGTCGTCGAGCGACAGGTCGCTGTGACCACACTCGACGTAGCTGTGGCGCGCGCCCGGCAGGCGCGCCAGCTCGATGGGCACGGTGCCGTCGCCGAGCAGGCTGTATTCGTATTCGAAGTCGTCGTCGCGCAGCGCGACGCTGGTCGCGGTGCTGCGGTTGCAGCCGATCACGACGTGAAAGCGCGGATCCCCGGCGGCGAGTCGTTGCGCGAGGCCCGCCGACGCGGCAAGCAGCTCGGGATCCGGCCCGGGGCCGCGCGACGGCCACGACGCGCGATCGAAGAGATCGAGATCGCTCGCGGTCGGACTGGAGGGCAGCAGTTCGTGTAATCCCGGAAAACTCGAGAACACGCTGCTTGCGAGGAATTCCGCGTCGTGCCGAAGGTCGAGCATCGCGACCTTTCGGACCACGGAATACGTGCCGCGCAGTGCCTGCACGGCGGCGAGCGATCCGGAGTTCGGCGTGCCGAGCATCACGAGCTGCGACACGCGTGCGCCGGCGGGCTGCGCGAGCGCCGCTCTCGCGACGAGACCGCCCATGCTGTGACCGACGATCGCCACCTCGTCGCGGCCATCGGCATCGAGACGCGCGGCGAGGCGTTTGCCGAGCGTGGCGATCTCTTGACGCCAGTCGTAGTCGAGCAGTACCGCGTCGAACCCTGCCTTGCGCAGCGAGAGCGTGATCTTGAGGTACGAGTAACTCATCGCGCCGAGCGCGATGACGCGCGAGGCGGGGTTCAACGTCAGGTCCGTCAGGCGCCCGAACGCGATGTCGATGGGATCCAGCCACACGACGTCATCGGGTTTGCGTTCCCCGCGCACGAATCCGAGTTGCGAGCCCATGATCCCCGGCAGCACGTACACGCGCCGGCCCGGCACCCGGCGAGGCCGCCGCGTCGTCGCGCGCGCGAGCGCCACCAGCTCGGCGTACAGCTTCGGGCCGAAAAAGTCGACCAGCTCGGGATGCTTCTCACGCGAAGCGAGCAAATGCACGAGCGTCGCTTCGTCGAGAGCGAACCGGTCGTACGGGGTGACGTGATCGATCGGCGCGGACTGGGTCACGCGTTCTTCCCGACGGTGCCGAGGCCGAGCGCCGTGTCCAGCCAGTCGAACACGGGCCTCCACAACACATCGCGATGTCGCGACGCGAAGAATCCCTCGTGACCGATGCGTTTCGAGCCGATGTCGGCGGGCGAATACCAGCGCTGCTCGCGCGCGGCGTCCGGAAAGAACTTGTTCAGCTCCGCGACGGTGCGCTGCGTGGCGATCGGATCATCGGTGAACGCGACGTTGAGCAGTGGTCCACGGATCTCGCCGAACACGTTCCTGGATAGATAGGTATCGAGGTCCGGACCGAAGTGGCTGGGACGCAGGCACCAGCGCTTCCATTCCTCGTAGACGCCGCGCGGCAGTGGCAGGCCGGTCCAGCCGCCGCCGCTCGGAATGTAGCCTTTGAGCGCGAGCATCACGGGGCCGTGCACGCGCCAGAACCACCAGGCGAGATACTTGAACGGTGCGTGCTCCCAGCGCCAGTAACCCACCGACGTCCCGATCTGCACGTGGGCGCGGGCCAGCGCGTGATTCTGGAGGAGTCCCAGTAACTGGCCGCCGATGCTGTGTCCGAGGGTGGCGAGCGGCAGTCCCTGCGCACGCTGCGCCGCTGCGTCGAGCGCGGCGGGCATGTCGAGCAAGCCCCAGTCGCTCATGCGCGTCGTTTCCGTCGCGAGATCCTTCGGCGCGGACGCGCCCATTCCGCGATAGTCGTAGACCAGCGCGTCATACCCGCGCCCGGCCGCATAGGCCGCGATCTTGAAGTAGAAAGTCTGCGGGAATCCCGTCCCGCCGCTGATCATGACGACCGCGCGGCGGCGCGGCGCGGAGAACCAGTGTGCGGAGAGCTCGCGGCCGTCGGCGCAGCGGAGGGTGAATGGCTGCGGCGCCACTCCAGCTTCAGGGGGCGCCGCTGCTTCCATGCTGCGTGCCTGCTCCGGCGTCACAGCGCGTGGGCCTCTATCTGTTTCGCGAGTGCGAGGATGGCCGCGCGCCGCGCGCTCGACTTGCGCCACACCGCGCCGATCGTGCGCTTCGGCACGGGTTTCGCGAACGGGCGAATCGCGACGCCGCGCGCGTTGCCGTACGCACCGCGTCCGGCGAGCTCGGGCAGCAGCGTGATTCCCACGCCCGCCGCCACCATCTGCCGCAGTGTTTCCAGGCTCGTGGCGCGGAAGTCCTGCTTCTCCTGCACGCCCGTGCCCGCACAGATGTCGAGCGCCTGGTCGCGCAGGCAGTGACCGTCCTCGAGCAGCAACAGCGTCTCGCGGTCGAGATCCTCGACCTTGATGTGCGCGCGCGAGGCGAGGCGGTGGTCCGCGGGCATCGCGACCGCGAACGGCTCCTCGTACAGCTCGTACACGTCGAGGCCATCGAGTGTCACCGGCAGCGCGAGGATGCCGACGTCGATCTCGCCCGAGTGCAGCTTCTCGAGCATCGGGTCGGTCTGGTACTCGTACAGCATCAGCTCGAGACGTGGCAGCGCCTTGCGCAACTTGGCCGCGACGTTCGGTAGTAGATAGGGACCGATGGTCGGCAGCAGCGCGAGCTTGAGACGCCCGGCCAGCGGGTCGCTGTGACCCTTGGCGATCTCGACGATTTCGTCGCTCGCCTCGAGGATGCGGCGCGCTCGCTCGACGATTTCCTCGCCGGCGGCCGTCAGCGAGACGCGCTTGGGCGCGCGCTCGATGAGCTGCACGCCGAGGTAGTCCTCGAGTTTCTTGAGCTGCGCCGAAAGCGTCGGCTGGCTCACGAAGCTGCGCTCCGCGGCACGGCCGAAATGGCGCGTGTCCGCGACGGCGACGAGGTAACGCAGGTCCTTGAGCTTGAGGTCGGCCATAGATGCTCTCTATCGAGTTTATCCAATCAATCGATTGGCCGAAATGGGGGCCACCCCGGAGAATGCCCCACATCGAATTACGGCCGGCACCGCAACCCTGTGGGAGGGGACCCGGGACAGGCCAGTGTTTCACCAAGGAGCAAGCATGTTAGGTATCGGCAAGAAGTTCCCCGATTACTCGCTGACGGGCGTCGTTTCGAACGACCAGGCGAAGGCGTTCCAGACGTTCGACCAGGATTCGAACAAGGGCAAGTGGCGTGTAGTCTTTTTCTGGCCGAAGGACTTCACCTTCGTGTGCCCGACCGAGATCGCGGCCTTCGGCAAGCTCGAGAAGGAGTTCAAGGCGCGCGATGCGCAGCTACTGGGCGTATCTGTCGACAGCGAATACGTGCACCACGCCTGGCGCAGCACCAAGGAAGAGCTGAAGAACCTGCCCTTCCCGATGCTCTCGGACATCAAGCGCGAGCTGTCGACCGAGCTCGGCGTCCTGGATGAGGCCGCGGGTGTTTCGCAGCGCGCGACCTACATCGTGGATCCGGAAGGCGTGATCCGCTTCGTGTACGTCACCGATCTGTCGGTCGGCCGCAGCCCGGAGGAAGTCCTCCGCGTGCTCGACGCGCTGCAGACCGACGAGCTGTGCCCCTGCAACTGGAAGCAGGGCGAAGAGACGCTGAAGGCGGCCTGAAGAAGACGCCTGAAGCGCTAGCAACCAGCAAATCCGGAGGCGGCCCCGCGGCCGCCTCCCATTCGAGGAGCACGACATGACGATTGAAAACATTCGCGACGCGCTGCCCGACTACGCGCGCGATCTGAAGCTGAACCTGGGCTCGGTGCTCACCACGAATGGCGCGCCGGGGCTCAACGAAAAGCAGATCTGGTCGATCGCGCTGGCCACGGCCATCGCCTCTCGCAATACCTCGATCGCCCGGATCGTGGAAGCGGAATCCCGCGCGCACCTCACGGACAAGGACATCGAAGGCGCCAGGGCCGCCGCGGCCATCATGGGCATGAACAACATCTACTACCGCTTCCTGCATCTCGTGGAAGACGGCGAGTACCAGACGATGCCGGCGCGGCTGCGCATGAACGTGATCGCGAACCACGGCATCGACAAGCTCGACTTCGAGCTGATCTCGCTCGCGGTGTCGGCCGTAAACGGTTGCGGCCTGTGCATCACGTCGCACGAGAAGAAGCTTCGCCAGCACGATGTCTCGCGCGAGTCGATCCAGAGCGCGGTGCGCATCGCGGCGACCATCCATGCCGTCGCGGGTGTGGCCGAGTTCGAGCGGAGCGCACCGGTCGCGGCCGCTTCGACGGAACTCGCCGCCTGAGGCGTTGATTCGGTAAGTATCGGTCATCCCCCTCCCTGTTGGCCGATAATGAGGCGCCTGGCATCCAGGCGCCTTTTCTCTTGGGCAATGAAGAAGCCGCCACTTTCCGCAGGTGTCGTCGTCGTGCGCCGGGCCGACGAAGGTTGGCGCGTTCTGCTGCTGCGCGCCTACAACTACTGGGATTGCCCGAAGGGCCTGGCAGAGGAGGGCGAAGATCCGCTAGCTACCGCCCGGCGCGAGGCGCGTGAGGAAGCCTCGCTCGACGACCTGGAGTTCGCATGGGGCGATGTCTTCGTCGAAACCGAACCGTACGGCCGGGATATAAAGGTGGCGCGCTACTACGTCGCGCGCACCAACATGGAGAAGATCAAACTACCCGCGAGCCCCGAACTCGGTCGCCCCGAGCACCACGAATGGCGTTGGTGCGATTTCGAAACCGCCGAACAACTCGTGAACGACCGCCTCTGGAAAGTGCTGCGCTGGGCCCGGGACGTCGTGGACTAAGAGGGTGCCTGGCACCCTCTTCACACCACCCGTCCCCGCCGTCCGCCGCGCAGGAAATCCTCGATGTTCGCGGCGAGCTCGTCGACGGCGCGCTGGCGCGCTTCGAACGCGGCCCAGGCGATGTGCGGGGTCACGATGAGATTCGGGATGCCGGGCTCGAGCAGAGGACTGCCGTCCACCGGCGGTTCCTGCGGCAGTACGTCGATCGCCGCGCCACCGAGATCGCCGCCTTTCAGCGCCGCCACCAGCGCTTCGAGATCCACCAGCGCGCCACGCGCGGTGTTCACGAGGATCGCATCGGATTTCATCATCGAAAGCTCGCGCGCGCCGATCAGTCCCTGCGTCGCGGGTGTGAGCGGGCAGTGGAGCGACAGCACGTCGGCACTACGCAGCACCTCTTCCAGCGTCACGCGCGCCGGTGAGCTCACGGTCGTCGCATCATTCGCGGTCGATCCCGGCCGCTGGGCCACCAGCACCCGCATGCCGAGCGCATCCTCGCAGACCTTCGCCACCGCACGGCCGAGCGTGCCGTACCCGACGATGCCCAGGATCTTCCCGTTGAGTTCGCGAATCGGCGCGCCCGGTACGGAGAACTGCTCGCAGTGCGCCCAGGTGCCATCGATCGCGGCCTGCCCGTATTCGCGCAGCCGGTGCGTCAACGCGAGGATCACGCCGAGCACGTGCTGCGCCACCGATACCGTGCAGTAGTCACGGATGTTGCACACCGCGATCCCGAGCTCGCGCGCGGCCTCGAGATCCACGTTGTTCGTGCCGGTCGCCGTCAAGCCGACGAACCGCAGCCCGGGCACAGCGCGCATGCGCGCGCGCGAGATGTTCAGCTTGTTAGTCAGGATGAACTCGCAGCCCGCGATGCGCTCGTCGACCTCCGCGTCGCTGGACGTCGGATAGAGCTTTATCCCGGGCAACACGCGTTCGAGAGCCGAGGTATCCAGATCGTCGTGACTGACGGTGCCGAAATCCAGGAATACCGCTCTCATTCCGCCTCGCCTCTAGTCAGTCCTCCAGGCGCGAAGCGGGCGAGGGCGCCAGTCCGGCCGGGACCGCCAGAGTACCACCGGCTTCCGGCTTCACGGCAACCACGGGCGGTATCAGCTTGTACATCACCGGCGTCACGAGGCGCGCGAGCAGCGTCGAGGAAATGAGCCCGCCGATGATCACCCAGGCCATCGGCGAATAAAGTCCGATGTTCTGCAGCGCGAGCGGCATCAGACCACCAATCGCGGTCGCGGACGTCAGCAGGATCGGCAGGAAGCGGATCTCGCCGGCCTGTTCGATGGCCTCATCGAGCGGCACCCCCTGCTCACGGAGCTGGTTGGTGAAGTCGACCAGCAGGATCGAGTTCTTGATCTCGATGCCCACGAGCGCGATGAAACCGATCGATGCAACGAACGAGATGTCGTTGCCCGAGATCAGCAGCATGAACATTCCGCCGAGGACGCCGAGCGGCACCACGGTGAGTACGATGAGCGTCGACTTGAAGCTGCCGAACTCGAGCACGAGGATCGCGAAAATGCCGAAGATGGCCACGATGATCGCGATGCCGATCCCGCCGAAGGCCTCCTGCGACGCTTCGTTCTCACCACCCAGGTCGTACTTGTAGCCGCGCGGCCAGTCCATCTCGTCGAGTTTCTTCGTGATCTGGCCCGTGAGCTCCGCGATGTTGTAGCCGGGCTGCGCGTCGGCGTCGATCGTCATCGCGCGTTCGCGGTTGAAGCGCTGGATCAGCGTCGGCGCCTTCTCGAACTCGAGGGAGGCCAGTTGCGAAAGTGGCAGCGTCGAGCCATTGAGCGTCGGCACGCGCACCTGCTCGAGCGCCCCGAACTGCGCCTGCTGCGTGATCGGCGTGCGCACGACGATCGGATACTGTTCGCCCGTGGAGTCCTTGAACGTGCCGACCGAGACGCCAGCGACCGACAACCTCACGGCGCGATCCAGCTCCGCGGTCTGCACGCCCAACTGCTGCGCCTTGCGCGAGTCGATGTTGAGCTTGAGATTCGTGCGCGAGACGTTGAGCGGGTTCTTCACGTCGCGCGTGCCGGGCACCGACTTCACGAGATCCTCGACCTCGTGGCTCAGCGCCTCGATGACGTTGAGGTCGTTGCCGATCACGCGGATCGAGATCGGGGCCGAGATCGGCGGGCCGTTCGCGAATTCCTTCACGTAGATGTTCGCGGCCGGGTAACGCTCGAGTTTTTCGCGCAGCGCCTGCAGCTTCTCGGGTGTCTCGTCTGTGTCGTATTCGTGCAGTTGCACGAACACCTCGGCGT
>JAEZCN010000068.1 GCA_023433515.1 Pseudomonadota bacterium
GGTCGAAGGCGCTTGATTGGAAGTCAAGTAACATCGCAAGGTGTTCCAGGGTTCGAATCCCTGTCTGTCCGCCACCTCATTTACCATGGCAGTCCGTATCGGCTCCTTCGCGACGACTAGTTGTAAATCCCGTCAGGCCCGGAAGGGAGCAGCGGTAGCGGCGATGTCGGGCGCCGAAGTCCGGCTGGTGCGGGCTGCCTCCCCCCAAGGATCGACCTATTCATGAGTTACCTCGCGCTGGCGCGCAAATGGCGGCCACGGTCCTTCGCCGAACTCGTGGGCCAGGAACACGTCCGCCAGGCACTCGGCAACGCGTTGACCCAGGGGCGCGTGCACCATGCATTCCTGTTCACCGGCACCCGCGGCGTCGGCAAGACCACGATCGCGCGCATCCTGTCCAAGTGCCTCAACTGCGAGACCGGCATCACCGCGACACCTTGCGGCGTGTGCTCCGCGTGCCGCGAGATCGATGAAGGCCGATTCGTCGACCTGATCGAAGTCGACGCCGCGTCGCGCACCAAGGTCGACGACACGCGCGAGCTGCTGGAAAACGTGCAGTACTCGCCGACCCGCGGACGGTACAAGGTCTATCTCGTCGACGAAGTGCACATGTTGTCGACGCATTCGTTCAACGCGTTGCTCAAGACGCTCGAGGAACCGCCGCCACACGTGAAGTTCCTGCTCGCGACCACCGATCCGCAGAAGCTGCCGGTCACGGTGTTGTCGCGCTGCCTGCAGTTCAACCTCAAGAGACTGCCGGCCGCGCTGATCGCCGAGCACCTCACGAAGGTGCTCGAAGCGGAAAAGATCTCGCACGAGGCGGCCGCGGTGCGCCTCGTCGCGCAGGCCGCCGACGGCAGCATGCGCGACGCGTTGTCGCTGACCGACCAGCTCATCGCGTTCGGCGGCGGCAAGGTCGAGGAGGGCGGCGCCCGCGCGATGCTCGGCACCATCGATCGCGATCACGTCGCGAAACTCGCGCGCGCGCTCGCGACCGGAGACGCGGCGCGCCTGCTCGAGGCGGCGCGCTCGCTCGAAGAATTTTCGCCCGACTACGGCGCGGTGCTCGACGAGCTCTCGTCGCTGCTCACGCGAATCGCGCTGCGGCAGCTCGTGCCTGACTACGAAGGCGACGAGATCTTCGACCCCGAATTGGTGGCGGAGCTCGCCGGCGAGTTCAGCGGCGAGGACGTGCAGCTCTATTACCAGACGGCGATCCTCGGTCGCCGCGACCTCGCATTCGCGCCCGATCCGCGCACCGGATTCGAAATGACACTGGTGCGCATGCTCGCGTTCAGGCCGGCCGGCGGAGCCGGGGCAACCGCGGGTGCGGCGAATGTTCGCGCGCAATCCGGCGCCGCGGCGCCCGCCGGAAACCCGCCGCCGGTGAGCGCGCCGATCGTGCGGCCGGCATCGGCCGGACCGATCGATCCGGTGCAGTGGGCGCGCGTGATCGGCGACCTCGACATCACGGGCGCGGCCCGCCAGCTC
The DNA here is from genome assembly GCA_023433515.1 of Pseudomonadota bacterium. Classification (GTDB taxonomy): domain Bacteria; phylum Pseudomonadota; class Gammaproteobacteria; order Steroidobacterales; family Steroidobacteraceae; genus CADEED01. The sequence goes on from JAEZCN010000068.1 coordinate 1,492, forward strand.
GCGACCCATTGCGCGCTGATCGAACATCGCGGCAACACGCTGCGGTTCGGCATCGATCCCAAGGCCGCGCGTTCGCCCGCGCAGGTCGACAAACTCACGCAGGCCCTCGCGAAGTATCTCGGCGGTCACGTCAAGATCGAATTCGTCGAGGGAAACACGCCGATCGAGACGCCTTCGCAACACGGCGACCGGCGCTCGGCCGAGGCGCTCGAAGCGGCGCGCCGCTCGCTCGACGAAGACCCGGCCGTGCGCGAGATGAAGAGCCGGTTCGGCGCGACGCTGCACCCCGAGTCGGTGCGGTCAACGGAATAAACAGCTCGAGGAGATTGCGATGCGCGGTGGCGGAAACATGATGAAGCAGGCGATGGCGCTGCAGGCCAACATGAAGAAGGCCCAGGACGAGATCGCCGCGATGGAAGTCGTCGGCGAGTCCGGCGGCGGCATGGCCAAGGTCACGATGAACGGCAAACACGAAGTCAAACGCGTGCAGATCGAGCCGCAGGTGATCTCCGAAGACCGCGAGATGCTCGAGGATCTGATCGCGGCCGCGATCAACGACGCGGTGAACAAGGTCGATCAGCAGACCCAGGCGCGCATGGCGAGCGTCATGTCGGGCGTCGCGTTGCCGCCGGGATTCAAACTACCCTTCTGATGCAGCACGCCGCGCCCCTCGCCAAACTGATCGACGCGTTGCGCGTATTGCCGGGCGTCGGTCCCAAGACCGCGCAACGCATGGCGTTTCACCTGCTGCAGGCCGGGCGCGGCGGCGCGCAGACCCTGGCGCAGGCGCTCACCGAGGGTCTCGCATCGATCAAGCGTTGCCGGCGATGCCGCATGCTCACCGACACGGAGCTGTGTTCCATCTGCTCGGCGCCGGCCCGCGATGCGACTCTGCTCTGCGTGGTGGAGTCGCCCGCGGACGTCGTCGCGGTGGAGCAATCGGGTTCATACCGCGGCCGATACTTCGTGCTGCACGGACATCTCTCGCCGCTCGACGGCGTGGGGCCCGAGCAGATCGGCGCGCGCGAATTCGAGGCGCTGCTCGATTCGGGCGAAGTCCGCGAAGTCATTCTCGCGACGAATCCCACGGTCGAGGGCGAAGCCACCGCGCATTTCCTCGGCGAGCGCGCAGCCGAGCGCCGCATCCAGGCGAGCCGCATTGCGCACGGCGTGCCGATCGGTGGCGAGCTCGAATACGTGGACGGCGGCACGCTGGCCCACGCGCTCGCCGGGCGCATTCGTCAAGGCTGAACGGTTTGCCGGCTAATGCAGCCGGGCGCGCGTACGCGCGAGCTGCCGGGCACGCACGCGGACGATGAAATCGCGGCGCGCGGCGCGCAGCGCCTCGGGCGCGACGCGGCGATACAGCGCGGCGCTCGACTCCCGCAGTCGCGCACGGGCCGCGAGCAGGCGAGTGCGCACGTTGGGGCGCGAAATCACCACGGTGCGGGTGGTGCGATGTTCCCGTGCCCAAAGGTCCTTGTAACTCGCGCCGCCGCCCATGAAATCGAAGGCGCGAATGGCCGGATCCTCGAAGCTGTCGCGCAGGCACAGGCTCAGCACCGCGGTGCCGATGTCGTGTTTGTTCAAGGCCGGATTGAAGCCCTTCTGAAAGTAGTGCAACACGCCATCATCGAGCAGACCAACGAGGGCGGCCTCTATCCGCCCGTCGATCCGCAAGGTCCATAATCGGACGTGGCCGGAGTCGAACTCCGACTGCAGCGTGTCGAACAACTGGTTGCGCAGGTGGTCAGTGCGGAACGACCCGTGATGACCGGCCGCTTCCCAGCGCATCTGGTGGAGTCGAACCAGCGCATCGAGCGCTTCGACCGCTTCCGCGCGCGTGGCCGCTCGCTGGAACTCGCAGCGATGCGATTTGAACAGGCGCCGCGCGTAGTACTCCACGTTGCGGCGCATGGACCGCCCCAGCGACTTCCGGTACTCGCTCCACGGGATCGACGTGTCGATGAATGGAGCGCGGTCGTACTGCGTCGAGGCGGCGCCATCGCCGAATCGGCCGGAAAGGTATTCGAGAAACGGCGATTGCGCGGGGACCTTGTCCAACAACAGCCGATCCCAGTCGTTGCGGGACAGCAGGGATGCGGCGACTGAATCCGCAACCGCGGCTTCGGCGCCGCGCAGCGCGATCATGTCGACGTATTCGCTCGTCTTGATCGCGACTCCCGTTCCGAGGAACGACAGTTCGCGCGTGAACGGAATACCGAGCATCCGGTGCCTGCGCCAGTACAGCGGCGCGATGCCGACGAGTTCATTCCGCCGATCGCGGCAACACAGGATGTGGAGGCGTGCGCCGGGCGGCGCGAGGTGCCGCCACCAGGACCGGACCCAGCTGTATCGCAGGAAGTAGACGCGCTGCGCGCTGGATTCGAGCAGTCGATCCCACTCCGGCGCAAGCGCCTCGAATGCGCGCTCGTCGCGGATCAACTGGACGCCGAGGAACGTGTCGGAACCGGGCTCGAATTGTGAATTCGGTTCCTTCATCACGAGCGATACCCGACGTCCGTGTTGCCGATGCACGAATGTTGCTGCCGTTCTTGCAGGAGTTCGGCAGATCAACGCAGAGATCACTCTGGTGCCCGGATACTGGCGGACATCGAAAGGGCGGGCATTCGCAAAGTAGCTAGATGTGCCGGTCACTATTCCCGGCAACTCGCGTCGGAGAGCGCCTATGTCGCGACTCAGCGACGGTGGCGGTAGCCGGGGCCTCGCGCCTCGATCAATTCCTCGAAGCGCCGCCGCAAACGTCGATAACTCTCGTAACGTCGCGCGTACAAGGCGCCGGTCTCGGCGGCCGCGCTGACGGCGCACCCCGGCTCCTGCATGTGCCGGCAGTCGGCGAAGCGGCATCCCTCCGCGAGCGCGGCGACCTCGGGAAACCCAAGCGTTCTCTCGTCGAGCAGATCGATGGCCGGAGCGAAGTCGCGCACGCCGGGCGAATCGATCAATGTGCCGCCGGATTGAAGCCCGTAGGCGCGCGACGCGGTGGTGGTGTGCCGGCCTTCTTCGTCGCGGACGAGCGTGCCGGTTTCGATGTCTTCCTGCGGCAGCAGCGCACTCACCAGCGAAGATTTACCGACGCCCGACTGGCCCACGAGCACGCTCACGGCCCCTGCGAGCATGTCGCGCAGCGCGTCGAGTCCCGCACCGGTTTTCGCCGAGCAGTACACGTGCCGATAACCGGCCGCCGCGTACGCGGCGAGTTCCTCGGCGGCAATCCTGTCCGCCTCCAGGTCTTCCTTGTTGACCGCGACGCGACCGGTGATTCCCGCGGCCGTGGCCGCACAAAGGTAGCGGTCGACGATGAAGAAGTCCGGCGCGGGAACCGGTGCGATCACCACCACGAGCTGCGTGACGTTCGCCACGACCGGCTCGCTTTCTCCGCGCAGGTTGGCGCGCGCCAGCAAGGTCCGGCGCGGCCGCACTTCGACGACCAGCACTTCGTCGTGAGCCCGATCCACTTCGCAGCGCACGCGGTCTCCGCAGACGATGCTCAACCTGCGGCCGGACGGGCGCGCCTTGCGGACCTCGCCGCGGTCGTCGCGGACGAGCAGATGCCTGCCGAAGGAGGCGACGACTTCGGCGTCGAATTGCGCTTCGCTCGGGTTCTCGTCCTCGTCTGGGGTGGTTGGCACGGACATTCGTGTAGTATCGCGTCAATCCTTATGCCGAGCAGCGACTATCTCGTCTGGATAGACCTCGAGATGACGGGTCTCAAGCCCGAGACGGACCGGATCATCGAGATGGCCGTCATCGTCACCGACGCCAATCTGGATATCGTGTCCGAAGGACCCGTCATCGCGATCCATCAGCCCGACGAAGTGCTCGATGCGATGGATGACTGGAACAAGCGCACGCATGGCGCATCCGGGCTCATCGAGCGCGTGCGCGAGAGCAGTTACACCGCCGAGAGCGCCGAAAAGCGCGTGCTGGAAGTGCTGAACGTCCTGGTCGAACCCAATACCTCGCCGATGTGCGGCAACAGCATCTGCCAGGATCGCCGCTTCCTCGCCCGGCACATGCCGAACCTCGAGAAGTTCTTCCACTATCGCAATCTCGACGTGAGCACGCTCAAGGAACTCGCGCGACGCTGGGCGCCGTCGGTGCTCAGCGGATTCGTGAAACATGGCGAACACCAGGCGCTCGCCGACATCCAGGAATCCATCCGCGAGCTCGCGTATTACCGCGAGCACCTGTTCGCGCCGCAATTCACCCGACCGTGACCCTCGATTTGCCCGGATTCCCAGAGGTCGTGGCCGCCGCGGCGCGCATCGGGCCGCATGTGGTGCGCACGCCCGTCGTGCGTTCGGACGCCTTCGACGCGCGCGTCGGCAGGCGCGTGTTCTTCAAGTGCGAGAACCTGCAGGCCGGGGGCGCGTTCAAGTTTCGCGGTGCGACCAATGTCGTGCTGCAACTCGATCCGGCGCGCACTCCGCTCGTGATCACGCATTCTTCTGGCAACCACGGCACGGCGCTCGCGCTGGCGGCGCGGGCGCGCGGCATGCGCGCGATCGTCGTGGCGCCGCGGGATTCGGCTCGCACGAAGATCGCGAACATCGAGGCGGCGGGCGCGCGGCTCGAACTTTGCGATCCAGGTCTGCCCGCGCGCGAACGGCGGGTCGCCGAATTGCTGGCGCAGGAGCCGGCCGAGCTCGTCCATCCGTTCGACGATGCGCGGATCATCGCGGGGCAGGGAACCGCGGCGCTCGAAATGCTGGCGGAACTGCAGACGCTCGACGTGATCAGCGCGCCGGTGGGCGGCGGCGGGCTCATGGGCGGCACCGCGATCGCCGCGCGCCATCTCGTACCCTCGATCCGCATCGTCGGCGCCGAACCCGCGCAGGCCGACGATGCATTCCAGTCGTTTCGCAGTGGCGAGCGGCGCGCGGTGAACGCGCCGCAAACCATCGCGGACGGATTGCGCGGTTCGATCGGCGTGCGCAATTTCGAGTTGCTCAGGCAGTTCGTCGACGATGTCGTGACGGTCGGCGAGGCTCAGATCGTCGACGCCATGCGCATCGTGCTGAACGACCTGAAGCTGCTCATGGAGCCCTCGGCCGCAGTGCCCGTGGCGGCATTGCTGGCCGGCAGGCTGGGCCAACCTGGGCAGCGGGTCGGAATCATCGTGTCGGGTGGCAATGTCGACCTCGATGCCTGTGCGTTCCTCGGCAATGTAAAAAATACTTGACACCATGCGGGGGGCCGAATGTAAGGTATACCGGACATCAGACGTTCGGAGACCCTCCATGGCCGGCCTGCTACGACGAACTCAGATCCTGCTCTCTCTCGCCGCATTAGGGGCCGCTGGCATGTTCTTCGGACCGGATGGCTGGTTCGGCATCGATATCGGACCTGTCGGCGCAGCGGCGCTCTACGCGGCGATCTGGCTGTTAGTGATCCAACTGTCGCGCTCCTCCACCGGCATTTTTCCCGAAGATGCCTCGCCGGCGGAAAGACAGGGTTGGGTGGCGATGGTGTTCGTCCTGCTCATTTCCATCCACTTCCTGAACTTCGTCGCGGCGCTGCCGACCATGGGCGCCGCAGCGGACCAGATCTCCAATCCCGCTTCGCGGCGGTTCGCCTTCAATCTCGGACTGCTCCTGGTCACCTGGATCGTTGTGGGCAGCATCCTGCGAGCGCAGAACACCGAAGGCATCGAGGCCGACGAGCGCGACCTCCGGATCCAGCACTCCGCGCACCGCGCCGCCGGTGGTGTGATGTCCGCGATCATCATCGGACTCGTCGCGCTGCTCGCGATATTTCCCGGGCATGCGCAAGCGTGGATGCGCCCGCTCATCGTCGGGAACGTCCTGCTGGGTCTGCTGATCGCCCACACGCTGACGGAAAGTGTCTATCTGGTTGCGAGGTATTCCCGAGAACGCCGGTGACGGAAACTCGCGTCCAGAACCGGATTCGCGACCTGCGGCTCGCGCGCGGCGTCACTCAGGCGCAGTTGGCGAACGAGTGCGAGGTCACGCGCCAGACGATCATCGCACTCGAAGCAGGCAAGTATTCTCCTTCACTCGAACTCGCGTTTCGACTTGCGCGCGCGCTCGGTCACGACCTCGAAGAAGTGTTTCAGTTCAGCGAAGAGAAAAAATAGTCGCCCGCGAACTGCATCACGCCCGATTGGCGCGAGTTTTGCGTCTTGAATGATCGTCTTGGTCCGATATATTCGGATGCAATGTTAAGTGACGTGACAACCATCGTTTCCTGGCGCTCGCGGCCGCGCAGCTTCGTCGCGCTCATGTCGCTGTACGAGAGCAACTACCTGCGGCTGGCGTCGCTGGCCGGCGACTTGCGGACTCTGCGCGACGTGTACGTGTCGCGGGTCCCGGACGACTGCGACCTGCGTCTCAGCGTCACCGAACGGTCGCCATACACCACGAGTGTCGATCTCACCTATCTCTTCAGGGAAGGCGAGGCGGTCCAGTCATACCCCGACATGCGGGTGCGCATCTATCACGACGCGAGGCTCGTGGAGGCCCAGGAATGGGCCCAGGAATCGTCGAACCGCCACGATCACGAGACGCTGCGCCGCTTGCGCGGGGTGGCGGAGCGTGAACTGGATCAGCGTTGGGCCCGGAATACGATGCTAAATAAGTGGCTGGAGTACTGTATCGACCGCGGCCACGGGTTCAGGGAGTAAGTCTCTCGACCCCTCCGCGCAGGGGTCTAT
>JAEZCN010000099.1 GCA_023433515.1 Pseudomonadota bacterium
TACGACGCCGACGACATCACCGTGCCGTTCGGCGGCTTCAAGCAGTCGGGCATCGGGCGCGACAAGTCGCTGCACGCGTTCGACAAGTACACCGAGCTCAAGACCACGTGGATCGACCTGAGCTGACCACCTCGACGCCGCTCGCCTTCGTCGACATCGAAACGACCGGCGGTTGTCACGGGCTGCATCGCATCATCGACATCGCGGTGATCGGCGCGACGGATGGCGTCGTCGACTTCGAGTGGCAGACCCTCGTGAATCCCGGCGTGCGCGTACCCGCCGGCATCACGGCGCTCACCGGCATCGACAACGACATGCTCGAGGGCGCGCCCGGTTTCGAAGACATCGCGGCCGAGCTGCGCGCGCGTCTCGCGGGGCGCGTGTTCGTCGCGCACAACGTGCGCTTCGACTACGGGTTCATCCGCCGCGAGTTCGCGCGGATGGGCGACAACTGGCGCAGTCCTTCGTTGTGCACGGTGCGGCTGTCGCGCGCGCTGTATCCCGAGATGCCGCATCACAATCTCAATTCGGTGATGGAGCGGCATGGAATCCAGATCGAGAACCGCCATCGCGCGATGCCCGACGCGCAGGTGCTGCTCGGGTTCTGGCGCAAATTGCGCGCCGAATGGACGGAAGCCGAGCTGCAGAGCGCGCTCGGCCGTGCCGCGCCGCGAATCCGTCTGCCCGCGACGTTGCCCGAGGATCTGCTCGACGATCTGCCGGAAGAGCCCGGCGTCTACCGGTTCTTCGGCGCGGGTGACGACGGCGACGACACGCTGCTCTACGTCGCCAAGGCAAACAACCTGCGCGAACGCGTGCTCGATTACTTCCGCGAGGGAGCGCGCGAGGCGCGGGTGCTCAGACTCGCGTCGCAGGTGCGGCGCGTGAGCTGGACCGAAACCGCGGGAGAACTCGGCGCGCTGCTGCTCGAATGCCGCGAGGTGCGCGAGATGCATCCCGTCTACAACCGCGCCGCGCGCGGCGGCGGCGAGCGCTTCACCTGGCTGTTCACCGACATGGCCGAGACGCCACGGCTCGTGACTCTCGACGGCGAGTCGCTGCGCACGGGCAACGCCTACGGCTCGTATCGCAGCGAGCGCGACGCGCGTCGGGCACTCGAATCGATGGCGCGCGAACATCGCTGGTGCCTGAAGTTGTTGGGACTTGAAGGAAAGACGGTGCCTGGCACGGAAAATCCGGGAGAAGGCGCCGGATCCTGCTTCGGCTACCAGGTGGGCCGCTGCCGGGGCGCGTGCGTCGGCAAGGAACCCGCCGGTGTGCACTTCGCGCGCGTGAAGATCGAGCTGGCGGGCGAGCGCCTCGAGCCCTGGCCGCACGCGGGCGCGGTGATCGTGCACGAGGGATTCGGCGAACGCCGCACGCTGCACGTGCTCGATGCGTGGCAGCACCTCGCGAGCGTGCCGGCCGCCGAGGCGCCGGACGAACTCGCGGATATCGTCCGGCGAGCGGCCCGCGTCGCGAGCGCGTTCGACATCGATACCTACCGCATCCTGCGCCGCCTGCTGCGCAATCCGCGTTACCGCGCGCAACCGCTGCCGCCGCGGCGCGAATACGCGTGACGGCGCGCGTCGAACTACCGGGCTTCCGGCCATACGTCGGACAGCACTGTGAAACGGTCGCGACCGGCAGCCTGCTGCGCGCCGCGGGCGTCGAACTGTCGGAGCCGATGTTGTTCGGGCTCGGTGAGGGACTCGGATTCATCTTCATCAACCTGAGCACGTTGCCGCTGCCATTCGTCGGGGGACGCACGAAGCCCTTCGCGCTGACGGGAGCCTTGTGCGCGAATCTGGGCATCGAGTGCGCTGCGACGGAAACGTCGTCGAAGCCGAAGGCCTGGGCAGCCGTCGAAGCGCCGCTGCGCGCGGGCCGTCCGGTGGGATTGCAGCTCGATTGCTTCCACCTCGAATACTTCTCGCAGCCGGTGCACTTCGCGGGTCACTTCGTCGCGGTGTATGGTTTCGATGAACGCGGGCTGATGCTCGTGGATACCGCGCAGCAGGGTACGAAGCAGCGCGCGTCGCGCGCATCCGTCGAAAAGGCGCGTTTCGCCAAGGGTCCGATGGCCGCGAAGGCGCGCGCGTGGACGATCGCGCCGCCCACGAAAAAGCCGGATCTGCGCGCCGCGGTACGCAAGGCCATTGCCGCGAACGTGCAGGCCTATCTATCTCCGCCGTTCAAGGGCGCCTCGTACCTGGGCATCCGCAAGCTCGCGGCGTCGTTGCCGAAGTGGATGGACCTCGCGAAACGGCCGCGCCACGATCTCGCGCTCGCCGCAACGCTGATGGAGCGCGCCGGCACCGGAGGTTCCCTGTTCCGAAACTTCTACCGTGACTTCCTCACCGAGGCGCTCGAAGTCGTCGGAGGCAAGCCCGCGCTGGTGGAAGCGCGCGATTCGTTCGCCGCATCGGCCGAGGCGTGGGCGGCTGTCGCCGCTTCCATTCTGGAAAGCGGGCGCAGCGGATCGGCCGCGCCGCTCGAAGCGGCATCCAACGCGTGCCTGCGTATCGCGGATCTCGAGGTGGCAGCCATGAAGAGACTGGCGGCAGCGTGACTGAACCGGAAACACGGCATTTCGTTGCTTCGTGCCCCCGCGGCTTCGGAGACCTGCTCGCGGCCGAGTTGCGTGCGCTCGGCGCGGCCGACGTGCGCGAGCGCGCGGTCGGCGTCGAGTTCTCCGGGCCACTCCCGGTCGCCTATCGCGCCTGCCTCGAATCGCGCGTCGCGAGCCGTGTCTTCCTCGTCGTCGCGCAATGCGAGGCGCGGACGGATGCGGAGTTCTACGACGGCGTGCGCGCGGTGGACTGGCGCGCGCACGTCGACCCCTCGCGCACGCTGGCCTGCGACTTCACGGGCAAACATCCCGCGATCACGCACACGCGTTTCGGCGCGCTGCGCCTGAAGGACGCCATCTGCGATCAGCTGCGCGAGGTCACGAGCCGCCGGCCCGACATCTCGCCGGAACGTCCCGCCGTGCGCGTGCACGCCCATGCGAACGGCCCGAAGATCACGGTGTCGATCGACCTCTCGGGAGAAGGCCTGCACCGGCGCGGCTATCGCACGGAAGCGGGCGAGGCGCCGCTGCGCGAGAATCTCGCGGCCGGCGTGCTGCTGCGCGCCGGCTGGCCGGAGAAGGCGAAGAGCGCGGTGGAGTTCCTCGATCCGATGTGCGGGTCGGGAACACTCGCCATCGAAGCGGCGATGATCGCGGCGAACGTCGCGCCCGGCGCGCGCCGACACTATTTCGGCTTCTTCGGGTGGATAGGACACGACCGCGCTGCCTGGGATGCGGTCAAACGCGATGCGCTCGCGCGCGAGCTGAAGCCCGCGCTGCGGATCCGCGGCATCGACGCGGACCGCCGCGTGATCGAAGTCGCGCGCGAGAACGCGGCGCGCGCGGGACTCGGCGAACTCATCACGTTCGAAAGCGGACGTTTCGAAGGCGCGCGACCGTCGGGCGAAGGGCCGGGTTTTCTCGCGACAAATCCACCGTACGGCGTGCGCCTCGAGGATAAAGAGGGCGCGCGCGCGTTGATGCGCCAGCTCGGCGAAGTGCTGCGCGCGCATTTCGGTGGTTGGGATGCCGCGATCCTCGCGGGCTCGCCCGACGCCGGGCTCGAACTCAAGTTGCGCGCCGAACGCGTGCACACGGTCTGGAACGGCGCGCTCGAATGCCGGCTGCTGCGCCTGCACGTCTCGGCGGAATCGGAAAAGGAGCTGCTGCACACCGGCCGCACCGCGCGCATCGACGAGTCGCTGGCCGAAACGCCGGGCGCGAAGATGTTCGGCAACCGCATCGCGAAGAATCTCAAGCAGCTCGCGAAGTGGGCGGAGAAGGAGCGCGTGACCTGCTACCGCATCTACGATGCAGACATGCCGGAGTATTCGTTCGCGATCGACCGGTATGCGGAGGCGGACGGCGCGCGCGTCTGGCTGTACGTGCAGGAGTACGCCGCGCCGAAGACCGTCGATCCGAATGCCGCGCAACGGCGCCGCAACGAGGCGCTGGCCGCATTGCCCGGCGCGACCGGCGTGCCGCCCGCGAACATCCATTTGCGCCAGCGCCGCCGCACCACGCGCGGCGAGCAGTACGAGAAGTTAGGCTCGCAGGGAGAGTTCCGGGTCGTCGAGGAGGGTGGTCTCAGGTTCTGGGTGAATTTCACCGATTACCTGGATACGGGCCTGTTCCTCGACCACCGCATCACGCGCCAGCGGCTGCGCGAGGCCGCAGCCCGCAAGCGATTCCTGAACCTGTTCGCCTACACGGGCAGCGCCACCGTCTACGCGGCCGCGGGCCGCGCGCGGGAAACCACGACGGTCGACATGTCAGCGACCTACCTCGACTGGGCGCGGCGCAATCTGGCTGTGAACGGCTTTTCGGGGCGCGAACATACCTACGTCCAGGAGGACTGCATATCGTGGCTCAAGACCGCCGTGGCGGAGCGTCGCGAGTTCGACCTGGTTTTCCTCGATCCGCCGACGTTTTCGAACAGTAAACGCATGACCGACATATTCGACGTTCAACGCGACCACGCGGCGATGATCGACCGCTGCATGGCGCTGCTCGCGCCGGGCGGCAGACTCGTGTTCTCGAACAACGCGCAGAAGTTCGAGATGGACGCCGACATCACCCGGCGGTACAAGGTTACGGATATTTCGCGCGCGACGCTGCCCAGGGACTTCGAGCGCAATCCTCGCATTCACCAGTGTTTCGAATTGGAGATGGCACCATGATCAAGAAAGGTTCGGCGGCCTGGAAAGGCGATCTCAAGGAAGGAACGGGCACGATTTCCACGGAGACCGGCGTGCTCAAGGATGCGCCCTACGGATTCAAGGCGCGTTTCGAGGATGGCCCGGGCACGAACCCCGAGGAACTCATCGGCGCCGCGCATGCCGCGTGTTTTTCGATGGCCCTGTCGGCTGGACTCGGCAAGGCGGGATTCACGCCCGACTCGATCGAGACCGAGGCTTCGGTGCGCCTCGAGAAGATAGGCGACGGCTTCGCGATCACGCACAGCGATCTCGTATGCGTCGCGAAGGTCCCCGGTATCGACGACCGCACGTTCCAGGAGATCGCCGAGCAGACCAAGGCCGGGTGCCCGGTTTCGAAGGTGCTGAACGCGAAGATCTCGATGTCGGCGAAGCTCGCGACCTGACCGACTACCTGTCGTCCTCTTCGGGAATCCTCAGCCGGAAGCTGAGCGTTTCCGCGGAGTTCGCGGACACGCGCACGCGCCATGCGAAGTCGCCGGACTTGCGGATCGTCCGGTGACTCGCGCGCGAGATCCGGGCGCCGGTCATGTATTCGTCGAATTCCTGCCGGATCTCCACGGTTACCGGCACGTTCTTGCCGTTCGCGATCCTGATTTCCGCGTCCGCGAAATCGTCACCCTCGTCGATCTCGACCTGCAGTGCGAGGTCGAGCGCGCCCGCCAGCGGGATTTCCACCGGCACCCCGACCGCCGTGTCGTACACCGGTCCCTCGCCATGAAAGATGTCACCGTGAGCGCCGGACTCGAACAGGCGAAGCACGCCTTCCGGCAAGGGCTCGCCGAGTCCGGCCGACTTGCGGTTCTCGAATCCCAGTACCAGCACTGGAACTTCCGGCTCTTCTTCGTCGTGTACGTAGGTCGCGACATCGACGAGCTGTCGATAGAAACGTTCGACCTTCACGCCCGGCCTGTCGAGGAACAACACCTGCTTGGTCTGTCGCGCATTGAGATCCGTCGGGAACGGGACGGAGTAAAGATGGTAGTCGGCGAAGTTCTCGTGAGTCGCAAGCAGGCTCCCGCGCAGCCCGGTGACGATGACTTCATCGATGTCATACCCTTCGATCCGGCTGAGGCTCTCGGCCAACATCAGGCTCGATCTCAATCCCGGCTGCAGTTCCGTCGAGAAGCACCCGCTGAACAGCTTCAGCGCCGGATCCCTGTCGAGCAACTCCACGGCCAGGGAGTCGAGCGCCTCTTCGCGCGCATACCGCAGCGAATCGTCGTTGGAATAGTCGCCGGTGTCTCCGATCAGGCTGGTCCCGTGCTCCGCCTCGTCGATCAGGTTGAGTTTTCCCGCCACCACCTGCACGCGCGCATCCTGGAATCGGGTGCCGGTCAGGTTTTGCAGCGTCACCCAGCCGCGCAGATCGATCTTCCTTCCGTTTTCATCGAGACGCGCGACGTAGTCGGATTTCCACGAAAAGCCGTGGGCGAGGTAACTCAGCCGCACTTCGCGCCTTCCCGCGGCACCTTCGGAGAGCCGTACCGAGAGCCTCGGACGCGCATGCAGTTCCGACGGTACGTTCTCGAATGTCACCTGTTCGGGCAGGCCCGAGCAGTGCAATGCCTCCGTGCCGTCCGCCGTGCGCAGGGTGATTCCCCGGGAGTTCGCCGCGAGAATCGTCGCGGGCACCTGGGCCACCTTGCCGGAGCCGGGCAATGTGCGCGTGAGCAGGACCTGGCGGCCGATCGATTTCTCGAACAGGCTGTTGGGCGTGAGCGCGTCGAAATCGTGGTTGCGCTCCATCAGTGACCGGCCCGTATCGCTCACCACGGTCGATGCGGGCAGCAGCGTTTCGGGGACACCTTCGAAGACGAGCGTCACCGGACCGGCGGGCAGATCGACCATGCGACTCTCCGTCACGAGCGCGAACAGATCGCGGTAGATAGTTACCGACACCGCGTCTGCGCGCGCGGAGATCACTTCCGCGGCGTCGCCCGGGGCCGCGGCCGCCTGCGCTGCCGCGACCAGCAGCAGCGCGATGTTCGCCGCGGCGCGCATCACCAGCCGTTGCGGATGGTGAAGTTGAGGGTCGCCTCGCCATTGGCGGGGATGTCCACATCCCATGCGAAACTGTCGGCGTCGGTGCGGCGACCGGGGTGGGACTGCTCGACTACTTCATTTTCGCGCCACAGTCCGTCCTGACGCAGAGTGAGCCTGACGGGCGCGGAGCGCGCGTTGCGCACCAGGTAACTCATGTCGTACTCGGCCTTGCGCCTGCTGATCCGCCGCGTCGCGACCAGTGTCGATTGCACACTGACGTCGAAGGCGTCTCCGATCCTGAGCGCGAGCTCCGAGCCAGCACTGGTATGGCCCATGTGATCCTCGCCCGCGAATTGCGGCTGTCCGCGCGCGTCGCGCACGTACACGCGCACCACGCCGCTGGGTAGCTGCTCGCCGAGCCCGGACGCCTTCGAATTCGAGAAACGCATGCGCACCTGCGCGGATTGCGGCTCGTCGCTCGACGCGAAACCACGGAACGTGATTTCATAGACCTTTGCCGCCTTGACGGCGGCCGCGTCGAGAAAGCTGACCTGCTTCGTCTGGTTGTTCGCGATCGTCGTGAGTTGCCGTATGGGATAGAGGTAGTAGTCTCCCAACTGCTCGCGGCCGGTGGATTCGGTGCCCGCCGCGCGCTGGTTCGCCATGCGCCGCTGTTGCTGGAACTGCCAGTAACCCTCCTCGCCGTCGACGAGGTTGACGTCGCCGGACACGAGCACCGCGCGTGCGTTCGCGAACGTCGTGCCGGAGGTGTTGCGCAACGTGATCCACCCCTGCATCGAGGTTTCGCCCTTCGTTTCGTCGAACACCGCGACGTAGTCCGCGTTCCAGTCGAGGCCGCGCGATAGATAGGTGAGGCGGGCCGTCGCGTTCGCCGCGCGCGACGTGTCGACCAGCACCGACAACGTCGGCTCGGCACGCAGGTTTTCCGGCACCTTGTCGAATACGACTCGCGTGGGGAGATTATCCTCGCGCAGCACTTCGATCCGCGTTCCGATGCGCAACACGGTTCCGTCGACCGCGGAAAGGACTTCGGCCGTCTCGTTCGTCTCCACGCCCGTCGCGGGGTTCACGCGGATGATGCGTACCTTGCCGCCGACCGCCTTTTCCATGAGCTTGTCCGGGGTGAGGAGGTCGTAGTCGAAGTTCTGCTCCATGAGATCCATTCCGGGAGCGGAGAAGCTCACGGTCTGCGGCACGATCTGCGCCGAAACACCGGCGAATTCGATGCGCTGATGGCCCGCCGGCACGCTGATCTGCCGATGGTGCTCGACGAGCGCGATGTTCTTGTCGTAGATCGTGAGCGTCAGCGCTTGGTCGGCATCGGCGGCGAAGACCAGCGCCGGGACCGCCAGCAACAGCCAAAATCTTTTGTGCATGTTTTTTCCTCGGTTAGAGTACGCACCCACCCTCTGTAGCTATGACGTTGGCGGCGCGCGAAAGCTTGGCCGCGAATGGGCACAGACAGTCGATTCGGTCAGGTAACGGAGCAGGTCGCCAGCGGCGTCAGACTGATATGCGTTTTGCCATCCTCGGTGCCGGCGCGCTCGGCACGATCCTCGGTGCGCACCTCACTCGCGCGGGCCACGACGTAACGATGATCGCGCGCGGCGAACGTGCGCGTACCTTGCAGCGCCAGGGCCTCGTGCTCAACGGACTGTCGGACATCAAGGCGCGTTGCCCGGTCATCGACGATCCGAAGAAGCTGCTCGACACCGGCACGCTCATCATCGCGACGAAGGCCATCGACACCGCGCAGGCCATCGATTCGCTCAGACATCTCGGGATCGAGAACGCGTTCTCCGTGCAGAACGGCGTCATGAAGAACGAGTTGCTCGCGCGCGCCTTCGGCTATTCGCGCGTGCTCGGCTGCATGGCGGATTTCTCGGGCGAACTGCTGGCCAACGGCGAAGTGAAGTTCACGCGCAACGTGTGCCTGCACATCGGCGAGGAGAAGGGCGGAATGAGTCCGCGCGCCGACGCGCTGGCGGCGGCGATCGATGCGGCCGGCGTGCGCTGCGTGGCGGCGTCCAACATCCGCACGCGCGAGTGGTCGAAGTACGTCGGCTGGATCGCGTCGTTCCCGCTCGCGGTACTCACGCGGCAGATCACGTGGAAATACATGATGGACGAGCGCAGCGCGTCCGTGATCGTCAGCATCGTGCGCGAGGCGGCCGCGCTCGCGAGGGCGCTCGACATCGAACTCGTCGACATGCCGCCGCTGCCGGTGCCGAGCATCGCGCACGGTACCGATGCCGAAGCGATCAAGATCATCCAGGACATCGGCAAGAAGTTTCTCGACACGTCGCCCGAGCACCGCATGTCCGCGCAGCAGGACGTACTGCGCGGCAGCCGGCTCGAATACGAGGAGACACTCGGCTTCGCCCTCACGAAGGCCCGCGAAGTGGGCGTGCCCATGCCGACGCTGGATGCGTTGTACCGCATCATCGCGGTGGCCTTCCCGTGAAGGGGGCTGCCCCCATTTTGCGAAGCAAAACGGGGGCTGCACCCTCAGCCGCGACCTGTCTATTGATTTTTTCTCCTCTCGCCTCGATCGCCCAGCCCATCTTTACCGACGACTTCGAATCCCACCCCGCCGGGCAAATCCCCGGCGCCCCCTGGAAGGAAGAAACCTACAAGACCGGCGCGGTGATCGCGGTAGATAGCCAGCACGCCTTCAGCGGGAATCAGGCGCTGCACATCCATAATCCTCGCGGCGCAAGATATCGGCGCGGCTACGTCGCCATCCACCTCGCCGGCCCGCTGCCGGCGCTGCAGCCCGAAATGTATGGCCGCGCACTGGTGTGGCTCGATGCCTCACCCGAAGCGTTGCCGGGCGCGCCTCCCGTGCAATGGACGTTGCTGCAAGGCGAGGGCCGTTCCGCCGACGACCGTTACAATCCCATCTACCGCTACGCGTTCCAGCAACACGGTGGCCTTGGGCTCATGGCGAACTTCGAGACCACGCCGCCCGTGACCACGGACTGCAAGCGGCACACCGACCTCGTGCTGCCGACGCGCCGCTGGGCCTGCGTCGAATGGCACATGAAGGTCGCGACGAACGAGATGCGGCTGTGGCTCGACGGGCGCGAAGCCGTGCACGTGATCAACGGCCGTCCCGATGCTCCCGCGCAGTGCCTCGGCAACGACCTCGACGGACAGTGGCGCGCGCCGCCGAAATTCAACAGTCTGTACATGGGCTTCGAGCGATACATGGATTCGGCCAATGACCAGGATCTGTGGATCGACGATGTGGCATTGGCGCTGGAACGCGTCGGCTGCCCCGCGATGCCCGGAGAAACGACAGGAGCGAACCAATGAAGTGGATGATGACGGTTGCGATGGCCTTCATGCCCTTGCTGGGCCTGGCGCAGGACGCCAGATCCGCCACGCAGCCGCCCGTGTCCAAAGAGGGGCCACCCAACGCGATCGCGACGCCGGAGCCGCGACCGCCGCTGGTCGACCCGGCTGTCATCGATGCCGCGCTCAAGCCGCTCGTCGACAGCGGGCAGCTCATCGGTGTTTCCGCGCTGGTCTACGAGCGCGGCCAGGAAGCCTATTTCGGCGCGTTCGGTTACGCCGACCGCGAGAACCAGGAGCCGATGACGCGCGACACCGTCGTGCAGATCTTCTCGATGACCAAGCCGATCACCGGCGTCGCGCTGATGCGGCTCTACGAGCGCGGCAAGTTCGGCCTCGACGACCCGCTCGAGATGCATGCGCCCGAGTTCGCGAACCTGAAGGTGTACGCCGGCACGGATCCGGCCGGTGAGCCCATCTACGAGGAGCCGCGGCGCAAGCCGACGATCCGCGACCTGCTGCGCCACACCGCGGGCATCATCGCGGGCGACGAGGACCGCACGCCGGCCGGCGACCTCTATCGCGAGCTCGACCCGGCTAACTACAACAACACGCTGCCGGAGTTCGCGGCGAAGATCGGACAGGTTCCGCTGGTTTATCAACCCGGAACGCGCTGGTTGTACAGCCAGTCGGTCAACGTTCAGGCCTACCTCGTGCAGAAGATCTCCGGCGTGCCGTTCGACGAGTACCTGCGCCTGCACATCTTCAAGCCGCTCGGCATGAACGGCACGCGCCACACCATCTTGCCGACGGACCCGGACCGCGCGAATCTCGCGGCGATGTACATCCGCCACGCGGACGGCACGTTCACGCGCCAGCCGGACGAGGAGGCGTACAAGTACAACGGCGCCGAATGGCCGTTCAAACCCGGCAGCTCCGGCCTCGTGTCCACCATCGACGATTACATGAAGTTCGCGCGCATGCTGGCGGGCCGCGGCAAGCTCGTGCGCGCGCGCATCATCAAGCCGGAAACCGTGCAGCTCATGGCGACCGACGCTTTGCCGAAGGATCTCGTCAACGTCTCCTGGCTGCCTGGCAAGGGTTCGGTCGGCTTCGGCATCGACTTCGCGGTGCGCACCGCGCCGCCGAAGGATGCGAAGGAAGCCTCCGGCCAGGTCGGCGAATTCTTCTGGGACGGCGCGGCGAACACGCTGTTCTGGGTGGATCCGGTCTACGAAATCGTCGCGGTGCTGTTCACGCAATACCGGCCATTCGGCGGGGTGCCGCTGCACAAGACCTTCCGCGACGCCGTCTATCACAACGCGCCGCAGGCCCTGGCGCGCGACCCGTGAGCGAGCGCGAGCTGGGTTTCGGCTTCATCGGCGCGGGCGCGATCGCGCACTTCCACGCGCGCGCGGTCGCCGCGGCGCGCGGCGGCCGGCTCGTGGGTGTTTGCAGTCGGCGGCGCGCCACCGCCGAGGCCTTCGCGAAAGAACACGGCATCGGCTTCGCGACGGACGACGTCAACGAATTGATGAAGCAGCCCGGACTCGACGCGGTGTGCATCACGACACCGTCCGCACTGCATCTCGAGCCCGCGCTCGCCGCGATCCGCAGGGGCAAACACCTGATGATCGAGAAGCCGCTCGACTCGACGGTCGAAGGCACCGATCACATCCTGCGCGAGGCGGAGAAGGCCGGCGTACGCGTCGGTTCCATCTTCCAGGCGCGCTTCGGCGACGCCGCGCGCCAGCTCAAGTCGGCGATCGATGCGGGACGCTTCGGCCGCATCGTGCTCGCGAGTTGCTACGTGAAGTGGAACCGCACGAAGGAGTACTACTCCGGTTGGAAAGGCCGGCTGTCAGAGGACGGCGGCGGCGCGGTGATCAACCAGGCGATCCACGGCGTCGACTTGCTGCAATGGTTCGCGGGCATGCCGGTCGAAGTGTACGCGTGGGCGACGCAGAGAGTGCACCGGATCGAATCCGAGGACACCGCCGTCGCGGCGCTGAAGTTCGGCAGCGGCGCGCTCGGCACGATCGAGGCGTCCACCGCATTGTGGCCGGGGTCCGCGCGCCGCATCGAAATTTGCGGCGAGAACGGCTCGGCGGTGATGGAGGACGACGACATCACGCGCTGGGATTTCCGCGAGCCGCGGCCCGAGGACGAGAAGATCCGGGCGACGCGCGAGAGCGGCGCGATGGGTTCGGGCGCGGCCGCGCCGATGGCGATCAAGTTCGAAGGTCACCTGCGGCAGATCCAGGATTTCATCGACGGCATCAACGAGCATCGACCGTTCTTCATCGAGGGGCGTGAGGCGCGCAAGGCGGTGGCATTGGTCCGTGCTATCTACGTCTCGGCCGCTACGGGAAAACCGGCTCATCCGGACGGGGCCTAGCTACATGAAGATCCCGGCACTTTTCGCAGCCGCGTTGCTCGCGTCGCCAGTGTGCGCGGCTGGCGAGTTCGAATCGCTGCTCGCGGACTCCCGCGTCGAGTCGGCGCTGCGGTTACTGCGCGACGACGACGCGCGCACGCTCGCGGAGCAGATCGCGATCACGCAGATTCCCGCGCCGCCGTTCAAGGAATCGGTGCGCGCGCAGGATTTCGCGGCGCGCCTGCGGGAAATCGGCCTGCGCGACGTGTCGATCGACGCCGCGGGAAACGTGATCGCGAAGCGGCCGGGTACGGCGAAAGGCAAGGGCCCGCTGCTGGTGTTGTCGGCGCACCTGGACACGGTGTTCGACGAGGGCACCGACCTCACCGTGAAGCAGGAGGACGGGCGCTACCACGCGCCGGGCATCAGCGACGACGCGCGCGGCCTGGCCGCGTTGCTGACGCTGGCGCGCGCGATGCAGACGGCCAATCTGCGCACCGTGGGCGACGTGTGGTTCGTCGGCACCGTCGGCGAAGAAGCGCTCGGCAATCTCAGGGGCGTGAAGGCCCTGTTCAGCGACAATCCGCGCATCGACGGTTTCATTTCCGTCGATGGCGTCGACGCGCCGCGCCACGAGGGCCGCTCCGAGATCGTGAACCAGGCGACCGGCAGCCGGCGCTGGGAGATCTCGTTCACCGGCCCGGGCGGCCACAGCTTCGAGAACTTCGGCAATCCGAGCGCGGTGCATGCGATGGGCCGCGCGATCGCGCGCATCGCCGCGCTCGAGGTGGCTGAGGATCCCAGGACCACATTCAACGTCGGCGTGGCGAGCGGCGGTACGGGCGTCACGTCGATCGCCGCGGCCGCGACGATGCGCGTCGACATCCGTTCGAACGACGCCGCTGAGCTCGCGAAGCTCGAGGAACGCATCCTCGCCGCGGTGGACGAGTCGGTACGCGCGGAAAATGCGCGGGTCGATTCCGCGCTGACTACTTCAAAAGTGACTTCCGAGCGCAAGCTGATCGGCGACCGGCCGGCCTCGGCGCGCAGCACGGACACCACGCTGGTCGATGCGGCCGTCGGCGCATATCTCGCGCTCGATCTTCCCAAGCCGCTGCTGCGCGCGGCGAGCACGGACAGCAACGTGCCGCTGGGTCTCGGCATCCCGGCCGCGACGATGAACGGCGGCGGCCGTGGCGACATGGCGCATTCGCACGATGAATGGTACGAACACGTGAATGCGTGGCAAGGTCCGCAGGTTCTGCTGCTCACGACGCTGAGACTCGCCGGCCTGCAGGGCGTGAGCAAGCCCGCGCTCGCAGTGCGCAAGCGCCGCTAGTTAGCCGATCCCCGCGGACGTTCAGCGACAGATCTGGTTCAGGCGCTCGCGCGGCTTCGTCGGCGCGTCGGCCGGCCAGGGAACGTTCTTCGCCTGCATCCCGAGTTCAGTCAACGTGCCACCGCGCGGGTGGCCGATGTCCGGATCGTAGTCGTAGATCGGATCCTGCTGCGCTTCCTCGAGTGTGACGATGTCGAAGCCTTCCTCGTCGAGGATCTTGAAGAGGTCCGGCAGGATGTGCGAACTGAACGAACCGAGGTGCAGCAGCATCACGTGGTGGATGTCGCGACCGAACACCTTGCGGGAATTGTCCCGGTCCATGCGGATGAATTCGCGCGCGGCGGTGCGATAGCTGTCGCGCAGCCACGCGAGAGACTCGGCATCCTGCTTCATCCAGCAGCGCGCGTGCGCGCTG
Organism: Pseudomonadota bacterium; assembly: GCA_023433515.1. GTDB lineage: Bacteria > Pseudomonadota > Gammaproteobacteria > Steroidobacterales > Steroidobacteraceae > CADEED01. Next base: position 14,224 of record JAEZCN010000099.1, read on the forward strand.
TTCCACAGGTAGTCCTCGAAGTCGATCGTCGTCTGGGCGATGCGATAGCCGTTCTCGGCGAGAAAGGCGCGGATCGCGTGGCGTTTCTCCAGCGTGTCGCCCTCGTGCAGGTAGGGATACCGGAACCACTTCCACGACTTCACGTCGTCGCGCTTGCGCGGCTGCAGCAGCATCAGCGCGGGCTCGTTGCGCAGGATCTCGCGCTGGAATTCCTCGACCGGAGTCTTCGTCAGGTCGATGTGCGAGTACGTGTGGTTCGCGAGCGGATGGCCACCCTCGATCCAGATGCGCAGCGCCAGCGCGCCATCCGGATTGCGCTCGAGCTTGTTGGCGTTGATGAAGCCGTGGGACGGCGGGATGCGGTGCTTCTCGAGCACGCGCACCGTGTCGCGGGCGAAGTCGGATTGTCTGGCGCCGAGCGGCAAGGTGCCGTTGATCGGCAGGTCGTCGAAGGTGAGGGCGACCTTCAACCGCGGCGGGTCCGCCGCGCTGGCGGATGTGCAAATGAGCGCGGCGGCCATGAGGGCCGCCGCGAGCGTTGACTTCAGGTCTGTCCCCATTTGCCAGGAAACGAGGAATGTCCCTATTTCAGCAGGCTGCGCAGCATCCACGCGGTCTTCTCGTGGATCTGCAGGCGCTGCGTCAGGAGGTCGCAGGTCGATTCATCACCGGCTTTCTCCGCGGCGGGGAAGGCCTCGCGCGCGGTGCGCGCAACGGCCTCGTGACCGGTCACGAGCAGCCGCACCATCTCCATCGCCTCGGGCACGCCTTCGGTTTCCTCGATCGACGCGAGCTTCGAATACTCGCGGCCGGTGCCGGGCGCGGGATATCCGAGCGAACGGATGCGTTCGGCGACGGCGTCGAGCGCGTTCCACAACTCGGTGTACTGCTCCATGAACATGAGATGCAGCGTGTTGAACATCGGGCCTTCCACGTTCCAGTGGAAGTTGTGAGTCTTGAGATACAGCACGTAGGTGTCGGCCAGCACGCGCGACAGGCCATGCGCGATCTTCGCGCGATCCTTGTCCTTGATGCCGATGTCGATCTGCGGCGCGGCGACGGCGGTCGCGGTGTTCTTCCTGGCCATGGCGGTCACTCCTGAGCGATATGCACCGAGTCTAACGACCCGGCGTGGTGGCGGCCATTCGATAATGCCTATGATTTCGATAGGCAGGTTCGTAATGCGCCCGCAGCGGATCGCCCCCGAAGTCGCGCTCGAGGTCGCGATACACGGTGTGGATGTGGTTGGCGTCGTTCTGGGTGTTGTCGTACTCGATCAGCACCGTGGGTCCGTGGATCCGGTAGTAGTGCGGTTGCCCGGTTTCGATGCCGCCTGCCCACGCGAAGTGCAATTTCTCGAATCCCGCGCGCTCGATGCGAGCCAGCGCATCCTGCGCCGCGGGTTCGATCATGCGGCCGGTATACACCTCGAGCAGGCGCCTCAATTGCGTGCGTTCGGCCGCATTCATGTCGGCCGCCGCCAGGCCGGCGAGTTCGAGCGGTTTCACCTTCGGATCGTTGCCCGTGAGGATGTCGGCGAACGCGGTGTCGCGTATCAGCGCGATTTTGCGCCGCTCCGCCGGCAGCATCGTGACGAGCTCGCGCGCGAGGTCCTCTTCGTCGGCGAGCATGCGGAAACCCGCCTCGGCGCCATCCGGAACCCTGGCGGGATTCGCGCCGATGAACAGCGGCGCGATCACCGGCGGCTGGCCGGGAATCTGGGTCACGTTGATGGAGAGGTGATGTCCCTCGAGGCGCCAGGCCCAGGGTGCGTTCGTGGCGGGAACGCCGAAAACCGTGGTGTGGTACTTGCCCGGATCGCGCAAGGAGGCGAGCGGCGCGCCGGCCGCGGTTTCGATGCGGCGCAGGATGTTCTCGTGTTTCATCACGTCGCGCGCCTTGAGCAACCCTTCCGGGCTCAACGCGCTCGCGAGCAGCGGGCCGATCAGCTCGCTCTGCGTGTCGTCGAGCTCGAGCAGCGAAGCCCCGACGCGGTCCTTCGGCACGAAGTGCCAGGCGAGGCGCTCGTCCGAGTTCAACGGGAATTGCGTGCTGTCCCGCATGTCGGCGGGCAGCGAGGCGAGAAACGACCTGGCGGCGGCCGCGGCGCCATTGTCCTTGCCGGGAGCCTTCTGCGCGCCGGCGTTCATCGGCAGCAGGAGCGCGGCCAGCGCGCCCGCGGCGACCGAAGCGGTGACGGCCGCCAGCTTCCGGACCGGATATTTCGCGATGGTCATCGACGCCCCCTTGAAAGGAGCGTCAATGTAGCGGGTCAGGAGGTTTTGGCCAACAAGGCTTCGGCTTCGGCGCGGCTCTTCTTGAATGCCTCTTCGAGACCCGCCTCGCGCAGGAACGACACGTCGATGCGGCCCGAACTGTCGATATTCGAGCCCGGCTGGCGTGCCTGTCCGTCCGCGTCCGTCATCTCCTCGACCAGGCCGCTCGCGATGTGGATGGCGGTCACGAGCTGACGCGACTCGGGCGCGACCTCGTGCGGGCGATGATGGAAGGCGACGGCCTCGACGATCGGGAAGGGGATGCCCCACAGTCCGAGTAGATAGGCGCCGACCTCGGCGTGCGTGACGCCGAAGATCTCGCGCTCGGCCGCGGCGCTGTCGCCGCCTAGCTCGCGCTTGCGTTCCAGCGCGCGCATGTAGTCGGGCGGCGCGGCATGCAGCAGCACCAGCGCGCCGATGTCGTGCAGCAGGCCGGCGGTGAACGCGGCCTCCGCGAGCTGCGGATTGCCGACGATCTTCTTCGCGAGCAGCGCGGTCAGCATCGAATGATGCTGGAGCCGGTCGGGCGAGAATCCCTTGACCTCGCTGATGGCCTTGTCCGAGAACGAGCTCGAGCCCAGCACCAGCGACTTGATGATCTCCACGCCGAGATAGGTGACCGCCGGGCGGATGCTCACGATCTTCTGGCCGAGACCGAAATACGCCGAGTTCACGAGCTGCAGCACCTTGGCGCACACCGCCGCGTCCATCTCGATGACCTTGGCGAACGCGGCGCTGTCGGCCTTCGGATCCTGCGCGAGTCGCGACAGCTCCGTGTAGGTGGTCGGCACGGCCGGGATGCGCTCGAGTTTGCCGACGAGCGCGGTGAGGGCCGGGTTCTGCATGAGCTTGTGCAGCGCGTGCGTCTGCTCGATGACGGCGCGCAGGGTTTCGCCGTCACAGGGCTTGTGCAGGAACTGGTGAGTCACGGGCAGCGCGCGCATGATCGCCTCCCGCTCGGCCTGGCCCGACAACACGATGCGCGCCGCGGCCGGATAGTCGCGCTGGATGTGGCGCAGCAGCTCGGCACCATCCATGCCAGGCATGCGCATGTCCGTGATGACGACGTCCGCCGGGGTCTGCTTCATCGCGTCGAGAGCCTGCTGGCCGCCGAGCGCGAACGTCATCTCCCAGCGCTTGCGCTCCTTGCGCAAGGAATTGCGCAGGCCGTCGAGGATGGCCTGTTCGTCGTCGACAAATAAGACGTGTAGGGAAGGGGAAGTCATGCTGCAGCCTGCCTGGTGGAGGACACGGGGAGACGGACGAAGAAGGTCGTGCCCTTGCCCGTTTCGGTTTCGAAATGGAGTGAACCCTTGAGTTTTTCGACCACGATGCCGCGCGACAGCGCGAGGCCCTGGCCGGCGCCGCGTCCGACCTCCTTGGTCGTGACGAACGGCTCGAAGATGCGCCCGCGCACCGATTCGGGAATCCCGTTGCCGGTGTCGGAGATGGAGATCTCGACGTAACCGCCGATCGCGCGGGTGCGCACGGTAATGCGGCCCTTGCGGCTCGTGCCATCGACCACGTCCTGGATCGCGTGCGCGGCGTTGAGCACCAGATTGAGCACCACCTGGTTCACGTCGCCCGCGTGACAATGCACCGGCGGCAACACGCCGAAGTCGGTTTCGAGCTCGGCGACGCTCTTGTATTCGTTGCGCGCCATGTTGAGCGTCGTGGTGACCGCGCGGTTCACGTCGACGTCGGTTTCGTTGCGCGTGTCCGGATGCGCGAATTCGGTCATCGATTTCACGATCGAACCGACGCGGTCGATGCCCTCGAGCGCGCGGTCGAGCGCGTCGGGCGCGTTCTTGAGGAAATAGTCGACGTCGGCCGCTTCGTCGGTTTCGTTCGCCTTCTTCGCCGCCGCGGTGACGTCGCGCCCGGAGAACACGCCGGCCGCGAGCGCGCGGTAGTCGGCGATCGCGTGTGGCACGTCGCGCAGCGCATGGCGCACGAAGCGCACGCTGTCGGAGATGAACTGCACCGAGGTGTTGATCTCGTGAGCGACTCCGGCCGCGATGCGGCCGACGGACTCGAGCTTCTGCTCCTGCGAGGAGTCTCGGATCGGGCGGCGCGACCCGGTCACGTCGATCATGAAGCCGCGCAGGATGCGCGCGCCGTCGCGCGACTCGCAGTTCATGATCCAGCGCAGCTCGATCGCGCGGCTGTCGCCGCCGATGACCGAGCAGGATGTCTCGAGCGGTCCGGGCGCCGCCTCGTCGAGCGCATGGCGCGCGCTCGGCTCGCGCTCGCGGGGCAACAACTCATCGATGAAACCCGCCTCCGACCAGCGCGTCGCGGGAATCCCGAGCAGCTTCTCCACCTGCGGACCGATGTAGGCGAAGCGTCCTTTCGCGAGCTCGAGCTCGAATGGAATCGTGCGCGTGGTCTCGGATATGAGCCGGTACTGCTCGCGGCTGTGCGCGAGTTCCGCCTCCCGCGCCTCGACGGCGCGCGCGTTGGCCTCGTTCGCGACGTGCAGCTGCGCGGCGTCGCAGGCGAAGCGCGCCACGATCCGCAGGCTCTGGCGGATCGCGAGCAGTAGCAGTGCGGATTCGGCGACGATCCAGCTGCCTTGTTCGAGCACGCGCATCCAGGCCGACGGGCCGACGACATAGGAAGCCGGCAGCAGCTGGATGCGCAACAGTGGATAGGCGAACGCGGCCGCCGTCGCGGTCGCGAGCACGCGCCAGTCGCGGTAGAAGGTGAGCAGCGCGAGCGAGACGAACAGATGGAACTGCGCCTCGGCGCGCCCGGCCAGCAGCCACATGAACAGCATCGACCAGGCGACCTGCGCGATCGCGACCCAATGCTTGATCCACTGGGTGCTAGGCGCGGCGTAGATGAAGAGCAGCGTCGGCACCGTGAGCGTCGCGGAAGCCAGCAACGTGATGATCACGCGCGAGTCGCCCGGCAGCGCGCCGTTCCAGGCGAGCACGACGGCGACCACGCATTGCAGCGCGAACAGGAGCTGGAACGTGCGATGCGCCGAGAGCGTGAGCTGGGTCACGACCTCGTGACGCACCTCACGGGCACGGGCTTCGCGCGTTGTTGATTCCGGCTCTGTCACTGGGTTCCTGCATTGCCCGGGCATGGCTCCGGGTGTCACCCGCCGTTATCGGCCCAGAACAGGGCGGTCTTTAGGTCATTTCTGGTGCAGGCCAGGCAAAAAAGCGTTCGTTTTCAAGACGTAGTCGGCATATTGCGGCCGGCGATTGCCGGCCGGGGCGCGGTGCCGTCACTCCCGCTTCGGCGGCGCCTCGACGCCGGTCATATCCAACGATGGCTTCGACAGCCGGTCACCTTCGATCTTTATTCCGGCAACCGCGGCATTCAGTTCGCGCAGCTCATCCGGTGAGAAGTGCACCGACGTGGCGCCGATATTCGACTGCAGATTTCTCAGCTTGGTGGTGCCGGGGATCGGAACGATCCAGGGCCGCTGGGCCAGTAGCCAGGCGAGTGCCAATTGCGGCGCGGAAACTTTCTTGCGCGCAGCCCAACTCTTCACGAGATCGACGAGCGCGACGTTGGCCTTCAATGCTTCGGGCGAGTACCGCGGCGTCGTCGACCGATAGTCGTTGAAGCGGGTTTTCTCGTCGATCGTTCCCGTCAGGAAACCCATGCCCAGCGGACTCCACGCGCAGAAGCCGATTCCGAGTTCCTCGCACAGGGGCAGGACTTCGGCCTCGGGTCCCCGCCAGACCATCGAGTATTCGTTCTGGATCGCGGCCAGCGGTAACACGGCATGCGCGCGCCGGATCGTCTTGATGCCGGGTTCGGACAGGCCGAAGTGGAGAACCTTGCCTTGCGCGATCAGATCCTTGACAGCGCCCGCGACGTCCTCGATCGGCACGTTGGGGTCCACGCGGTGCTGGTAGAGGAGGTCGATGCGATCGGTACGAAGCCGACGCAGCATTCCTTCCACGACGCGCTTGATGTGATCCGGCCGGCTGTTGAGTCCCTCGAGGCGCTTGCCGGTTTCCTGATCGATGTTCCAACCGAACTTGGTGGCGATGACCACCTGGTTGCGGATTCCTTCGAAAGCCTCGCCGAGAATTTCCTCCGAGATGAACGGACCGTAGCTCTCCGCGGTGTCGAAGAACGTCACGCCGAGATCCACCGCGCTGCGGGCGAGCGCGACCATGTCCTTGCGCTCCACCTGCGCGCCATAAATGGGTCCGGCCATCTGCATGCAGCCGAGGCCGATGCTCGACACTTCGAGCTTCCCCAGCCTGCGTCGATCGGATGCAGTCAGGCGCGAAGCAGGAGTGGCGGGAGCGGTCGTGGAGTATGCGAACGGACCCAGCGCTGCCGATGCGAGGCTCAACGAGGCGGCGGAGCGGAGCAGGTTGCGACGATCGATGTTCATGTTCAGTCCTCGGGCTTTCAGCGACGCATAGGTTATGCGCTGGCCCGCCCGAAGATTAGCCGCCACAATGAGCTAGGACTCATGAGCCGGATTCATCAATGGGCCGGGAAAACCTGAACGACATCGTTGCCTTCCTGGCGGTCGCACGGGAGAAGAACTTCACGCGCGCCGCCGCGAAGCTGGGCGTTTCCCAATCAGCCCTGAGTCACACGATTCGCGCGCTCGAAACCCGGCTGGGCTTGCGGCTGCTCACCCGTACCACGCGCAGCGTATCCCCGACCGAGGCGGGCCAGAGACTGCTGAGCGCCGTCGGGCCGCATGTCGAGGACATCCAGGCGCAGCTCGATGCGCTCACAGCGCTGCGTGACAAGCCTTCGGGAAGCGTGCGCATCACCGCGGGACTTCATGTCACGGAAACGATCCTGTGGCCGAAGTTGCAACCCTTGCTCCGCAAGTATCCGGACGTGAAGGTGGAGATAACCGTTGACTACGGTCTCGCGAATATCGTGGCGGACCGCTTCGACGCCGGCGTGCGCTTGGGCGAGCAGGTGGCCAAGGACATGATCGCGGTGCGCATTGGACCTGACTTCCGCTTCGTCGTGGTTGCCGCGCCGGGTTATTTCGAAACCCGTGAGCCGCCGAAGACGCCTCGAGACCTCACTCGTCACGATTGCATCAATCTCCGGATGCCGACTTACGGAGGGATATACGCGTGGGAGTTCGAACGCGGCGACCGCGAGATCAACGTGCGCGTCGATGGTCAGCTCGTCTTCAACACGAGCAAGCAGATCCTGGACGCGGCTCTCGCCGGATTCGGGGTGGCCTATCTTCCCGAGGACACTGTGGCGCCGCACATAGAACGTGGCCGCCTGACGCAGGTGCTCGATGCCTGGTGCGTCCCATTCCCCGGTTATCACATCTACTATCCGAGCCGCCGACAGTCCTCGCCGGCGTTGGCGCTCGTGGTGGAGGCGCTGCGGCTCAAGCGAAAGCAGGCCTGACCCGCATCACCGGCCTCACCGGCGAGGCGGGCCATCAGGTGAGGGGTTCTGCCGACCGGCGTTCCCGCCGGCGCATCCACCGGCCGGACAGCCAGATAGTCAACAGGATCGGCCCGGCGATCGACCACCAGGCGCCGGCGGCGAGCGCGATCAACCAGAATCCCCACCAGACGCAGCCTTCGCCAAGGTAGTTAGGTTGCCGCGAGTATCGCCACAGGCCCGAGGTCAGGGCCGCATGGGCGTTGGCCGGGTCGCGCGCGAAACGCGCGAGCTGCCGGTCGCTGACCGTCTCGATGAGGATTCCGAGGATGCAAAGCGCGACGCCCACGTAGTCCAGGATGCCGAGCGGCCGGATGGTCGCGAACGCGCCGAGCAGCGGCAGCGATACGATCCATGCGCCGAACGCGCGCGGAAGGAACACGAGGTACAGGCTCTTGATGCCGAAGCGCGGCGAGTGCCGCTCGCGCATGTCACCGTATCGACGGCTTTCTCCCTTGCCGGCGTGACGCGCGGTCAGGTGCCAGGCGAGGCGCATCGCCCAGCCCACGAGCAGCCACAACACGATCGACAGGCGCGGCGCGCGCGGATCGGCGCCGAGCGCGTAAACGACGCCGGCCGCGAACAACATGAGCGGCCAGAGCGGCTCGGCGAGCGTCACGTTGCGCAGCGCGACCGACAGCAACCATGTGACCGCGGCGGCGAACATCAGCAGCGGCAACGCCGCGAAGAACACGCCGAACTCGAACGGCGCGCTCACATCATGTCCCGCAGCCGGTACCACAACATCGCGAGCACGAGCGCGGGCCGCCGCAGCAGCGCGCCGCCGGGAAAGTCGGCGTGTTTGAGTCTGCCGAACAGGTCGAATCGTTCGGCGCTGCCCGCGACCGCTTCGCTCGCGATCTTGCCCGCGATTCCCGAGATGACCATGCCATGGCCCGAGAGGCCCTGGAAGAAATACGCGCTCGGACCGAGCCGGCCGAAATGCGGCGCGCGATTCGGCGTGATGTCGAGGTATCCGCCCCACGCGTATTCGACGTGCGCCTCGGTGAGCTGGGGGAACACCCCGGCGATGCGCTTGCGCAGCACACGGCCGGAGTCGAATGGATCGAGGCCCGAGTAACTCACACGTCCGCCGAACAACAGGCGGTGGTCGGGCAGGCGCCGGAAATAATCGAGTATCCAGTTCATGTCGGCGACGGCCGCGTTGTTGCGAATGAGCGATGCCGCGCGTTCCTCACCGAGCGGCTGCGTCGTGGCGACGTATGTGCCGATGGAAATGAGCTTGCGCTCGAGCTGCGGCACGAGATTGCCGAGCAAAGCGCCGCCCGCGATCACGAGCTGCTTCGCATGCACGCTGCCCGAAGCGGTGTGCACGATGTTGGTGGTCGTCGCATCCTGCGCGACTTCGAGCTTCGTGACCGGCGAGTCTTCGAAGATGGACACGCCCGCGGCCGCGGCCGCCATGCCGAGCCCGCAGGTATAACGATACGGATGCAGGTGCCCGCCGTTGGAGTCGTACAGCGCGCTGGTGTAACGCTCGGTGGCGACGATGCCGCGCAGTTCCTCACGCTCGATGAAGCGCAGCGAGTGGTAGTCGTACTTGTCGCGCAGTTGGTCGACCTCGGCGCGCAGGGCCTCGTCGTGGCGCGGCTTCAGGCCGACGATCATGTGTCCGGGCACGTAATCGCAGGCGATCCGGTGCTTCGCGATGAGCTGACGCTGCAACTCCATGCCTTCGATCGAGATGTCCCACATGCGGCGCGCGTCCGCGTAGCCGACGGCTTTTTCGAGCGTGTCCTGTTCGCAGGCGTAACCGAATATCGATTGCCCGCCGCTGCGGCCCGAGCCGCCGAACCCGAGATGCCGTGCCTCGAGCAGCGCCACCTCGTAGCCGCGCTCGCGCAGATGTAAAGCCGCCGAGAGACCCGAGATGCCGCCGCCCACGATGCACACGTCCGCACGCACTTCGCCGAGCAGCGGCGCACGACGCGGCATGCCGGGCGTGCTCGCGTAGTAGTAGTTGCGGCTATCGGGCGTGCTCATGCGGCTCTCACAACGGACCGAGGTATCGCGCGATCTCGAGCGGCGTGATGTGCGAGTTGAACTCCTCGAGCTCCGCGCGTTTCACGGTCGTAAACAAGGAAGCGAAAGTCTCGCCGAGGAATTCCCGCGCGAAGGGACTGGCGGCAAACCGATCGAGCGCACTGCTCCACGTGAGCGGCAGCGGCTCGCCTGTCTGTTCGTACGCGTTGCCGGTCATGACCGGCGGTGGCGCAACCTTGTGCGCGAGTCCGTGGCGGATGCTCGCGAGCAGCCAGGCCGTGACCAGATACGGATTCGCGTCGGCGCCCGCGAGCCGATGTTCGATGCGCAGATTGTCTGGATCCGAGGCGGGGACGCGCAGCGCCGAGCCGCGGTTGTTGATCGACCAATTCGGGTGCAGCGGCACGTAGGCCTCCGCCTTGAAGCGTCGATAGCTGTTCGGGCCCGGCGCGCAGATGGCCATGCTGTCGGCGAGCGTGGTCAACGTTCCGGCGATTGCGTGCAGCAGCGCGGGACTTTCGTGCGGTGTCGGTGCCGCGAAGATGTTGCGGCCGTCGCGGTCGAGCAGGCTCACGTGCACGTGTAATCCGCTGCCCGCCATGTCGGCGTACGGCTTTGGCAGGAAGGTCGCGTCGCAGCCATAGGCGCGCGCGACGCTCTTCACGATGCGTTTGAAACGAAGCCCCTCGTCGCAGGCGCGTAATGCATCGGGTCCGTGCGCGAGATTCACCTCGTACTGACCCGGGCCGTACTCGGCGAGCGAGGAAGTCGCGGGCACTTTCTGCAGCCGGCAGATGCGGTCGATCTCGGCGAGCAGCGGCGAGTACTCGTTGAGATCGGTCATCGAGTTGATCTGCGTGCGGTATTCGCGCCGGCCGGTGAGTGGCCCGCGCGGAGGCTGCGGCATGCCGGTCGCGGTGCGCTCGCTGTCGACCAGGTAGAACTCGTATTCGATCGCGACCACGGGTGTGAGGCCCAGCGCGTCGAACGCGTCGACCTGCCGTTCGAGCACGAAACGCGGATCGCCGAAGAAGCGCGAGCCGTCGTGTTCGAACATCCGGCATTGCACCTGCGCGACGTCGTTCTGCCACGGCACCGGCACCAGCGTTCCCGGAACCGGCATGCAAGGTCGGTCCGCGTCGCCATCGGCGAAGCCGAGGCCGGTCGCCTCGACCGTCCCGCCTTCGATGTCGAGCGCGAACATCGAGCCGGGCAGGGGCAGGCCGCGCTTGAACATGTTGGCCATGCCCGCGCGATCGATGCGTTTGCCGCGCTCGACGGTGTTCAGGTCGTTCACGTACGCATCGAAGAAACGGACGTCGGGATGGTCCGCCAGAAAGCGCGCAAGCTCGAGATCGGACGGCGTCATGCGTATCCCAGTGTTTATTATTTTCGACGCTGATTCCGCGCCGGGCCCTGCAGCATATGCCCGTGGCACGCGGGGCAGCAAACCGGGCAAGGCCCTGAATTGAGCCCCTTTGCGCGCGCTTTCGCGGCCGCCATCCCGGTCCTCCGGAGGCCTCCAAGCTGTGGTCTAATGACCACCCCTGCCCGGGTCACGGATCAGGGTTCGTAGAAGATAATAGACAGCGCCAGAGTGAATCGCGTATGGCTGGCAACAAGCGTCCCGTCATCGGCATACCCGCCGATCGACGCATGATAGGTCCGCATCCTTTTCACGCGGTCGGCGAAAAATACATCGCCGCCGTCGTGCAGGCCGCGGATTGCCTGCCATTGCTGATCCCGGTGCTCGAAACGCCGCTCGACGTGGCGCAGATCCTCGCGCACGTGGACGGCATCTTCTTTCCGGGCTCGCCGTCGAACGTCGCGCCTGCGTGGTATGCCGGATCACCGAGCGAACCCGGCACGCTGCACGATCCGCATCGCGACGCGACGACGCTGTCGCTGATCCCGCGGGCCATCGAAACCGGCATGCCGGTCTTCGGTGTGTGCCGCGGGTTCCAGGAGATGAACGTCGCGATGGGTGGCACGCTGCACCAGCGCGTGCACGAAGTGGAAGGCTTCGACGACCATCGCGAAGACAAGGAACAACCGCTCGACGTGCAGTACGCGCCGGCGCACGACGTGGTCCTCGAGCCCGGCGGCATGTTGTCGAAGCTCGCGGGCTCGGACCGCATCACGGTCAACTCGCTGCACGGGCAGGGCGTCGACCGGCTCGGGCCGGACCTCGCCGTCGAGGCGCGCGCGCCCGACGGGTTGATCGAGGCGTTCCGCGTCAGGAACGCGGCGAATTTCGCGCTCGCGGTGCAGTGGCACCCCGAGTGGAAGGTGATGAGCAACCCGTTTTCGCAGGCGCTGTTCGCCGAGTTCGGCCGCGCCGCGCGCCAGCGGGCCAGTAGTTAGAAAAAGAGAACAGGACGGATCATGGCCAACGAGATCAGGCAATTCCTCCGCGACCACGGCATTTCGGAAGTCGAGGCGATCATCCCGGACATGGCGGGCATCGCGCGCGGCAAGATCATGCCGTCGGAGAAGTTCGGCGAAGAGGAGGGCATGCGCCTGCCCGAGAGCATCTTCCTGCAGACGGTGACCGGCGACTATCCACCCGACACCGACAAGGCCATGAGCCCGGCGGAGATCGACATCATCCTCAGGGCCGATTCGCGCACCGTGCGCCGCGTGCCGTGGGCGGCGGAGCCCACCGCGCAGGTGATCCACGACTGTTTCTACGCCGATGGCCGGCGCGTCGGCATGGCGCCGCGCGGCGTCCTGCGCAGCATCCTCGAGATGTACGCGACGCGCGGCTGGGAGCCGGTGGTCGCGCCCGAGCTCGAGTTCTACCTGGTCGAGCCGAACATCGACGCCGACTATCCACTCAAGCCCCCGGTGGGCCGCTCCGGGCGCGCGGAGCCCGGCCGCCAGAGTTACAGCATCGCGGCGGTCAACGAATTCGATCCGCTGTTCGACGACATGTACCAGTTCTGCGAGGACCAGGACATCGAGATCGACACGCTGATCCACGAGGACGGCGCCGCGCAGATGGAGATCAACCTGCTGCACGGCAACGCGCTCGATCTCGCGGACCAGGCATTCCTCTTCAAGCGCACGGCGCGCGAGGCCGCGCTGCGTCACAAGATGTACGCGACGTTCATGGCGAAGCCGCACGCCAAGGAGCCCGGCAGCGCGATGCACATTCACCAGAGCATCGTCGACGCCAAGACCAAGAAGAACATCTTCTCGAATCCGGACGGCACGCCGACGCCGCTGTTCTTCTCGCACATCGCGGGCCTGCAGAAGTACCTGCCCGCCGCGATGGCGCTGCTCGCGCCGAACGTGAA
>JAEZCN010000133.1 GCA_023433515.1 Pseudomonadota bacterium
GGCGTGTACTACTTCGACGAGGACTACGACACCGAATTCTTCTCCTACGACAGCCTGGCCGGCGGCGTGCAGAACCAGTACCTGCGCGCGAACCAGACCAATACGGCGTGGGCGCTGTTCGGATCGATCAACTACAAGTTCTCCGATGCGTTCGAAATGCGCGCGGGCGTCCGTTACACGAACGACGAGAAGGATTTCGTGACCGGTACGCCGGAGGGATTCGCATTCCCCGACCCCTCGCTACCGACCACCGCGAGCCTGAGCGACGACAACGTGAGCTGGGACCTTTCCGCGACGTTTTCGGTTACGGATTCGGCCAATCTATACGCGCGTGTGGCGACGGGCTTCCGCGGCGCGAGCGTGCAGCCGGCGGGACCGTTCGGCAATCAGTCCGTCGCCGAACCCGAGACGAACACCTCTTATGAGGTGGGCGTGAAGGCGGATCTCATGGACCGTATGGCCAGCGTGTACTTCAACCTCTTCTATTACGAGGTCGAGGACCAGCAGCTCACGGCCGTGGGCGGCGCCAGCAACGCGGTGCGCCTGCTGAACGCGGACAAGACCGTCGGCAAGGGCGCAGAGCTCGACGTGCAGGCCTACCTGACACCCCAACTACTCATGACGCTGGGCGCGAGCTACAACGACACCGAGATCCAGGACGACGGCATCTCCGTGGGCGTGTGCTTCGCGTGCACGGTCACGGATCCCATCGCAGGTGGCCTGGCCGTGATCGACGGCAACCGGCTGCCGCAGGCACCCGAGTGGATAGCCAACCTCACGCTGCGTTACGGCGTCCCGGTCGGCAACGGCGAAATCTTCGCGTACACCGACTGGTCGTATCGCAGCGAAGTGGATTTCTTCCTGTACGAATCCATCGAGTTCACGGGCAATGAATTCCTCGAGGTGGGACTGCGCCTCGGCTACAACTGGGGCGGCGGCAAGTACGAAGCCGCGCTGTTCGGCCGCAACATCACGGACGAGGAAGTCGCGGTCGGCGCGATCGACTTCAACAACCTGACGGGTTTCCTCAACGAGCCGCGCATCTGGGGCGTGCAGTTCAAGGCGAGCTTCTGAGCTTTACGGATCACCCCTCCATGTGTCACATTACTGCTGTGACACTGGAGGGTGCATGGTCCCGTTCAAACTGAAGCTCGTTCCCGGCGAGTCGATCTTCGACCAGGTCTGCTTCGCGGCCGTCAAATCCATCCTGGCCGGCGAGCTGAAGCCGGGAGAAGCGTTCCCCTCGGTTCGCGCGCTCGCGCTCGATCTCAAGATCCATCCGAACACCGCTCACAAGGTGGTTCAGCATCTGATCCAGGAACGCTGGCTGGTCGCGCAGCCGGGCGTCGGAACCGTCGTGGCGCAGCCGCCGAAGGCGCGCACGGGCGATCGCAAGCGGCTGCTCGAAGACGAAGTGGAAAAGCTGGTCGTGGAGGCCATGCGCGTCGGGGCCGACCTCGACGAAGTGCAACGAGCCGTCGAAGACACCTGGACGGAGCTGCGCGGGCTCAATGTCAAATCCGTCGGGTGACGCCAGATGATCATCGAAACACGCGGCCTCGCGAAGACGTTCGGGCGCTTCGAGGCGATCGAAGATCTGAACCTCCAGGTGCCAGAGGGCGCGGTGTTCGCGCTCATCGGCCCGAATGGCGCGGGCAAGACCACCACGATCCGGTTGCTGATGAACATCCTGCGAGCGGACCGCGGCGAGGTCACCGTGCTCGGCACACCGTCGCAACGACTGGCGCCCCGGGACTTCGAAAAGATCGGCTACGTGTCGGAGAGCCAGAAGCTACCGGCCGGACTTTCGCTCGCGCATTACTTCGAGTACCTGCGAGCGCTCTACCCTTCGTGGGATCGTTCCCTCGAAGCACAGCTCCGCGAGCAGTTCGATCTGCCGCCCTCGCGCAAGCTCGGGCATCTCTCGCATGGAATGCGCATGAAGGCGCTGCTGGTCGGCGCCCTCGCGTACCGTCCCGAACTACTCGTGCTCGACGAGCCGTTGAGCGGCCTGGATACGCTGGTGCGCGACGAGGTCGTGAACGGATTGCTCCAGCAGGCCGCGGCCACCACCGTCCTGATCTCCTCTCACGAACTGTCGGAGATCGAGAGTTTCACCACCCACGTTGCGTTCATGCAGAACGGCCGGCTGCTGCTGCAGGAAGAGATCGAGAACCTGCAGTCACGCTTCCGCGAAGTGCACGTCACCCTGTCGGCGGTCAAGGAGCTGCCACGGCCGGTGCCGCATGACTGGCTGCTGCCCGAGATCGAAGGTCACCGGCTGCGCTTCTTCGCGTCTCACTACCAGGACGACTCCGCGCTCTACCGCGAACTGGCGAGGCACTTCGGCGCGATCCAGCTGGAATCCGAACCGATGTCGCTGCGCGCCATCGCCAACGCGCTCATGCAGCAGCGCAAGCGGAGTCGGCCAGCATGAATTTCAGAATCGTGGGCGCCATCCTGAAGAAGGACCTGCGCAGCCTCTATCCACTGCTGCTGCTCGCCGCAATGCTGTTCGGCGCCGACGTCTTCATCGAGCGGCTGGAATTGATGCCGACGGCCTGGGCGATGTTCCGCTGGCCGGTACTGCTGCTCGCCGGCACGGTCATGGTCTTCGCGATCTTCCAGGCGGACCCCGTCGTAAGCATGGTGGACGACTGGCTCTGCCGGCCGGTTCCTCGCGCCGAACTGCTCGCCGCGAAGCTGATCCTGGCGCTCGGGGTGCTGTACTTCTCGCGTTTCATTGCCGCGCTTGCACTCGGTCCATTCCTGGGCGCGTCGCTCGCGGAATCCCTGCAGATGGCCCTGCTGCTCGAAGATGCGGTCTATCTGCTCGTCCTGGCGATCGTGCTCTTCACCGCGCTCGTCACTCGCACGATCGTGCAGGGCATCGGCGTGTTGATCGCGATTTTCACCCTCGCGTTCGTCGTTCCCACGCCGTTCGTGAGCGCACCGGGTCCATTGGAACCCGCCATCGGCGAGGCATTGCTGTTCGGCGGTCTCGGCTGGCTGGCCTACATTCCCGCCACGGTGATTTCCCTGGGTCTCTTCGCGCTCGGCTGCTGGCTGGTGTACTGGCGGCGCAAGGTGCTGGCCGCGCGCATCGTGCTCGGCGGAACGGCGCTGCTGGCATTGTTGCTGGTGCTCCTGCCCATGTGGCTCGTCCCCTGGCAGCCCGTGTATGCGGCGCATACCACGCTTGCGCCCGCCGGGACAGCCGCCCGGATCGAGCGGTCACGGCCTATCTACCTGCACAACCCGAACGCGTGTTTCCCCGCCACGCGGATGCGGGACATCGGCCAGGATCCCGCGTTCACCGCCGCGCGCCAGGCAGTCAGCGTGCCGAACTGGACCTTCGAAGACCAGCGGGAGTCCGGTCTCGATGCGGTCGTCTTCCTGAGCTCCATTGCTCCCCGGAGAGTGCCGCCGGACTGGCGCGTGAAACTCGCCTACGTGGAAGCGGAGTACCACTCGGCGTCCGGCACGGCGCCGCTGTATGAATTGAGGCCGACGACCTACAACGTGGATCACGACGGCGTGGGTTTGTCGCATGCCTGGGTGCTGCCCGAGGCAGCGGTTCGGCGCCTGGGCGCCGAGCCCGACGTCGAGCTGGAGTTGCGCTACTACCTCACGCTGCTCGAGCCGCATCCTTTCCGCATGCCGGTCGACGGGCGCCGGCATCCCGTTCCGAAAGTCGGATACTGCGCCGCGAAGCTCGACGCCACCGGCAGTCACGTCGAGGTCGACTGCTTCACGGGCTTCGAAGAACCCGCGCAGATCAGCGCCGAGCTCGAGGAAATACCCTCGAGCCGCGTTCATGCGCCGGCCGACTATTCGCCACGCTGGGCACGCTGGCCGTTCGGTTCGCGCCACAAACTGACTATCCAGTCTCCGCGCCTCGCGAAAGGCGGCGACCACGTCGTCGTCACCGCATGGATCGCCGCGGGTCATCTCGAGGAAACGCTGGTATTGCCCGGCATCCTCGGCGGCGACGCCGATACCTGCCCGCTGCCCACCGCCGGAAGCCGGCAGTTCCAGCAGGCGCTGTGGCGAGACGCGGCGCCGCACGAGAGCATTTCCGTCACGGTCGACGATGGCGTGCAGCTCGAGGTGCTCGACTTCGGCGGCCAGGGCTCGCCGATACTGCTGCTGCCCGGCCTGGGCGCGACCGCGCACAGCTTCGATGAGCTCGCGCCGCAACTCGCGGCAAAGCATCGCGTCTTCGCGATTACGCGGCGCGGCACCGGTTTCTCCAGCAGGCCGGATTTCGGCTTCGACACGCCGCGTCTCGCGCAGGACGTGTTACAGGTCATGGATGTCCTCGAGCTGAAGCAAGTCCTGCTCGTCGGTCACTCCATCGCGGGCGACGAGCTCACGTGGCTGGGCGGCCATCACGCGGAACGCTTCAGCGGACTCGTGTACCTGGATGCCGCCTACGACCGCTCGGAAGGCGTGAGCCGCCGCGTGCGCGAGCTCAACGGCATCCTCCCGCCCGAACCGCCCATTCCGCCATCGGCGCTGCGCGACTACGCCGCCATGAGCAAACTGATCGCCGAACGCCGCCACGTGCGACTGACGGAAGGTGAACTCATCGCATCGTTGAACATCGACAAGCCGTTCCTCGCGGGAACGCCGGCCATCGACCACCGCACGCGGCAGGCCATCATGGCGGCCATCGAACCACCCGATTACGGCGCGGTAAAAATTCCGGCGCTGGCCGTCTATGCGTTCGAGGATCCCGATTGGCCGCTGCCGCCGTGGTACGACGCGAACGACGCGGAGTTGAAGGCGGCGCTGGAGGAACTCGGCCGAAATCGCGATGAGAAGCGGCGCAAGGACATCGCACTTTTCCGGAGCGGTGTGAAAAAGGGGCAGATCCTCGAACTACAGAAGGCCTCTCACTACCTGATCCAGTCGAACCAGCGGCAGGTACTCGAGGCCATCGAGGCATTCAGTCAGCGAGTTGCGGCCGACGTTCCAGCTGGAACGTCGCCGAGCTCTCGTTCGAGCAGGTGATCGCCGATGATCGTGGTATAGCCCGCCTTGCGGCTCAGCAACGACGTCGGCGACGTACCC